>CAUTTN010000027.1:0-15807 GCA_963541225.1 uncultured Treponema sp.
AGAATGTCTACGGGTATTCGAAAAAATCTATGTTTGAGTTTTTCGAATGCCTTATAATATGAACAAATGATTACACCCGATTTACGGTTTTAAGTCCTATTTTTGGAGGATCGGTTTGAAAAAACTAAGTTTTTTTTTGATTTTATATATAAGCGGAATTTTTTTATATTCACAAGCCAAATTACCCGATTTACAAAAACCGGAAATTATATCGGGACGGTTTTTGGGACAAGGCGGTTCTTACACGACTTTAGAAGCCGGAACAGATACAGTTTTTACAAATCCTGCTGCATTTGCTTTTTTAAAAAAACGTCTTTTGGTTATGCGTGCCGGAATAACTACAAGCGGTAATGTTCCCGATTTTTTTAACCTTTTGATCCAAAAAAATAAAGAAAAACTTTTTGAAGATTATTTTGGTAATTTGGTTAAAAACGATTTATATTTAAACACAACAGGACCGTTGGCAATAGCTTTTACGGATAAGAATTTCGGTTTTGGAATTTTTAACAGGTTCTTTGCAAACAGTAATTTTTCCCGAGGGAATAACGAAAGTTTTTTAATTGGAGGAGAACTTTTTCTTACGGGCGGTTATGGCGGAACGGTTTATGATGATGGGGTTAATAGAGTTAGTTTAGGCTTGCAAATGAAAGGTTTTTTCCAAACATTTATTTATACGGATAAAATCCCTACACCGCCTTTTCAAAACGATTTATTAAAACAATTTAATCTTGTTCTCGATATAGGTTTCGGAATTGATACGGGTTTTTTGTATAAATATAAAAATTATTTTTTTCTCGGGTTTACGTGCAGAGATTTATATACACCGGTTCTTAGAACTTATTATAAGGACTTTGAAGCCTATAAAAATTCTTCACCATCGGGAAAAACACAGTATAAAGCTTTTTTGCCCGATTTGACTGTAGGAATAGGTTCTATTCCGGTTTATAAAGGATTGTATAAAACGGTTTCTTCTTTATCGGTTTATTCAGATTACCGAAATATTTTGCAGCCTGTTTTTGATAAAAGCAGAAATCCGCTTTTGAATATTGCGGCAGGTTCCGAAATTGTTTTTCATGAAGTTTTGTATTTAAAATTAGGGTTGAGTGAACTTTATCCGCAAGGAGGAATAGGCTTTGATTTTACATATTTTACGCTTGACTTTTCCGGATTTGTAAAAGAAAGAGGGTATAAAATTTGGGAAAAACCCTTAATTGTATTCGGCTGCAATCTTTCATTTGAATATTAGATTTTTTTAAAAATAATTATTTGCGATTTTGTGCAGTAGTCTGCAATTTATTTTTAAATTATTTAGCAAAGGCTATAATCCGTTTTATAAAAACACAAACCCGATACAAAAATCAGGTTTGTATTTGAATATTAATACCGGTGTATTGAGAAGAAAATTATTTTAGTTTTTTCTTTTAAAAAAATCCTTTACGCCATGCCGTGGGGTTGCCCGGTCCTACCCATTTGTTTAATTCAAAACCGCTTCTTAAACTTAATGTGATGAATTTTTTCGCCTTTTTAACGGCTTCGTATGGTTCAAGACCTTGCCCGAGTCCGGCGGTAATTGCTGCTGCGGTAGTACAGCCTGCACCGTGTGTCCGGTGACTGTGTATCAATTCGCCTTCAACTTTAAAGAATTCTTTTCCGTCATATAGAATATCTATGGAACTGTTTGTTTCTTTTAATTTTGCTCCGCCTTTTATAAAGACAAAGGGAACTCCTTTATCGTATATTCGTTTTGCGACTTCTTTTAATTCTACTAAAGTCCGGGGTGTTTCTACACCGGCTATTTGTCCTGCTTCAAACAAGTTCGGAGTAATTATTTTTGCAAGCGGCAGTAATTCTTTTATAATTAAATTATTAAGTTCCGGATTAAGAGGCAAATTTCCGCCTTTACAAATCATTACAGGGTCGAGTACGTAGTTGTTGACTTTATATTTTTTTAAATATTCTGCCGAGAGTTCTATGGCATATCCGCTTGCAAGCATTCCTGTTTTGGCGGCATCGGCTCCTATTCCTTTAAAAATAGTTTCCAATTGTGCTTCCAAAGCATTTTTATCTACGGGAAAAATTTCATGTTCCCATTCCTTATCGGGATTCATAGTTGCAATTACCGTAATTGCTGCCATTCCGTAAGCTCCATATTCTTCAAATGTTTTTAAATCGGCTTCCAATCCGGCTCCGCCTGAAGCATCTGAACCTGCTATAGTTGCAAGTTTTATCATATCCCCCTATAAAAACTTTTTGCAGAAAATATGAATTTACGAAAAAAGTTTTTCAAGTAGTTTTGCTTTTGCAAAACTACATACAATAAATGATGTTTTGTGCAAAATACAAAACTCAAAGATAAACAGTGATGCAGAATTTATTCCAAGCTGTTTATTAAATCTCCTATAAAAACGGTTTGTTTACTAAACGCTTAAAATAAACTTTATATATTTTATTTCAGCAAGTCCGCTATTTCCTTACGCTGCCAGCGGACTGCAATATTATAAGGTGTTTCTCCTGCCGTATTTTTAGCTTTTGTATTTATACCTGGTAAAGAAAGCAGGCTTTTAACTATTTGGACATTTGCAAATTTGGCGGCATAATGTAAAAGACCATCACCCATAACGTCTGTTTTGCCCACTGCAAATTCTGCAACCAACGGCACAAAATCCGGTTGTTTTGCGAATATTTCGCCTACAGCCGAAAGACCTTGGTTATTTATTATAAAAGGGTCAGCTCCACCGAGTAAAAGAAGATGAGTGTTTTCTCTTTGTCTTTTTTGTACTGCAAGAAGAACTGCGGTTGTACCGTTTTTGTTTCTTTTATCTACAGGATAGCCTTTAGACAAAATTTTTTGCATTATTTCGGCAGAGACATGTTCTTTAACAGCCAAATGGAGGGGGCTGTCGCCGTCTGTTGTACTAAGGAATTTGTCTTTGCCTAAAACGATATCTATAATTTTAAGTCCCTTTCCGATAGATAGCAAAAACGGCGTTTTTCCGTAAGCATCGCTTGCAAGAGGATTGCCTCCTGCTTCTCTTATCATCGAAATTATTTTTGTATCTCCTATAGCTACCGCTTCATGGAAAGGCGTTTTGCCGTACATATCCTGCTGAGAAGGAGAAGCACCGTTATTTAAAAGCATTTCTACGGCATCGGTTTTATTTGTAAGAACGGCTTCCGTCAAAGGTGTGCAGCCTGTTTCATCCGAAGCATTTATATCGGCTTTTGCTCTTATAAACATTTGTAAAAATGCTATATTTCCTTGTTTTGCTGCTTCGTGTAAAACGGTTTTTCCTGCAAGATTTTTGCTGTTTATTATGTTACTGGAAGTTTCCGTTTTTAGATTTACAAGAAATTCTGCCGAATTGTAAGCCGACCATTTTATCGCGGCATGGATGATGGAATTTCCCATAAAATCCCTGGCGTTTATATCTGCCTGAATTCCTCTGTCATTTCCCAAGAGAATTTTAATAGTTTCTACACTATCGGATTTTACGGCACTAAAAAGAGGTGTTTCGTTATTTGCGTTTCCGGCATTTATGTCGGCTCCTTTGTCAAGAAGATAAAGAAGCATTTGATTTGCTTTCCATTCTGCGGCAAGATGAGCAGGGGTATTTCCGGCTCCGTCTCTGGCATTTATTGTATGGGAGTTTATCATCCATTCTTCTCTGCCGGCATCCATAACTGCGGCAATTTTTAGAGGAGAATCGCCTTTTACATTTGTGTAAAAAATATCCGCATTGTTTGCAAGAAGAATTTCGCCTGCCTCTTTGTAATTTTCCGAAGCTGCTATATGAAGCGGAGTGTTTCCGAGTTTATCTCTTGTGTTTATAGGGTGTTTTTTTTCTATAAGATAGTAAATAATATCCGTTCCGCTATTAAGTTTTATTGCAGTATGTAAAGGAGTGGAACCGTTTGAATCCCGTGTACCGCAATTTTTTTCGTTTATGAGGTTTTGAACCATTGAAAGACCCGTGTAAACGGCTTGTGTAAAAGCGGTTTCTCCGGAATTGTCTTCGGCATGAATGTCGGAACCGTATTCGACAAGGATTTTTGCTTGTTCACCTTGATTACGTTCTATAGCGAGAAGAAGCGGAGTCTGTCCTTTTTTATTTCTTTCGTTTACGTCTGCTCCATTTTTTATTAATGCTGAAATTATTTTCTCGTTCATTCCTATTCTTGCGGCAATATGCAGCGGCGTTTCTCCGTAATTATCTTTTATATTCGGGTTTACACCTGCGGTAAGTAATTGATCAAATAATTTAGAGCGGCTTGCCTCCGGCATTACAAGGTGCAAAACCGTATTACCGGAAGCATCTCTGTCGTTAAGATCTGCTCCTGCTGTAAGTAAAACAGCAGCGGCTTCAATTTGCCCTTGTCTTACTGCTTCGTGCATTGCGGTAGATCCTGCCGCATTTTTCGAATTTATCGGAACATTTTTATTAAGCAAAAATCGAATAAAACCGAGACTCCCTTTTCTTGCAAATATGTGTAAAAGAGTATTCCCTTCTCCGAAATGCATAGAAAAATTTCTTGCTAAAGTGGCTGTTTCAAATTCCTTAAATTCTTTTCCTTCCGGTTCTATTCCTGCAATTATAAGAGCAAAAGCTATCTCCGCAGCTTTTTCTTCATTTTGTTGATTGTATGCCGAATGCAAAGGTGTTTTGTTTTTATTGTTTTTTACGGTTTTAGGTTTTCCTGTTTCCAAAATAATATTTACAAGCGGTAAATCCAAATTATTTACGGCATAATGCAAAGCCGTATTTCCTTCTTCATCTTTTTGCTTTATTGTAAGACTGTTTATAATAAGATTTTGAGGAATAAATTTTTTTGCACTTTCCAACGGAAAACATTCTTCATTATCTTTTGCAAAAATATTTGCCCCTTCTTCTGCAAGTATTCTTGCTGCTTCTCCGGCTTTTGCATTTATTGCAAACAAAAGAGGTGTTTGCCCAAAATTGTTTTTTGCTTCTATATTTGCATTCATACTTAATAAGAAGCGTATAATTATATGATCATTTTTTTCTGCTGCAATATGTAAAAGGCTGTTACCGTTTTCATCGGTCATATTTACCGATTCGGAGCTGAAACGTTCTTTGACTTCTTCACTTTTTCCGGCTCTTATAAGATCAATGAGTGATTCTTTAGGTGCAGGCATTGAGGCACAAGATCCCAATAAGAATAAGGAACAAAAAAATAAAATAAGTAGATTTTTAACGAAGTATTTATTTTTACGATAAGCACTAATTGATACTTCGTTAATATTAGACAAAGTTTTTCCCATAGCTGTAAAGCCTCCCATATAAGTTTCGGACTTTACATCTTTTGGCTTTAGGTAAAACAATTGCAGCAATTTACGTAGACTTGTTCCGCAAGAGCAGGTATTCCTATGTCGAGTATTTCCGAAACAGCCGTATATGTATATTCGATTAAAAGCGGTGTGTTTAATTTTCCTCTAAAAGGTTTCGGAGCAAGATACGGAGAATCCGTTTCAAGAAGTAATCTATCCTGGGGAATCGATTTTATAAGTTCGGCTATTTTGTCTTTTTCGGATTGCTTTTTAGGATAGGTTATGTTTCCCGGAAAAGAAATATACCAGCCTCTTTCCAAAAATAGTTCGGCTTCCGCCTTACCGTATGAATAACAATGTATTACGCCTTTATGATGTCCCGCTTCATCAATACATTTAAGGGTATCTTTAAACGCCTCCCTTGAATGCACTATTACGGAAAGATTTTTTTCTTTTGCAAGTTTAAGCTGTTCTTTAAAAAGATATTCCTCACCATCAATATTTGTTGTTCCTGCCTCACCCCGTTCGGCTGCCGGTGATCCGTTCCAATATCTGTCCAATCCGCATTCTCCTAAAGCACAATATTTTGCACCTGAAGAAAGAATGGTTTCTATATCTTTTTTTAAAGCCTCCATAGAGCTTTTGGGATTTGCAATACTTTCGGCATGAGGCCAAAGACCTGCCGCAAAATGGATAAAATCCGGAATATTTCCATTAAAAATATCTTGCCTTTTGGCTAAATCGCCCGGTTCGGTTCCTATATCCATCAAAAAACGGTAGTTTTTTTCTTTTATTTCTGTTAAAAATGAAAAATCGGCATTATTTTTTTGCAAAATCATAAAAATATGTGCATGAGAGTCAGAAAACATCTTGACCTCCTTTTAAATTTAGTGTATTATATCACATCTGCTGAAGTGGTGGAATAGGTAGACACTAGGGACTTAAAATCCCTTGGCAGTAATGCCGTACGGGTTCAATTCCCGTCTTCAGCAGAATCTTTTTTACAAATCCCTTTCTATCTTTATCATCCGTAAAATTTTTAATCTAAAACTAATGTTATTTTATGTACTTCCGATACTTAATAAGTAAGTATTAAATTTCGGGAGGAATTTAGATGAGAAAGAATATATTGATTTTGGTTTTAATATTTTTGTTTGCAGGATTTGCTTTTGCTCAAAGCGATATAATCAATGCCGAAACCTATGCTTCGTATTATGCGGAACCTTTCCACGGCAGACCTACAGCCAATGGAGAAGTATTCGATATGAATGCATATACGGCTGCTCATAAAACCCTGCCTTTTGGAACGATGGTAGAAGTTACGAACCTTGAAAACGGAAAAAAAGTTATTGTAAGGATTAATGACAGAGGTCCGTTTGTTGCAGAAAGAGAAATTGATCTTTCCAAGGCGGCGGCAGCAGCTTTGGATATGATTTCCAGAGGAATTGTAAGAGTATCAATGAGAGTTATTAACAATGACAATACGGCAGCTTTTGGAACTCAAAATGCTAACAATGCCGTAAATACTTATAATCCGTATCAAAATACAAATCAGCCCAATCCAACCCCGAATTCAATGCAAAACCAAATGCAGCCGCAATATCAGGAATACAAGTCTTTGGTTTACACCCCGGCAAATGCTTCGGAAACAAGTGGTCCGTTATGGAGAATTCAATTAGGTTCTTTTACACGAGAAGAAAATGCTATGAGGCTTGTAGTTCAATTAAGAAAAATAGGTTTTGAACCTGCATACGAAAAAACCGAAACACATATAAGGGTTGTGCTTTATGGTATAAGACCCTATGATCTGGAAAAAGTCAAAGATATTTTATCGAAAAACAATATTAAAGATTATATTTTAAGACAAGAAAGCTGGTAAAATTAAGGTTTATACTTTGCAAAAATCCCCGTCATTAAAGGCGGGGATTTTTATTAGTACAGAATCAGTTCCCCCCCCGAAATGAAAGGGAGTGAATCCGGCTGCAATACAATGAGAACACCCTACCTTGCTGCTCTGCGGCGAGGTAGGGTGTTTAAACGTTTAAACAGCTTTTAAAATTAATATTTTGTTCAGCTGTTCAATTTTAGAAGATCATTGCCGCTATTGTAGCAAAAATCATCAGCGGGATATTATAGTGCAGGAATGTCGGAACACATGTATCCCAGATGTGGTCATGCTGACCGTCGGCATTCAAACCGGCTGTAGGTCCCAAAGTGGAATCGGAAGCGGGAGAGCCGGCGTCGCCTAAAGCACCCGCCGTACCGAGAAGACAGGCTATAGCCATGGGGCTGAAACCGAGCTTCATACCGAGCGGGACATATATCGTTGCAATTACAGGAATAGTACCGAAGGAAGTTCCGATACCCATCGTAATACCAAGCCCGATTAAAAGCATAATAATCGCTCCGACAAGCTTGTTTCCTCCTATGAGTGCCGCACTGGAAACAACAAGAGCATCTACCGCTTTTGTCGCCTTAATTACTTCCGCAAAACCTGCGGCAACGAGCATTACAAAAGCAATAAAGCCCATCAGTTTAATACCTTCCGCCATAGTTTGATCCGCATCTTTTACTTTTATAACACGTGTAACAAGCAATATCAAAATACCTATAAGACCGCCTAAAGGCATAGAACCGGAGAAAACTTGCGTTACAAAGGCGGCGACTATTGCTAAAATAGTAAACCATTCACGCGAAGTAAATTTTATATCTTTCACCTCGTTTTCGGATTTAATATCCGCTTCTACCGTTTTATATTCACGGGCTTTTCTGTATGAAAAGAAAACAGCGATGAAAAGCCCTAAAATCATACCGGCACCGGGAAGAACCATAGCTTTCCATACATCCATTTTATTGAATTGAAGTCCGTTTTGTGTCATAGAATCCGAAATAATTCCGTGGAAAATAAGACCGAAACCAGCAGGAAAAGCGACATAAGGCCACTTAACCGAGAACGTCAAACCGCAAGCCATAGCACGTCTGTCAAGTTTCATTTTGTTCATTACGACCAAAAGTGGCGGAATTAAAATCGGAATATAGGCGATATGAACCGGGATTGCATTTTGCGAAAAACAACCGATAAACGCAATGATAAGCACTAAAAGAGCTTTTTTGTTTTTAAGCCCTTTTTGTAGTTTTGCCGCTAAAAGCTCTACTATCGAAGTTGAAGTAATGGCAGCAGCCAAAGTTCCCAGCAAAATATACGATAACGCCGTTTCGGCATTGCCACCCATTCCCGAAATAAGAATGCTTATTGTGTTTTGAAGACCCAAACCACCAATAAGCCCTCCTACAATACCGGAAACCATAATTGCGATTAAGATGTTAATCTTAAGCAAGCACAATACCATCATAATAACGACGGCAATAACAACAGGATTTAACATATATACCTCCATTTTATAAATTTGATTGGAATAAATCCTTAATTATATGCTATCATGGAATTTATAATATTGTCAAGAATTTTAATTATATTTTTAAATATTTTTTGAATGTTCTATAATCCGTAAAAGAGAATAAATAATTTATTTTTATTCCAACTTCTTATTGAATACCGTCTTAAAATTATTTATAATGTCTTCAAGATTTAAATTTTATCTCGGTTATTTAACATACCGTTGTTTATAAAGAATATTATCGGGGGCTTTTGTAAATGAAAAAATTCGCAATAATCGGATTAGGTGCATTCGGAATAAGAATGCTTGAAGAGCTTGAAAAAATGTCTGCTGAAGTAACAATAATAGATCAAAATAAAAGTCTTGTCGAAAAATATAAATCCAAAGCCTCCTCTGCATACGTTATTGAAGAAATAAATGAAGTCGCTTTACGTAAATTCTTATCTTCAAAAACGCAAACCGTAATAGTTGATTTTAGCAGAAAAATGGAACTTTCCACATTGGCGACCACGATTTTAAAGAAAATCGGAATAGAGAACATTGTTGTAAAGGCTTTCTCTGACGAACATGGCAAACTTTTACAGGCTGTAGGAGCAACCCAAATCATATACCCGGATAGAGAAGCCGCAAAAAGAACAACTCCGATATTAGCTGCGGAACTGCTTTTTAAATTTATGCCTATCTCCGAGAACCTTGCTTTGGCGGAAGTAGGCGTTTCTTCAAAATATGCCGGCAAAAGTTTGATAGAAGCAAATCTTAGACAAGATTGGGGCGTAAATATTGTTGCCAGAAGAAAAACCGATTCAAGCGATTTTGTTTTTATGGATGATCCTAATTATAAATTGGAAAATGACGATGTGCTTTTAATAGTTGCTTCGGAAACTCATATCTTTGAATTTTCGGGCGAAAAAATAAACACAAAAAAAGAAAAATCGGTGAAACCCTCCGTGTTTAAAAATTTATTTTCTTCAAAAACCGGTGAAGAAAATATAAATGACTAATAATACTAACCCGCATCAATAATTGCATCCTTCGGGATAAATAAATCATTTTTTAGGAGTCTTTATGAAAAAGAGCGGTGTTCCGTATGTAAGCGATGTATCATCCGGAACTTATATATGCGATGATTGCGGGTATGTGTATTCAAATCAATCAAAAACATCATTACCACCAAAAAATTTAGAGGCTTAGTACAAAACAATAAAGTGTTACAAAAACTTAATAAAGCCGGAGGAGAGAATAATCCGGTGAAAAGAGGAGCTGGTAAAAACCGTTGAAAAACTGGTTTGAATAACTGGTGTAGAAAATTTTATGAATTGATTATATAATAGAATTGTATAGGAGGTCATATATGCCTAACACTGTTTTAGAAAAAGAAATTGCAACGCTGCCCCATGCCGCAATAAGTGAGGTTGTCGATTTTATCCGCTTGATAAAATTGAAATTTCCCGAAGAAAAGTGGGGTGCTGAAAAAAAATCTCTTTTTGGCATTTGGAAAAATGAACCTTTTTATATGTCTTCTGATTTTGATGAGCCCCTCGAAGATTTTTCGGAGTACATGTAATGAAGTATTTGCTCGATACCCATACAATTCTTTGGTATTTATTCGGTGATTCTCGATTGCCGAAAACTACTAAAGATATAATCGAAGCTAATGCTTGTTTTTACAGTTATGCCTCGTTTTGGGAGATTGCAATAAAGCAAAGCAAAAAGAAATTGGAATTTACTCGTACTGTATATGAAATAGATGAGATGTGTAGACGAGCAGGATTTATAAAACTTCCAATTACACTTGATGATTTTAATAGAATTCGAAATCTGCCATTTCAAGAGAATGTAAGACATAATGACCCATTTGATAGAATTTTAATTTCACAAGCAATTGAAAACGATTTGATAATCATAACTACTGACGGGAATATTCCGTTGTATAATGTAAAAACTGTTTGGTAAAAGATAGAAAACCTAACACCTGCTTCAACGATGACATTTGTTTTGTAACGAAGTTGCGATGCCTATACGGCACGGCAACTTCGTTATAACTTTGCCTTGCTATACGCATCACAATGGCACAAATGCAGGTCAAGTATTAGTTAGATTGACCTGCCTTATGGCAGGCAGGAGCGGAACCGACCTATAACATTTCGATCTAAAAAAATAAATTTATAAAGTCACAAATGGATTTTATGAAGAAAAAATTGATTGTAGTACTGATTGTATTGACGGTAGTGGTTGGAATTGCGTTTGTACAGAATAACGCATGCGTGGATTATAAAAATGGTTATGTGCTGTTTGTATTTATCGATTCAAAGAAATATCCTAATGATACAGATTACACTATTATTGATTATATTAATAAAATTATCGTTACTTCTAATGGAAATAAAATGAGGATTACGAGTGTAAAAATTAAGAAGAGTAACGGAAAAATTATTGAGCCTTAAAGCAGGGCAGTAACGGTATCTTAAAAAAATGCAGATTTTTATCGATTTCGGTAAACAAATATTCGGAAATACTTGCCGAATAAGTCGGGTTAAATATTCGCTGTCGATTCCAAATTTCTAAACCTACATGAGAGAATATTTCTTTAAATTCTATATAATTTCATTCATAAATAAAGTAAATCTCTTTTTTTTGAATAGATTTGGTTAAAATTTTTTATAAAATTTACATTTTTTAATAAATTTTTCTTGCAATATTGGAATTTATATTATATAATCTTTGAAGTGCCTATATTATATAGATAAAAAAAGATTGATTTGTCTGTCAGTTATAGACAAATGCGGAACCAATCTAATCCTTATTTAGGCAAATTTAAGGAGGTTTGATAAACAGCTCGGCAGAAATTCTGCCTCACTGTTTATCTGACGAGTTTTGTACACAAAGTACAAAACGTCGCATTATGGTATGTGAGTGCTGTACAGCACACACTTGAAAAAACTTTTTTCGCAAATTGATATTTACTACAAAAAGTTTTTTAGGAGGAATAATTATGGATGCTTTAATTTTAACAGGCAAGCCATTATCCTTGGAAGATGTATACTCTGTTGCATACAATAATCGGCAGGTAAAAATTTCCGATGATGCGGAAGAGCGAGTAAAAAAAGCCCGTCAAATCTTATTCGATATGGCCGCCGAAGGAAAGCCCGTCTACGGTCTTAACCGAGGAGTAGGCTGGAACAAAGACAAAGAATTTGACGAAGATTTTTTTGCCACTTATAACCGCAACCTGTTAAACAGCCATTGTTTAGGTGTAAAACCCTATCATCCCGATGAGCAGGTAAGAGCAATCCTGCTTTTACGCTTAAATAAGGCCCTTACAGGACACACGGGAATTTCCGCAGAGCTTTTACACCATTACAGGGATTTTTTAAATTACGGAATTCATCCGAGAATACCGATGCGTTCTTCCATAGGAGAAGGAGACATAACAACCCTTTCCCACATAGGCCTTGCTTTTATCGGAGAGGAAGATGTTTCTTTTAACGGCGAAATTATGAATTCCAAAAAAGCTATGGAAAAAGCAGGTCTTAAACCGGCAAAGCTGGGTCCCAAGGACGGTTTGAGTATCGTTTCCTGTAATGCGCAAGGGGAAGCGATGACTGCCATTGTCTTAAAAGAAATAGAAGATTTGGTTTATATGTCCAACCTGATATTTTGTTTAAGCCTTGAAGGGCTCAACGGAGTTGTTCAATCATTAAGAGAAGATGTCAATGCCGTAAGGGGAATCAAAGGTCAAATAAAAGCAGCTGAAATGTGCAGAGAATTTTTGAAAGGCAGCTTTTTACATGATCCCGATCCTGAAAGAGCCTTACAAGACCCATTGAGCTTTAGGTGTGCACATTCCGTAAACGGAACAATGTATGATGCAATGGATTATGTCAGAGAACAATTATTAACCACAATGAATACAACCGATGACAATCCCTGTATCATAATTGATGAACATTCTTCCTTTGTAAGTGCAAATTTTGAAATAACATCTTTGGCAATCGGAGTTGAAATGCTTGCAACAGCTTTAAGCCATTTGTCAAAAACTTCATGCTACAGAATGATAAAACTTGCAGACCCGTCTTTTACAAAGCTAAACAGGTTTTTAACGCCCCAAGATGTAAAAACCATTGCTTTCGGTACAATTCAAAAAACCTTCACAATGCTTGACACCCAAAACAGAGGTTTGGCAAATCCGTCATCAATGGACTTTTATTCTTTGGCAGGAACTATTGAAGACCACGCAAGCAATTTACCTTTGGCATGTTATAAAATATTTCAAATGCTTGATAATATACGCTATATTATCGGAATTGAAGCTATGCATGCAGCTCAGGCAATAGACTTGCGCGGAAATAAAAAGTTGGGAGAAGGTACAAAAAAAGCCTATTCTCTTATAAGAGAAGTCTTACCTTTCTACAACGAAGATAGAAATATAAGCCGCGACATTGAAACAATGTACGAGTTTATAAAATCAAAAAAATTATTAAACATCTAAGGAGCAATTTTATGGATGAGAACAAGAAAAAAGAAATACGATGGTCGGTTTTTATTCCGGCATTTTCGTTTGTACTAATTGCCGCTATTATCGGTATAGTAAACAATGAAGCTTTGACAAGTATGTCAAATACATTTTTTGCATGGTCTTTAGAAAGCTTCGGCTGGCTGTATCAAATTACAGTAATGGCCGTATTTATTATTACCTGTGTAATTATGTTTTCAAAACTTGGAAGCGTTAGAATCGGCGGTAAAGATGCAAAACCGAAATATTCTTTTGGAACATGGTTTGCTATGACCCTTACAGGCGGTGTTGCAACAGGAATAGTAACTTGGGGTGTAAACGAGCCCATTATCTATTTGGGAAATGTCTGGGGAGAACTCGATGCATTAGGAATCCAGCCCGGAACGGCAGAAGCAGCCCGCTTTGCAATGGGAAGATGTTTTTATAACTGGACATTTCTTCCATACGCAATATATGCCTTGGTTGGTGTCGTTACCGCTTATGTTTATTTTAATAAAAAACAACAACTGAATGTAACATCGACATTACAACCTCTGTTCGGAGATAAAATTAAGAAAGGACTTATTGCCAACATAATAGATACCCTCTCAATGCTTGCAATAGCTATAGGTTTATGTACTGCCCTTACGATGTGTATAACCCTAATAATCACCGGCTTACAGTCTTCATACGGCGTAACGAATAATTTAACGGTGTTTATAATAACGGGAGTCTTAATTGTTGCAATGTTTACTTTGTCTTCTTATGTCGGGTTAGATAAAGGATTAAAAAAACTTGCAGGCATTAACGCTTACTTTTATTACGGCTTATTAATTCTTTTGCTTATAATAGGGCCGACTCTTTATATTTTAAGGAATACGACGGCAGGTATGGCGGAATGGCTTCACAACTTTTGGAAATGGGGCTTGGATCCGATCGATATAGGAGGAGCACCGCTTACGCGTTCGTGGACACTTTTTGATTTTGCATTCTGGGTAGCTTATGCACCCGTAACAGGTATTTTCTTAGCTCAAATTTCCTATGGAAGAACAATCAGAGAGTGTCTAATCGTAAACCTCGTATTACCGGCAGTCTTCGGTATAGTTTGGTTCGGCGTTTGGGGAAATACCGCTCTTAATATGCAGATGACGGGACAAGTTGATTTAATAGGAGTAATAAAAAATTCAAATGCCGTTGCGGGTCTTTTTGAATTTATGAAAAATATGCCTTTGGCGGTAATATTGGTACCGATTAACTTATTCGTAATTTTGATATCGTTTGTAACGGCAGCCGATGCAACAGCAAATAATGTTGCTTCTATGTGTATAAAAAATATACCGATAGGCTCCGAAGCACCAAGATATTTAAAAGTTCTTTGGGGCGTTATAATCGGTGTAGTTGCTATCGTTATGGCAGCCTTCGGCGGAGGAGAACAAGGTGTTGCAGGGGTTAAATCTCTTTCTGCTGCAGGAGGATTTGTAGTATTGTTTATCTTCTTACTGCAAGCCTTATCTGCAGTTAAAATGTTCTTCATTGATAAAGTCGTAGAGTAAGATAAGACGAGCGGGTCTTCTTTGACCCGCTTTTGTGTATGATAAAGATAATAGAAGAAGCCCACTCCTTAGTTCTAAAAAAGATTCCATTTGTAGCGGCAACAATAATTTTTAAACACGGTTCAGCCCCAAGAGAGGTAGGAGCCACAATGCTCGTTACCAGTGACGGCAGATATGCAGGCACAATAGGCGGGGGAAGCCAAGAGTACGAAGTTTCAAACCATGCGGTCGAATTATTGGAAAAGAAACAGTCCGAAAATGTCAAGTATGAAGTTTCAAAAATAACGGCTGCAAATCTTGGAATGGTTTGCGGAGGTTGTAACACCATTCATTATCAATACATCGATGTAACCAATAAAAAAACATTGGAATACTTAGATAAAATAATCGAATCGGTTGAAAATAACGATGTATATTTAGTATACAATATAAAAGAGGACTTAGGAATTTCAATAGAAATAAACGGAAAGCTATATCCTTTTACCTCCGGCAGCAACACATACAAAGAAGAAGACTTATTTAAAACCAAAATAAAAAATCCGATGAAGGTATTTATTTTCGGCGGAGGACACATAGCAAAAGCTGCAGCAAACTTGTTTAAGTTTTTAAATCTTGATGTAACGGTCATAGATGACAGAAAAGACTTTATAACCGAAAAAGATTTCCCCGGCATAAAAAAAATTATTATGGACTTTTCCGAAATTGACTGCATCGATATTCGAAAAAGCGATTATGTTTGTATAATGACCCGCGGCCATCAGCATGACATCACGGTATTGGAAAGCGTCTTAAAAAAAGAGCCTTATTATATAGGCGTTGTCGGAAACAAATACAAAGCTGTTTCTTATAAAGAACATTTTACAAATACCGATTTGGAAAATATCTACAATCAAAAAGTTCGCCTTCCTGTCGGTATAAAAATTTCGGCCTTAACTCCTGAAGAAATTGCAGTAAGCATTGCCGGCGAAATAATTCAAAGCTACAGGAATAATAAGTAAAAGAATATTAATCAATACCTATTATACTTCGTCCTCTTTCACCGGGAGCCACAACACAGTATTCAATACAATTGAATTT
>CAUTTN010000028.1:0-15515 GCA_963541225.1 uncultured Treponema sp.
AGTCTTGAGCTTAAAGTTCGTATATTCAGTTTATGTGGTAAGAGAAGTTCCGTACTTACTGCATAAACTGTCTGTTTTTTTATTCGGGCGGAGGATTCAATACCTTATGTTTTAAGTCTACGCTCTGCATCGGGGTTGCTGATTCAGCATTTTATAAATTCGACTTTGGCTATAGTCTTAACACCCTATTGTCAAGACCTTAATAAAATATTACAATATAGTTATGAAAAATACAGAAAAAACTATTCCTATTTTGACAGCCGAATTAAAAGAATTTAAAAATATGTTAAAAGAAGCATATATGGCTTTGGGCAATAAACTTTTGATGGATACTGTAGACCCCTCATCGGAAAAAATTGCATTTTCTGCAAACGATATAATTAAATGGCAAAGAGTTAAAGACGAACGGCTTTCTTGTACTCAGGATATTTTAAATATAAAAAACAATAACACAAGACTTGAAGAATTAAAAAAATTTTCACATCAAATAGAAACTTCAAATAAAACGCTAAAAAAAGAATTGCAAAAAAATAAAACGGAATTTTTATTTGAACTATATAACAATTTTTCTACTCACTGTTCCGAACTTTTTTCCTCCATATACGGAAGTATAAAAGAAGATGAAGATATTATAGAAAAAACGAAAATAGAAATTGAGCAGCTGCAAAACGAAAAAGAAAAAGCTAATATTTTTTCGAAAATAGCTTTTTCTCATAAAATATCTTCAAAGCAAGCAAAAATAAAAAAAGCAAAACAAAAAATAAAAAACATTTTAGCACAAGATATTACCGATATTTTTTCTTATTCCGAAATTCAAAATTTATACAATGACGGTAAGTTTACGCCGGAGATAAAGTCAAACTATGAATCGCTTTTGTCTATGCACCATAATTTGGCGGACGCTGAAGAAAGAATAAAAATAATTGAGGAGGAAAAACATCTTATCGAAAATCAATTACAAGAACTGGAAGCCTCCAAAAATATAAACAAGAGAATAAGTTTTTTAAATTCCAGAATTAAAGAAATCGATGCGGAAATAGACGGTATTACTGAAGCTACCGGTTTAAGTTATACAAATCAATTCTATCTTGATGACGGAAATTTAATTACGGAAAAAAATTCCGATTATACCGAAAATTATTCGGAATCTTTAGAAAAGATAAGTTTGCTAAGAAAGAATATTAACAGGACCATGTACCATATAGAATTCTGTAAACTTAACGATAAGATTAAAGCGGAAGAGGCAAAAATAACTTCATTAAATAAAACGATAAAAAATTCCGAAATTGAAATTAAAAATGCAGAAAAACGGATAATCGATTCCAAAGATAAAATTAAAAAATCTCAAGACGAAATAGAAAAATTAAAAGAAGCAGCGGGTGAACTTCTTCCTAAATTTTCGGAATCGGATCAATAAATAATTCGGGAGTAATTTAAGTGGCGGGAAAAAAAGCAGTTTATGATGAATCTAAAATAAAAACTTTAAGTTCTCTTGAACACATACGCTTAAGAACAGGCATGTATATAGGTCGTTTGGGAGATGGTTCAAATCCTGATGACGGTATTTATATTCTTGTAAAAGAAGTTATTGATAATTCGATTGACGAATTTATAATGGGCAACGGTTCAAGGATAGATATTCAGTTAAACGAAAATAAAGTTAGTGTCCGTGATTACGGACGCGGAATTCCTTTGGGAAAACTGGTGGAATGTGTTTCCGTTATAAATACCGGTGCAAAATATAATGATGAAGTGTTTCAGTTTTCCGTAGGTTTAAACGGAGTAGGAACAAAGGCTGTTAATGCTCTTTCGGAATATTTCCGTGTTGTTGCCGTACGCGATGAAAAATATGCGGAAGCTATTTTTGAACGCGGAAAACTTGTAAGCGAAAAAAAAGGAAAAGCAAAGTCCGGAGTAAAAGACGGAACCCTTGTGGAATTTATTCCCGATTCCGATATTTTCGGCAAGTATGAATTTAATTTGGATTTTATAGAAAAAAGAGTTTGGAACTATGCTTATTTGAATTCGGGGCTTGGTTTAAATTTTAACGGTAAAACATATAAATCCGAAAACGGGCTTTTGGATTTGCTGGAGGCTAATGTCGGAGCAAACACTATTTATGAAGTTTGCAGGTTAAAAGATGTACGGCTTGAGTTTGCTTTTTCGCATACAAATAATTACGGCGAAACATATTATTCGTTTGTAAACGGGCAATATACTTCGGACGGAGGAACTCATCTTTCGGCATTTAAAGAAGGACTTTTAAAAGGAATAAATGAATATTTTAGAAAAAGCTATAAAAGTGAAGATGTCCGTGAGGGTACTTGTGCTGCCGTTGCAGTAAAAATACAAGCTCCGATTTTTGAAAGCCAGACAAAAAATAAGCTTGGAAATACGGAAGTCCGCTCTTGGATTGTAAATGATACAAAATCGGCTGTTGTCGAATGGCTTCAAAAAAATGCCGATTCGGCTTCAAAACTTGAAAGTAAAATTATTGCAAACGAAAAACTGCGTACAGAATTAAATACCATAAAAAAAGAAGCAAAAGCTGCGGCAAAAAAAATTGCCATCAAGATTCCTAAATTAAAAGATTGTAAATTTCACTTAGGCGATAATAAATACGGCGATGAAACTATGATCTTTATAACGGAAGGAGATTCCGCAACGGGGGCTATGGTTTCCAGCAGAAATGTTTTGACGCAGGCAATTTTTTCTTTACGCGGAAAACCCGAAAATATGTTCGGCAAAAAACGTGCTGCAATTTATAAAAATGCCGAGCTTTACAATATGATGATGGCTTTAGGTATCGAAAATGATATTGAAGGACTGCGTTATTCTAAAATTGTAATAGCTACCGATGCCGATAATGACGGTTTTCATATCCGCAATTTATTGTTGACTTTCTTTTTAAGTTATTTTGAAGAGCTTGTTACTTCTAACCGCATTTCTATTTTGGAAACTCCTCTTTTTAGAGTCCGCACAAAAAAAGAAACAAGTTATTGTTATTCGGAAAAAGAAAGAGATGAAGAAGTAAAAAGATTAGGTTCTTCTGCGGAGATTACCCGTTTTAAAGGTTTGGGAGAAATAAGTCCGAATGAGTTCGGGCAATTTATCGGAAGCGATATAAAACTTTTACCCGTTACAGTACAAACCTTAAAAAAAGTTCCTAACATCTTGGAATTCTACATGGGGAAAAATACTCCCGAAAGACGTAAATTTATAATGAAAAATCTTCTTGCAGAAATAGATGCATAAATCAACACCCCCGACGCAAGAAACGTAGACGTAAAGCGTCCTGTATTAAACCCTCCACATAAACAAACAGTTATCGGTTCTTTGTTTCGTCCGGGTGAATACCGGGTTTTGCATTTGCCAAAAGAAGTTTTAATCTGTTAAGCTGATTTACCTCGCTTGCTCCCGGATCAAAGTCTATTGCGGATATGTTTGCATCAGGATAGCGGCGGCGTAATTCTTTTATCATGCCTTTACCGGTTACATGATTCGGAAGACAGGCAAAGGGCTGAACGCAAGCTATGTTAGGCACGCCGGAGCGTATAAGCTCTACCATTTCGGCAGTTAAAAACCAGCCTTCGCCCGTTACATTTCCAAGCTGAACTATTCCGTCTACAGAAGCCGCCAATTTATAAATACTCTCAGGCGGTAAAAATCTTTTGCTTTTTGATAGTGCTTTTTTTGCAGGTTTACGGTACCATTCCAAAAAGCCGATTACAATACGGTACTTTAAGCGGTTAAAAAAAGATGAAGCAAGTTCCGTATTATAATATATACCGGACATTCCGGAATATAAAAAGAAATCCAGCAAATCGGGTACCACACATTCGGCACCTTCCTGTTCAATTGTAGAAAAAATATCATTATTTGCGGCAGGATGAAATTTTACAAGAATTTCGCCGACTACCCCGACACGCGGTTTTCTTATATTTTTTAAAGGAAGATTATCGAAATCGTTTACAATATCTTTTACTATTTTTTTATAAGAAGCTCTTGTTATATGTTTAAGTTTTTCTTTTATTAATACCGAATATTTTTTATGAAGTTCATCGGCTGAACCTTTTACTTTTTCATAAGGTCTTGTCCTATAAAGAACCCGCATTAAAAGGTCGCCAAGACATAAAGCATAGATAACGCGGTTTAAAAGGGGTAAACTTAATTTAAAACCGGGGTTTTTTTCGATAGATTGAACACTGACACCTATAACCGGAATATAACCGTAACCCGCATCTATCAAGGCACGCCTTATAAAACCGATATAGTTTGTTGCACGGCATCCGCCCCCTGTTTGAGTAATTGCCAAAGCGGTAGTTTGTAAATCATATCTTCCCGATTTTAACGCTGCAATCATTTGTCCTGCCGTAATTAAAGCAGGATAACAAGCGTCATTATTTATGTATTTTAATCCGTACTCTACGGCATTTTTATCCGTATCGGAAAGGATTTCAAAATTATAACCGGAATGAGTAATTGCCGCTCCTACAAGGTCAAAATGAATCGGAGACATTTGCGGCGCCAATACGGTATATCTTTTTTCCATCGCTTTAGAAAAAACAATCCGTTTGTATGCAGAACTTCTTTTTACCGGCGTAACCTTATTTCTTTTACGTTCTTTTACGGCTGCCAAAAGACTTCTAATTCTTATCCTCACCGCTCCCAGATTGGAGCCTTCATCGATTTTGATAAGGGTATACATTTTTCCTTTTGCTTCAACTATTTCCTGTACCTGATCGGCTGTAACAGCATCAAGTCCGCAACCGAAGCTGGTAAGCTGCAACAGTTCGAGATTTTCTTTTTCGGAGGTAAACTGTGCCGCCCTGTAAAGACGGTTGTGATAAGTCCATTGGTCTACAACCCTCATAGGGCGTTCAATATTCCGTAAGTGAGCAACGGAATCTTCCGTTAGAACTGCAAGATTAAGAGAAGAAAGCATTTCCGGTATTCCGTGGTTTATTTCCGGATCCAGATGGTAAGGCCGTCCGGATAAAACAATGCCTGCAATATTTTTTTCTTCCATTATTTTTAAAGTTTCTTCGCCTTTTTTTTGAACTTCCGTTTTAAAATTTTCTTGTTCCTGCCAAGCCTTTTCGACAGCACGTTTTATTTCGCTTCTGCTTAAATTAAAAACGGTTCCAAGTTCTTCAAACAACCTTTCGGCTAATCGCGTTTTGTCGTAATACGGTAAAAAAGGATTTAGGTATAAAATATTTTTATCCTGACGCAGTGCGTCTATATTGTTTTTTAAGGCTTCGGGATAACTTGTTACAATGGGGCAGTTATAATGATTTCCGGCTCCTTCATCTTCTTTTTTTTCGTATGGAATACACGGATAAAATATGGTTTTTACTCCGGCTTTTAGAAGAGATTCTATATGCCCGTGAGCAATTTTTGCAGGATAACATACCGATTCGGACGGAATGGATTCCAGTCCGAGTTCATAAATTTTACGTGTAGAAAAAGGTGAAAGTTTTACCGAAAATTTGAGTTCCGTAAAAAATGTAAACCAAAAAGGGTAGTTTTCATACATGTTTAAAACACGGGGAATGCCTATTTCTCCCCGTTCAGCCTTATCTTTCGGAATGGGTTTATAGTTAAATAATCTTTTAAATTTCCAATCAAAAAGGTTAGGAACTTTTTCGGGTGTTTTTTCTTCAGGTTTTTCGGAATGGTTTTTGTCTTCGATTTCGGCACCCCGTTCGCACCTATTACCGGTAATAAAACGGCTTATTTTGCCGGATACATTGAATGTATTTACGGTTAGTAAACAATTATTGGGACATTTTCCGCAGCGGAGTAAATCCAATTTTACATTAAAATCTTTTAAACCATCTTCATCGGCAATGGAAGATACTATAAGGTCGTCCGATAGATTTTCGTCATTTAACTCTTGCCATTGATCTTTTGCAATCAATGCTGCACCGTAGGCACCCATTAAGCCTGCAACATCGGGACGAACGGCTTCTCTTCCCGATACAAGTTCAAAAGCTCTTAAAACGGCATCATTATTAAAAGTACCGCCTTGTACAATTATTTTATTTCCTATATCGGATACATCCCTGAGTTTTATAACTTTAAATAAAGCATTTTTGATTACCGAATAAGAAAGACCTGCCGATATATCTCCTACCGAAGCCCCTTCTTTTTGAGCCTGCTTTACACGGCTATTCATAAAAACCGTACAGCGGCTTCCTAAGTCTACCGGTTTTGAAGCTAAAAGTGCTTTTTTGGAAAATTCTTTTACCGAAAGACCTAAAGAACGGGCAAAATTATCCAAAAAACTTCCGCAGCCGGAAGAACAGGCTTCATTAAGCTGAATGGAATTTATTGCTCCGTTTTTCATTCGGAGACACTTCATGTCTTGACCGCCTATATCGAGAAGGAAATTTACGCCCGGCAGAAAAAATTCGGCAGCCCGATAGTGGGCTATAGTTTCAACTTCACCTGCGTCTACACCCAAAGCTGTTTGAAAAAGCTGCTCTCCGTAACCGGTAGAAACGGAACGAGCGATGTAGGCTTTGGGCGGTAAAAGAGCATACAACATTTTAAGCATTTTTACCGCAAGCTCGACAGGATTGCCGGCATTTACGTCATAAAATCTCCAAAGAATATATCCGTCTTTGTCTATAAGAACAGCCTTTGTAGTTGTAGAACCTGCATCTATTCCTAAAAAAACGGCACCGGAGGATTTTGCAATGTCTTTTGAAGGAGCCTTTTCTTTTGCATGTCTTCCGGTAAATATTTCAAGATCGATTTCGTCTTTAAACAAAGGGCTTAATCTCTGTATTTCGTTTAATTCCGAAGACGCTATTTTATAAAGGCCTTTTTTAAAATCTTCCAATTTTACGGAATGATGTTTTTTTTCTTGAACTTCTTCCGTAAATAATATTCTTTTCTGAATGACCTCTTTTTTTAAAAAATTAAATTTGTTATTTTTTTTAGGTGCGGATTCTTCAATGTTTTTAAATTCTGCTTTTTTTATTACGGATTCGGCTTCAAAAATTTCGGAAGCCGCTTCCAAGGCTGCCCCGTAAGCAACAAAAAGCTCGGAGTTATCGGGTATTATAATTTCGTCTTCTTTTAATTTTAAAGTCTTAATAAACCTAAACCTAAGCTGATCCAAAAAGTGAAGAGGTCCGCCTAAAAAAGCAATTTTTCCGCGAATAGGTTTTCCGCAAGCAAGGCCCGAAATTGTTTGACTTACCACAGCCTGAAAAATACTTGCAGCAATATCCGGTCTGCCTGCCCCCTCGTTAATAAGAGGCTGTATATCCGTTTTTGCAAAAACGCCGCATCTTGCGGCAATCGGATAAATCGTACCCGCATTTTTTGCAAGCTCATTTAAACCTGAGGCATCGGTTTCTAAAAGAGCTGCCATTTGATCTATAAAAGCACCTGTTCCGCCTGCACAAGTGCCGTTCATTCTTTGTTCTATATTTGCATTTTCAAAATAAGTAATTTTTGCATCTTCGCCGCCTAACTCTATAACTACATCTGTTTGCGGTATAAGTTTTTTTACGGCATTTGTGGAGGCGGCGACCTCTTGTACAAAAGGAATATCCAGCCATTTTGAAACAGCTAAACCGCCGGAACCCGTAACCATTACGGAAAAATAAACCTCTTCACCTAATTTACCTTTTACGGCATCTACAGCTTCTTCACAAACCGATATTATAGCGGTTCTTATATCTGCACGGTGCCTTTGATATTTACTGAAAATAATGGAACCGTCTGTATTTAAAGCTACTACTTTAACCGTAGTAGAACCTACGTCTATTCCGAATCTTATAAACAACTTTGTACCCATTCCGCAAAAATTATACAACTTTATTTATAAAATTTCAATTACAAAAATTATAATAGTCAGGGCAAACACATCAGAATCTTTTTTTGCTGAATTTAGCAGAATAATAGTCTGTTCAACCTGCCACATAAAGAAATTGACTTTCATATCACTTCCTTGACTACAAACTTTGCAATATGCAAACCTCAATTCTGATTAATGTTTCGAATATCCATGACCCTATTCATACAGCGGCTGCATAATACCGACAAGGAGTTCGGTTGTTCCAAGCATATTTTACATTTTGCTAAATTTGCTTTTAATACATTTGCTGCGGTTCATTTATACAAATTATATTGAAGAATTATTTTAAATATAGTAGAATAATATTATGAGTAATTTAATACAGCCCAAAGTTTTAAAAGGCTTTAGAGATTTTTTACCCGATTCTGAAATTGAGCGGTCTCTGCTTATAGAAAAACTTGTAACGGTTTTCCGAACTTGCGGATTTGTTCCTATTGATACACCTGCCTTGGAATATTCGGAAGTTCTTTTAAGAAAAAGCGGGGGCGAAACAGAAAAACAAGTTTTCCGGTTTATGGATAACGGCGGAAGAGATGTTGCCCTGCGTTTTGATTTAACCGTTCCTCTTGCGCGTTACATAGCAGAGCATAATTCGGAATTGTATTATCCGTTTAAACGCTATCACATAGGAAAAGTTTGGCGGGGCGAAAAGCCGCAAGCAGGCAGATACAGAGAATTTTTACAATGCGACTTTGATACTATAGGTTCGGACACCGCCGCCGTAGATTTTGAAATTTTACGCATTATTAAAAAATCGCTAAATGCAATAAATGTTTTCGATTTTAAAATACATGTTTCGCACCGCGGAATTTTTAACCGATTTTTAGAATCCATAAACGTAAAAGAAAAAAGCGAAGAAATTTTACGAATTGTAGATAAACTTGCAAAAGTCGGTAAGGAAAAAGTTTTAGAATTATTGACGGAAATTTCTTCAGCTTCATCTGCCGAAAAAATACTGGATTATATTTCTTATGGAGTAGCAAAACTTGAACCGTCTAATTTTATGGAAACTCTTTTACATTTGGAATATCTTGCAGGCGGTGCCGATAAAGATACGGAAAGAATGAAAGAAATCTATAATCTTCTTTGTGCTTCAGGTATAGAAGACTCGGTTGTTTTAGATCCGTCAATCACACGCGGACTTGATTATTACACTGGAGTTGTTTACGAAACTTTTTTAACGGACTTGCCTTCAATGGGTTCTATTTGTTCAGGCGGAAGATACGACAATTTGACAGGTCTTTATATGAAAGAATCCCTTAACGGCGTAGGTGCAAGTATAGGGCTGGACCGTCTTCTTGCAGCGCTCGAGCAATTTGGAAATAAATCTTCAAAAGGAAGTTTTACTGATGTACTTATATTTACTACAGAAAAAACGGATCAGGCTTTAAGCTATAAGATAGTAAACTTTTTGGAACAAAAAGGAGTTAATGCTGAAGTTTATCCGGAGCCTAAAAAAATGAATCATCAATATAATTATGCAGAAAAAAAAGGAATAAAATTCGGATTGTTTATTCCCGATAGAGATGATACTTGCATTTACAATATTGAGAATTTTGAAAACATTAAAGTAAAATTAAAAAATCTATCGGCAAGGGAAGAAAAAGAAATATTATTAAAAGAAGCCGGTAAGGAAATCGTAAAATAAGTTTTTGTAAAAATTTTCCTTGTATATTTTATAATAATATTATATTATCCCGTTTATGAGACTATTTTTTAAATATTGGTGCAATATATGTAAAAACAATAAAGCTCTTATAATCGGGATTTACTGTCTAACATTTTTATTGGCTTTTATAGAAATATCCCTACCCCTATTTTTTAGATTTTTTATCAACAAAACAAAAACAGACTTGGATCTTTTTTCATTTATTTCATATTTAATTGTTTACATATTATGTCTTTTATGCAGTAATCTTCTAAATACCGGTTGGTATCAGTTATTGGATATAGTAGGCGGAAAAATAATCCTTTCAATCAGAAACAATCTTTTTTATAGTATCGAAAATATGCAGCTTAAAACAATCATTGAGACAGGACGTGAAAAACTTAAAAACATTTTATTTAATGATGTAATGCAGGTATTTGCAAGTCTAACTATATTTGCCATGCGTATTATTTCAAACTTATTAATGCTTATTATTTTTTTAATTGTTACATTAATTATAAATCCTGTTTTGGGTTCAACTCTTATCATTATGTCGATGTTAGGATTTTTAGTTTCGGTTTTACTTCGTAAAAAAATAAAACTTTGTTCAAACATCGTTAATTCGGAATTAAAAAAAACAAACGCAATTACAAATTCTTTTATGGATTCTATCGAATTATTTAAAACAAATAATTTAAATTCATATATTCAAAAAAAACATAATGACGTAATGAATGATTTTATTTGTGCTGCCCGTAAAAGTGATTTTATTCAAGTATTTTTAAAAAACATCTTATCTAATATCAATGCTCTTTTTGGTGTTCTTACAGTTTGCTTAATCCTATTTATAGAAAAAAATATATCAACAGGAAGCATTTTGTTTTTGTTCTTTGTTTCAAATATGATATTCACATTCTGTACACAAACGGAACAATTATTATCATCGTTTTATGCTTCACTTCCATCGTTTGAACACATAGATTCAATATTACAATTTAAACCTAAAACAAGAGGTTGTGAAACTTTAACAAAAATAAAAAATGTGACATTTGAAAATATTTCGTTTTATTATAATAAAGATGAAAAACTTTTAAATAATTTAAATGCAAATTTTTCATGCGGCGAAAAAATAAAAATTAGCGGTAAAAACGGAAGCGGTAAAACCAGCTTTGTAAAAATACTTGCGTCTTTAATTGAACCTTCAAGCGGAGATATTTTGATAAACGGCAAATCAATAAATTCTTATCAAGAAAAAATACTAAAACAAAAAATATTATATATAAGTCAAGATGAATATATTTTAAACGAAACTATCGAAAATTATTTAAAAATTATGGTTACCGATTTTTCTGAAAAAGAAATTAAAGAGGCTTTTGAGGAATGGAATTTTTTTGAAGAAAGAAAAGATTTAAATATTCAACTTAAAAATAATGCAAAAAATATTTCGGGAGGTCAACGGAAAAAACTTCTTGCAATCCGTCTTTTTGCACAGTACAAAGAAGCCGATATAATTATAATTGATGAAATAGAAGCCAGTATGGATATCGGCACGATTAATTTATACCGTAAAAAAAGAAAAAAACTTTTAGGAAACTGCAAAGATAAAATCATTTTTGAAATCACCCATTCAGATGATGACAATGATTTTTTTAATCGTAAATTTAATATAGGGAGTGTTTAAAAATATTTCCCGATTTTAGAAAGGTCCTTATATTAAAGGGATTGATCCTTTTAATATGGTTTATGTAAGGTTCCCTTAGCCTCTGGAAATGCCTTTATCATTCGGATGGAGGATCTCGGTTTACCTCGACAGAAACAACAGAATAGGTTTTATCAAAAACATTTCGCATTCGGGAATGCCACAGGACAATCAACCTATAGAGAGTTTTTGGAAGACGATAAAGCGGGAGATATTTTTAATACGGCATATAGACCTGATGATGCAAAGATGGCTATCGTCAAGTCTATTGAGCTTCATTCGATCATCGGTCACCAATGCCCGAATGATTTTTACGATATATTACTTATATACTTAATAGAGGACAAGTTCCACCAATTACCCGTTATCAATTAACCGCAATAGAAACCTTGTGCTTTTCGTGATATAATCAATTTGCAGGGAGGTTAGTATGAACGACAGAATCAACAACCCCGACGCAAGCGTCAGGTATTAAACCCTCCGCACGAATAAAAACCTAAGGTTCATAAATTAACAATTATTTTTTTGTTTTTATAAGTTTTGAGATCGGTTATACAGATAAAAAACAGCCCCGTTACAGGGGCTGTAAAAAATTGATTTAACGTGCATATTCAACAATTCGTGTCTCGCGTATAAGTGTAACACGAATACGCCCGGGATATTGCAAATCGTTTTCGATTTTCTTTGCTATATCTCTTGCCAATATTTTTGTATCATTGTCCGAGATCCGCTCGTTGTTTATTACAACACGCAATTCCCTGCCGGCTTGTATTGCATAAGCCTTTTCGACACCCGAAAAACTTTCTGCCAAAGCCTCAAGATTTTCAAGCCGTTTGATATAATTGTCCATTGTTTCGCGTCTTGCCCCCGGTCTTGCTGCCGATATGGCATCTGCAATTTGAACAATAATGGCTTCAATTGAAGAAGGTTCAATATCGTTATGATGAGCCCCCACAGCATTTACAACTCTGGGATCTTCATTCATTTTTTTTGCAAGCTCCATTCCGATTTCGGCATGATTTTTATCGGAATCCGTCTCGGCACCCTTTCCTATATCATGCAAAAGAGCTCCGCGTTTTGCAATTTCGACATTTGCACCTATTTCACTTGCAATCATTCCTGCAATAGTTGCAACCTCTTTTGAGTGATGAAGAACATTTTGCCCATAGCTCGTTCTAAAATAAAGCCTGCCTAAAGCCCTTACACCCTCCTGATGCATATTATGTATGCCCAAATCGAAGAGAACCTTTTCACCTTCTTCGTAAATTTTCTGAGAAATTTCCCGTGTTACTTTTTGGACTATTTCTTCAATTCGTGCAGGATGAATTCTGCCATCGAGAATAAGTCTTTCCAAAGCGACTCTCGCAATTTCTTTACGCACAGGGTCAAAGCACGAAACAACTACCGCTTCAGGGGTGTCGTCAATTATGATATCCACGCCGGTAAGTGTTTCAAGAGTACGGATATTACGCCCTTCACGACCTATTATCCTACCTTTCATTTCATCACTAGGCAAACTGACCGTAGAGACAGTGATGTCGCTTGCCGTTTCCGTCGCCAACCGTTGAATTGTCGTAACCAAAACATCACGGGCCTTTTTTTCTGCCGTAAGTTGAGCTTCCTGCTCTATTTTGTTTATGATTACAAGGGCATCATGCTTTGCATCGGCTTCCAAATCATTGATAATCAAATCCTTCGCCTGCTGCTGTGTCAAACCGGATATCCTTTCCAATTCTGCCCTGTAGCGTTCTTCCTCACCGCTTAAAAATTTACTCTTTTCGTTGAGAGCGGCTTCTTTCTCAACGAGTCCTTTTTCTTGTTTTTCGGCAGCTTCAACACGTTTATCGAGCATTTCCTCTTTTTGTGCCAATCGCCGTTCAAAACGCTGAAGATCACTCCGGCGTTCTCTATTTTCCCGTTCCTGCTGTTTTTGTTCCCGAATAAGCTGTTCTTTAGCCTCCAAAAGGATTTCCTTTTTTTGAGCTTCAGCCTCTCTTTTTGCCTCCTGTAAAATCCGTTCTGCACGTTGTTCAGAAGCAGATAGTTGAAATCTGGCATATAGCCAGCGAATCGTCCATCCAAGAATTATACCGACAGCAGGAAGGATAACATACCAAACAAAATCCATTTGCATGCTCCTATAAAAGTTTACTACTGTCCGATTGTGATAATAACCGCATTTACAAAAAAAGTCAATAAATGATTTAATTTTTTTAGTGGTTCCATTATATTATAAATTATGCTATAATTAACCACTTTGTAAAAGTTCCGATAAGGAGTAACCAATGAATGTTTCTACAATGCAGAGACTGCGATATGATTATGAGCCTAAGGTTCCTTCTGTGTTAACGGAGGATTTGGAGCTTATTCAAGCAGAAATAGGGCAGTCTACAAATTCAGAATCTAACAGGGAAGAACTAAAAGATATTTTTCCTAACACGTACGGTAAACCGATTGTAAAATTCATTAAAGGGAAAGAAAAAAAGAAATTAAAAGCAATGAAATTCGGAGTTATTCTTTCCGGAGGTCAGGCACCCGGCGGTCATAATGTAATCTCGGGATTATATGATTCTTTAAAAAAAACCAATTCGGGATCAAAACTTTACGGTTTTTTAGGCGGTCCCGAGGGATTAATCAAAAACGATTATGTCGAAATAAAAAAAGATTTTCTTGATAAATACCGCAATACAGGCGGTTTCGATATGATAGGTTCGGGTAGAACAAAAATCGAAACCAATGAGCAAATTAAAAATTCGATGGAGAATGTAAAAAAACTGGACCTTGATGCTTTGGTTATAATAGGCGGAGACGATTCCAATACAAATGCTGCTTTTTTGGCAAAGTATTTTTTACAGGCACAGCTTAAAACATGCGTGATAGGGGTTCCAAAAACGATTGACGGAGATTTAAAAAACGAATATATAGAAACCTCTTTCGGTTTTGATACGGCGACAAAATTGTATTCCGAGTTAATCGGAAATATTTGCCGAGATGTAAATTCTTCAAAAAAATATTGGCACTTTATAAAACTGATGGGGCGTTCCGCAAGTCATATCACTCTTGAATGTGCATTAAAAACACAGCCTAACGTTTGTCTTATAGGCGAAGAACTTGCAGCAAAAAAATTAACCTTAAAACAAGTTACCGATCATATTGTTGACGTAATCCTAAAGCGTTCCAATAACGGAATAAATTTCGGGGTTGTACTTGTTCCAGAAGGCATTATCGAATTCATTCCCGAAATGAACGAACTTATTCAAGAGTTAAACGATTTAATGGCTCTTAATTCCTCATCTTTTTCAAAACTAAAAACTTTTAGAGGTAAATTAAATTGGCTTCAAAAAAAACTTTCCAAAAAAGCTTTTAGTCTTTTTTCGAGTTTGCCTGAAACTATTTCCATGCAGCTTTTGATGGATAGAGATCCTCACGGGAATGTTCAAGTTTCACGTATAGAAACGGAAAAACTTTTAATTCATCTTGTTACAAATAAAATTAACGAGTTAAGAAAAGAAGGAGTTTTTAACGGAAAATTCAGTACTTATGCTCATTTTTTCGGTTATGAAGGCAGATCTGCTTTTCCTTCAAATTTCGATTCCGATTATTGTTATACGCTGGGAATAACGGCTTTTCTTCTTGCCGCAAATAATCTTTCGGGTTATATCGCATCTGTTCAGGACTTAACCGATTATGTGCATAACTGGAAACCTTGCGGAATCCCTCTTTCGATGATGATGACAATGGAAAAGAGAAAAGGGAAGATGGTTCCGGTTATAAAAAAATCGCTGATAGATTTAAAAGGAAAACCTTTTAAAGAGTTTGAAAAAAATAGAGAATCTTGGGCGATAAACACGAGTTTTAGGTTTCCGGGTGCAATCCAATATTTCGGAGATTTGGAAGTATGCGATATTCCTACAAAAACTCTTTTGCTCGAAAAAGGTAATCTAAAATTAAAAAAACGCTAACTATTAAAACATGAATGTAAATTTTATAGGTATCACTAATCTATAGGTTTGTTTCGAAAGAAGATAATTTATAATATCCGTAAAACGGTTTATAGATAAGTTTTTTAGAGGATTTATTCGTTCTAACTCAATATAATGCGGCGAAGTTATTTATTTAACTTAACCGCTATTGTCCGGTTTCTAATTACATTTCAATTTGAAATCCTCCATCCTTAAAACCATTTTTGATTACAAATATAAAAATCGAATTCTAAAAATAGATAATGCAACTCTATCATAAAAAAATTGTTTTATCGAATTACTTTAAGAAATTCTAATGACTATTTTCCC
>CAUTTN010000029.1:0-15335 GCA_963541225.1 uncultured Treponema sp.
ATGTTTCCGCTTAAAATATGAGTTTTTTAAAGCAAAAAGAGTATTTCCATATCTTTTTTCCTATATTAATTCAAAAAAATAATGTTTTTGTGTTGACTTACAGTAAAAATAAATGTATTATGTAATTTATGAATAAGATATTTTATACACTAATTTTTTGCTTTATCTTTTTTGTTCTTTTAGGTTCTTGTAAAAGTACTCCTGAAGTAAAGCAAGAACTGCCGGAGCCGGTAACAACAATAGAAAAAATAGAAAAAAAAGAAGTTGAACCTGTTGAAGTTAAACCCGTTCAAGAAACAAAAAATGTCGAAATTCCTGTCAAAGATCATCTTGATGAGGTTATAGAAGAATTCAACGGTATTACTATAACAAAAAGAGATAAAGAAATTGCTAAATCCGAAATTGAAGAAGTCGTAAAAAAACTTAATATAATTACGACCGAACATAATTATTCTGCATGGCTTATGCATATTTCCGATTCTTATAAACAAAAATACTCCGGAAAAGATGTTTTGAAAAAAGTTTCCGAAAACCTGCCGGGAGCTTTAAAAGGCATTAAATTACATAGTCTTGCCGATTATTTTAAATATGTATTTGTTCCTGCACGCGGCGATGCAAGGGTTGATGATATACAATATCTTTCTCCTACAGTAGTAAATGTATTGAAAAAAGATAAAACGAAACCATATATTTTATATAAACTTGAGAATATAGACGGAAAATGGAAATTGGTTCCATAATAAATAAAAAAAACGGGTAAAGCTCTTGACTTTACTGTAAAAATATACGAAAATATATTAGAATTGACTAAATAAGGGAGGTCAACAAATGAAACAAAAGTTTTTGTTTTTTGTAACATGTATATTTCTATCGGGATCGTCTTTTATTTTCGCCCAAAGCGAAAAAACGGATTCTATGATGACGGTTGAAGAAGCATATTTGAATTCGATGGAGGGAGTAATTTTAAAAGAAATGGTTACTTCCGAGGGTAGAGATTCTAAATATGTAGCTTTGCAAGTTATTGAAGAAGCAATTGAAAGCGGAAGATCAACGCCTGAACTTCAACAAGCTTTGAATTCTCTCGCTATGGTAGGTTTGTCTACCGTTGTACGTGAAAACGGCAGGGTTGCAAATAATTATCCGGACATAAGAATGAAAGCTTGCAGTCTTTTGGGTAAAATAAAAACGGAAGAATCTAAGGACATTTTAATGAAAGTTATGTTCACGGATAACGAACCGGCAGTCATAATGGAAAGTGTAAAATCTTTGGGAGAGTTGGGTTTTAACAATAATGATGAAGTTGTCGAAATGATAAATTTTATCAATAGAAAATTTGATATTATCAATCCTCAAAGTTCGCTTGCTTTGGAAGTTATAAACACTTATGAAAAACTGGCTCCTACAGTAAAAAATAAAAAAGGGATGATTGACAGTATTATGCGTATTGCTAATAATTATAGTTATGTTAAACCCGTACGCGATAAAGCTTTAGAAGTTTTAAAAAAGATTATGGCTCAAAGTAGCGGTTCTTCCGGTAAATAATATTACAAAAGGGAAAGAGACTTTAAGTTTCTTTCCCTTAATTTTATGTATAAAATTATTTTGGCATCAAAATCGCCTCGCAGAAAAGAAATCTTAAGTTCTTTAGGATTGAAGTTTGAGGTAACCGATTCGGGTTTTGATGAATCATCTGTTACAGAAAAAGATCCCATAAAATTATGTAAATTAATTGCTGAAAACAAAGCAAAAAAAACAGCCGAATTTTTGAGTAGGCAAAATCTAGCCGATAAAAAATTTTTAATACTTGCTGCCGATACTTTGATTTTTAATGAGAAAGATATATTCGGAAAACCTAAAAATTCAGAAGAAGCAGAAAAAATGTTAAGAACTTTTTCGGGAACTTATCATACCGTTATAACCGCTATTTATATTATTGATTTTGCAGCCGGAAAAACTTATGAAAACCATAGTCTAAGTAACGTATTTTTTAAAAAACTATCGGATAAAGAAATAAGCGTTTACCTAAAAACAATGGAATGGCAAGATGCTGCAGGCGGATATAAAATTCAAGAAAAAGCAGGCTTATTTATAGAAAAGATAGAAGGTTCTCATAGTGGCATAATAGGCTTACCAATAAACCTTTTATATTGCATGTTAAAAGAAGCAGGTCTTGACATATTGTAGCTTTATTTCGTAATTGAAGCATATCGGTTTGTTCTTTAAAAAAATTTTTACCTATACTAATTATTTTTCTTTTAAAATTTGTTCGAATTTCACCGTCTAAACCTAATTATCTGCCGAAGAGCATGGTAAAAATAAGTTTTTATAAACTCCAACGTACGGCAATCAGGCAAACTTGTTGATTGATATACCGAAAGGTCTTCTTTGAATGTTATTTTTTTATTTGTAATCTCGCCTTCACAAATAAACACAGGTTCTTCAAATTCGGAATAAATTTCACTATCATCTGTGTATATTTTTTGTGTAAGTTCGGCTTTTTTATGAGCTTGTAATAATTTTTTAAAATCAAAACCTTGCGGTGTTTGCACTGCATAAACAGAACTTCTTATTAAATGTGTAGTAATTTTTCCTTTAGAATCTACAATTTTTTGTGTATCGGTTGCTTCATAGCCTGGAGCAACAGCACCGTATTCTTTTACTTGTATGCAAATTTTTTTTATTAAACTTTCCGATAAAAAAGGTCTTGCACCGTCATGAATCAGAACATATTTTAGCTCCGATTTATTTTCTTTTACAATTTGTTCAAGTTCCAATAATGCATTAAAAACCGAAATTCTCCGCTCCGCTCCTCCGCAAACAAAAATTAATTTTATTTGCAAGTTTTCAAGATTTACCGATATACGTTTATCGGAAAAAATAATTTCTCTTATTTTATTTATATCTTCTTCGGGAACGGTTATAATTATTATATCGAATAAATTTGTGTTAAGAAATTTATAAAGACATTCCGAAAGAATAGAAACTCCGGGTTTTGCATTAGGCAAATCTAAATATTCTTTTTTTATAGGAGTTTTCATCCTGGTGGATTTTCCTGCGGCAGTTATCACTGCTGCAAATTCCTTTTTATTCGTCCTCATCATACATCTCGGATTCATCAAGATCATCATCTTCATCTAAATCGTCTATAGATGAATCCTCAACATTTAAATCATCTTCGTCAAGATCATCACTTCCATCATCATAAGATTTCCGAACTTCATTTACAACACTTCCTCCTAAAGGTTCTAGATGAGAATGAATTAAAGAGGCTGTTTCCTGTTTTGAAAGTTTAAGAGCTGCTGCAATTTCATCATGAAAAATTCTATATGCCGAATCATAAAGTTTCCGCTCCTGAATAGGAAGCTCCTTTGTTTTACTTCTTTGATAAAGCGAACGCACAACCGAAGCCGTGTTTAAAATTTCTCCGCTTTTAAACAACTCCATATTCATTTGGTATCGGGCTTTCCAATCAATGGGAATAGGTTCGAATGCTTCGGATAAAAATTTTAAAGCCTCTTCCGCTTCTTCTTTTGTAACAATGCGTCTAATTTCTAAATTTTTAATACCGCATACAGGAAAAAGAACCGTCATATCGGATTCGGATAAGTATATAACGTAATACTCAATTACTTCTCCACCGATTTCTTTTTTTGTGATTTCCGTTATTGTGCCGACTCCCTGACCGGGATAGACAACAGCTTCTTTTAAAGAAAAAGCAAATTTCTTACTCATATTTTGATAATATCATAAATTTTATTTTTAGTCTATCTTAAACAATAATTATATCTATATTCGATATTTTAAACTATCGGTTAAAAGTTGAAGGCGATGTATCCGAATCAGGTTCTTGAACATCTTCAACTCTTAGCCGTTTTATGTTTTCGATATCACTCATAAACTCATAAACGGATTTTACATCTTCATAAGAAATCGGAATACTTTCAATATAAGAATCTATTTTTTCTTTACCGAAGAGCGTTTTTGTATAAAATCCGTTTAAAACCAAATAAGGAATTTTATTTTTGGTTAAAAAAATAAAATTTATTTTATCGTGAACATTTCCTATAACGTCAACTCTTGTAAGTTCTTCTTCATTTTCGCAATAAGCATAACAAAGTAAATTAGTATCGCCGATATTTTCAAAACCGTCTTTATTTTTTTGAGATGCTATTTCGGCTAAACGTAAAAACTCGGCAAAGATTTTTTTTATATCTTTGTTTGCAGGAAAATAAAGTTTATAATTATTTATTGCTGTTTCCAATGTAATCAGTACAGAATCATTTTTTTCGTTTTTGTTTACATTAAATTCTATCGTATACGAAACATTAAAATTCGAGGTTAATGTCGTAACGTTTGTTTTACCGATTACTGTTTCTTTACGAATTATTTGATCCGGTAAAGATGTACAATTTGTCAATGCAATTATTATAATTGACATTAAAATTAATTTAACGAATTTATTCATTTTATTATTTTATCTCCTTAGAAGAAATATTTTATATAATAATTTAAAAATCATCAAGGTGTGATGTTTATTTTAACGGTGCAAATACATATTTCAAAAATATTGTTTAAGTTATTTGTACTGTTTTTTTATTTTTATCTTAGGTGTTTTAGGTTTATCCGAACCCGTTTTTTTTGTTTTTGAATTAATTTCGGAAACTTTTTTTGCTTTTTCTTTAAATTGTTCTTTACGTTTTTTTTCTATAAATTCTATACATTTATCCAAGCCTTGCAAAAAAGGCTGCATTTCATCTTCAAAAACTACTATTGCATGACGGTCGAAACCTAAGCCTTCAGATACTTTGCTTTCGACAACCTGTAAAAAAACATTACCACGTGTGTTTTCTTTTACATTGAAAAAATAGGTTCTGTTTTCCGCCGGAACCTGAACAGTAAAAAGTTCGCCTCTAATTCCCATATAATCTCCCATAAGAATTGCCGTAAAAATTGAATATTTATTACGGTATTTTTTTAATACTTTTTGCAAAATATTTAATTAGCAAACCTTTTTAAAAGTTTTAGTTTTTAGAAAGGTTTGCTGTACCTACTCTATATTTTTTCTATTCCTATTTGCCAAATAAATTCACCGGCTTCTACAGATGAAGTTTTTATGTTTTGTTTTTCGGAAATAAGGTTTAACCATTCGGCTTTTTCTGCAAGAGTTTCCGTACAAATATAGGCATTATGGATTTCGAATGCTTTTTGTAAAATATAAGAATCTTTTTTACTATCTTCAGCAGAAACATAAAGACTTATTCTATCGGTTACTGCAAAACCGCAATCCTTACGCAGAGTTTGAATTCCTCTTAAAAGGTCTCTAACACAGCCTTCCATTAATAGGTCTTCTGTAATTTCGGTATTTAAGCCTACCGTCAAAGTCCCTTCGTTTACTATCTTTAAAGAAGCTTTTTCGATACGGTTTACAATTATTTTATCGGCTGTAATATCAACCGATTTTCCGTCCGCATCAATATTTAAAATCGATCCTTCCAAAATACTTTGTATTTCGGAAGAGATCATTCCTTCAATAATTGAAGCGGCTTTTTTCATTGAGGCACCGAGTTCTTTTCCGAGTATTCTAAAATTTGCTTTTGCAGAATATTCTACAAGTTCGTCTTCTTTATCGTGGAAGATTATTTCTTTAACATTTAATTCGTCAAGTAAACTGTCTTCCATTTCGAGTAAAACCCGTTTTTCCTCGGCGTTGCGTGTAACTATCTCGGCAGCTTTTAAAGGCTGTCTTATTTTTAAGTTAAATTGATACCGCAATGAACGCCCCATGGATACGGCTTTTTGAACCGTTTCCATTTTAAATTCAAGAGTTTTGTCGCGTAGTATTTCGTTATATTCAGGATAATCTGCAAGATGAACGGATTCGGATTCATTAGTCATACGCAAATTTTGCCAGATGCTTTCTGTAACAAACGGAATAAAAGGAGCTGCCAGAAGTGCAAATTTTTTCAATGCTCTGTATAAAGTCTCATAGGCTTGAGCTTTATCATTGTCATTTTCGCTTTTCCAAAAGCGTCTTCGCGAACGGCGTATATACCAGTTATTTAATAAATTTATGTATTCTACCATTGGAGGCACTGCTTGCGAAAGATCGTAATTATCCAATGCTGAAGTTATATCACTTACAAGTTTTTCGGTTATGGATATAATCCATTTATCTAAAGGGTTGTTTAATTTTGCGACCCATTCCGATAAATCTTCTTTAGTATCTATATTTTTAGGAGATGTTATTTCGTCGATATTTGCATAGGTTATGTAAAAGCTGTAACTGTTCCAAAGAGGAATTATTATTCCTTTTAGAACATCGCGTACACCTTCATCGCTGTATTTTAAATCGTCGGCTTTTACGATATTGGAATTCATTAAGAACAGACGGAGTGCGTCCGCTCCGAATTGTTTTAACACCTCTTTAGGGTCGCTATAATTGCGTAGGGATTTAGACATTTTTTTTCCGTCAGAAGCAAGAACTAGTCCGTTTACGATGCAATTTTTAAAGGCAGGTTTATCGAATAAAGCCGAGGATAAAATCGTAAGGGTGTAAAACCAACCTCGTGTCTGGTCAAGCCCTTCCGAGATAAAATCCGCAGGAAATTTATTTTCGAATTTTTCTTTATTTTCAAACGGGTAGTGCTGCTGAGCATAGGGCATAGAACCCGATTCAAACCAGCAATCCAAAACCTCAGATATTCTTTTCATTGAGCCGCCGCATTTTTTACATTCGATTAAAATATCATCTATAAAGTGTTTATGGAGGTCTTCCGGATATACCCCTGAAAGTTCTTTTAGTTCTTGTCTGCTTCCTACACAGATAGAATGTCCGCAGTCGTGGCATTTCCAAATAGGTATAGGATTTCCCCAATATCTGTTACGGCTTATAGCCCAATCTCTGGCACCTTCAAGCCATTTTCCAAAACGACCTTCTTTTATATGTGCAGGCTGCCATTTAATTTGAGAATTTGCTTTAAGTATTTTTTCTTTTACTTTTTGAACATCGACAAACCAGCAACCTATGGCTCTATAAATAAGAGGGCTGGAACACCGCCAGCAATGCGGGTAAGAGTGAAGAATTTGAGAGCGTTTAAAAAGTTTGTTTTCGGTTTTTAATCTTTCGATTATTTGTTTATCGGCATCTTTAACAAAAAGCCCTTTGTATTCGGGGATTTCTTCGGTAAATTTACACTCGGCATCAACAGGGCAAATAGTAGGTACTCCGGTTTCTTTAAAGATGCGGTTATCGTCTTCGCCGAAGCCGGGTGCAGTGTGTACAATGCCCGTACCGTCTTCGGTAGTAACAAAGTCGCCTATCAAAACTCTAAATGCCCCCTGCCCTGCTTCCTTATTGTACCCGTTTTCATCGGCAGCCAAATTTTTAAAATAAGAAAATAAAGGCTCATATCTTAAACCTTCAAGTTCAAAGCCTTTTTTTGTCCAAAGTATTTTTATACAGGGAGCTTCGTTCTTCGTTTTAGGAAAATAAGAATCGAGCCTGATTTTTGCCATAATGTAATAGTTGTTTTCATATTCGAATAAAACGTAATCTACATCGGCTCCTACGGCAAGCCCTAAATTACTGGGAAGTGTCCATGGTGTAGTTGTCCATGCAAGAAAAAATGTATTTTGAAGAATTCCAATTCCGTTGTCCGAAAAAGATTTTGCAGCGGGCGAATTCTTTACTGGATTTAAAACTTTGAATTTTACCGTAATTGCAGGATCATGAACTTCTTTGTAGCCACCCATATTTAACTCGTGGTTGGATAGAACGGTAGAACATCGCGGGCAATATGGCAAAATATAATGCCCTTCGTATAAAAGTTCTTTGTCCCAAAGGGATTTCATAACCCACCATATCGATTCCATAAACTCAGGATTCATTGTTTTATAGTCATTTTCAAAATCAACCCAACGTCCTAAACGGTTAATGGTTTCTTTCCATTCTTCCACATATCTTAAAACACTGGCTCTGCACGCTTCATTAAATTTATCGATTCCGTATTTTTCAATATCGGTTTTTGAATTAAGCCCTAATTCTTTTTCGATTAAATTTTCAACGGGAAGACCATGACAATCCCAGCCGAAACGCCTTTCTACTTTATAACCTTTCATGGTTTTATATCTCGGAATAATGTCTTTTATTGTTCCGGGGGCAAAATGTCCGAAATGCGGAAGTCCTGTTGCAAAAGGAGGTCCGTCAAAAAAAACATATTCGGGACAATCTTTTCTGTTTAAAATAGATTTTTTAAAAATGTCATTTTTTTTCCAAAATTGTAAAATTTTTTCTTCTTGTTTAGAAAAATTAATTTTAGGATCAATGGGTGTATACATTAAAAAACTCCGATAAAAACGGCATAATACAAAACTGTTACGTCAAGCATTTAAAACCGATATTTAGTTTATGAATTGAAAATTAAAAGCTCCTCAAAAAGAAGTTTTAAACTAAACGATTATACTTAATTTTAAAATTTTATACAAGACGGTTTTTATGCGGTTACCCTGTTATGCTTGTGCAATCCGATTTTCGGTTATATTATTTGTTAATATTCATCGTAATTAAGCTCTATAGTAAAAATATCCGCTCCGTTTTTATCTCTATAAACAAAGGATTGTTTTACCTTATCTTTTCTAAACTGTTCCATATTTGGTTGTGTTTTAAAATTTTCTTTAAGAACTTCCTTCGTTGCTTCTTTTATTACTCCCCACATATTATCGGGTGTACCGGATTTTTCCATATTTACCAAAGTATAATAATATACAAACGTATTTTCTTTTTCGAGATAAACAAGAGAATCGACTCTGATATTGTCATCAACCATAAAAGGTGCCTGTTTTGTGTAGGCATCCGCTACTGCATGATAGATATACCGATTGGATGGTTCAGAAGATGTCGGCTTGGTAACTTTATCTGTTGTTTTACAGGATACAAAACCCAAAATACATAAGATAAAAAGAAAAAATAATTTTTTTACAAAATATTTCATTTTATTTCTCCATTAATGTAATTAAATTTATTTATAGGAAAAATCGCTGTCGCCTATAAATTCGCGTAAAATAGATTGACCATGAACAAAATGAGCCGGAAGCGGTAAAAAATTACCCAAGAATGTAAGAAGTCTTGACGCTTCATTATATTCGGCTTGATTCGGTTTTACTGCTTTTAAAAGAGGTTCGGCGTAAATTTTTAAAACTGCAAGTTCATAGTCAAGAGCCGTGTTAAACATTGCATCGGCATTTCCTTGGAACGGGAATATATATTTTGCCTCGCCTCTTCTAACTTCTCCCCACATTCCGATTGTTTTAGCCGCAGTACTTCCTCTAAATTGGGCATCGCGTACAAGCCGCCGTAAAAGCCTATTGTCGGATGTAGGAATTCTGTTATGATCATCTAAATTAAGTTGTGTTAATGCCGAAAGGTAAATTTTGAATTTTAAAGAATCATCGATTTTATTTGTAAGTTTACCGTTTAAGGCATGAATACCTTCCAAAATAATAATTGAGTCTTCTTCAAGTTTTAAGTTTTTACCTTCGGGTCTTCTTGCACTTATTTTAAAGTCATAAGTAGGCATTTCTACCGTTTTACCTTCAAAAAGTTTTAAAAGGCAATCGTTTAAAAGCTCGACATCCAAGGCTTCCAAACATTCGAAGTCCGGTTTGCCGTTAGGCTGTTTAGGAGCCTTTTCTGCCCCAAGGTAAAAATCGTCAAGGCTTATAACTTTAGGCGCATAACCTAAAACGCGAAGCTGCATTGAAAGTTTTTTTGCAGAAGTTGTTTTTCCCGAACTTGAAGGGCCTGCAATCAAAATTACGCGTACCGTTTTTTTCGACATTATTTTCTTTGCAATTTCAGCAAGTTTATTGTTTTGAAGAATTTCCGTAATTTCTACATATTCTTTAATTTTTCTGCTGGAAATTAAATCATTAAGTTGTCCTACCGAAGACACCCCTACAAGTTTACCCCATTTTTTATATTCTTTGTATATTTGAAAAAGTTGAGGAACTCCATTGAATTCCGAAAGTTTATCGGGAGAAGAAGTTTTTGGGAATCTTAATAAAAAGCCGTCTTCATAAGGAACAACGTCAAAGACTTTTACGTCGCCTATTCTATCCATCAAAGGTTGAAAATAAAGGTCTTCGTATGTACCAAGTCTATTAATCAAAATCTTAGGTTTACTGGTATAATTTAAAAGCCGGTATGTATCGGGCTGATTGGATTTTTCAAATTTTGCTAAAGCTTCTTCATAAGATAGCCAAATAGTTTGTATAGGCATATCGTTTTTTACCATTTCCAACATTTTTTCTTTAATGGCTTTTAAATCGGCTTTTTTTGATTTTGCACCTTCAAATGTATAGTAATATCCATAATCCAAACTATGCCCCATTAGGAGCCTTAAATCGGGATACAGTTCTTTTGCCGCTGCAGCAAGAATTAAACATAGGGTTCTTCGGTATATGTTTGAACCTTCATTTGTAGACAAGGTTATAGGTTTGATTTTTGACTGTACATCAATTGTTTTATTCAAAGATTCTACAAGATTATTAAGAGAAACCGCAACGACAGGCGATTCCAGATTTCCGAAATAAGGAACTATAGTTCTTGCAGTTACAGGTTGTACAAATTCCTTTTCTGTTCCGTCCGGAAAACTTATTTTAAATGAAGCCATATATCTCCTCCAAAAAATATACTAAAAAAGCAATTTAATTCATCAGCCTAAAACTTTACCGGAAAACCTTACAGCAACGGTAAAGTCGGCATTTAACTTTCCTCAAACAAGGTTGTATATATTGTACTAGAAGATTAAAAAATAGTCTAGTGTATTTATGGTCATGTATTAAATGTGGTAAAAATTTTTATGCGACTGATATATTGCCGATAATTAGTTTTCATTCATTAAAGTTTTTATATCCGTTATACTATATCCTTTTTCCGTTATAACATTTATTAACAACTCTAACTGAGAATAAATATAATCTTTACGCTGTAAATCCGTTTTACCAAGTCTGATCGGAATAATTGAACCGGGAGCAATATCGGAATAAATATCGTCAATTATTTGAGCCGAAGATTTGTATAATTGAGGAAGTACGTTTTCCGCTTTTGAATTTATCCAGTCCGGAGTTCTAATATCGGGCGAAATATAAATATACCCGGCTTTTTTTCCTGCATTTACAATCATTGAAGAAGTTATGTAATTGGGAGTATGCCAAATAAGAGAAAGCTCCGTTCCCGTAAGGGAATAAAACAAATCCTCATTTCTTGCAAGACCTTGACGTACAAAAGCTTCATCGACCTTATAACTTAAATCATTTAAATCCCATGACGTAAAAAATAAAGAGCCGCATTGATGCCCCGCACTAACAATTTCTTTTACTGCATTCGGACTTTGCTTTACAGCTTCTCCATTAACAAAAAAAGTAGCTTTTATATTATAGTTTTTTAAAATATATAAGACTTCCGCTATACCGGCCATATTATCCACAACATCAAAAGCCAAAGCAACGTGCTTTTTTCCTTTTCTATTACCATGAGAAAAAACTTGTAAAGAATTACCATATTCGCTGGCGGTATCTTTTAAAGTATTTAAAGAAGCGGCAAAAACGGAAGGTTCTTCAAAAAGAGGTTTTGTCGTAAAATCATGTAAAGACCTTATATAAATCATATTTTTAAAATAACCTAATCCGGAATCTATATAAATTCTATTATCTGCATTGGAATTTTTCTTTTTGAAAAGTTCCGTCTGCAAAGTTTTTTTCCAATTTTTTTTACCATCGCTTTCAAGAATTTCTTCCGAATCGGAAGTTTTTACTTTTATTAAAATTTTTGAACCCGAATCCGACCATGAATAATCTTTTATTGAAGAAATACAAAACCTCTCTTTATTTAAAAGAGTTCCTTCATTATCTATTGTATATTTAAAGACAGAATTTTCTCCGCCCAAAAAAACGGTATTAGAATCTTTCCACATTGACGAAAAGATTTTTTCATCATCAAAACTATTTATAGGAATCCATTTTTCCGTATCGTAAAAAGAAATAGAGTTTTTTTCTTTCATCGCAACAATTTTAAAATCGGGAGAAGCCGAAAAAAAAGAAATATTCTGAGGTAAATTTATTTTTTCAAACACAAAAGTTTTAGAAGAAATCTTCCAAGCCGATAAAATATTTTTCCCGTTATGTATGGAATTTAAAAATAAAACCGGAAGATTATTTTTCCAGTGTATCGAAATTTCTGCGGTACTGCCGGGTAAAAGAAGATACGGAATTACAAGAGACTTTTGTTTTTCCAAATAATCATCTCCGGTAAGTTGTAAAAAATAAGTATTCCGTTTTGCATTAATAAACAAAGCGGTTTTCCCGTCGGGTGAAATAGAAATAATATCCGATGAAGGATTAAATTCGAAAGGCAATCTTGCAATAAATTGTCCGGCTTGAAACAATGGATAATAAAAAGATTTTGTAAAAAGTTCTGATGAATTAGCCTTATAAAAAACATTTCCCGACATAAAAATAAATTCGTTTGAAGAAATCCATCTAACCGTTTTAACGGAAGTTTTCCCAAGTTGTCTAAACTTTTTATCCAAAGTTTGTTTTAAATTAAACCATTCAGGTCTTGCAAAATACAAAATATCTTGATCTTCGTAGAGAATTATACTTGAATCGGGAGCCCAACACACGGGTTTAGAATTCCTGACAGTTTTTTCACTTAAAACATATCGCCGTTCTGTAAGAGTATCAAATAAAATCAGCTTACCATATACCGCAGAAAAAGGTTCAATCATTGTAATCCATCTTCCGTCAGGACTTGTTTCGATACTATTCAAGTATCTAAAATGTAAAGCAGAGCGGGAAAAAAAAGGCAAAAAATCTTCCTGCAAACTAATGTGTTTCGAATTTGCATCTATTCTAATAATACCGAAAGAATTCGATATTTGCAAAGTGCCGGTATTTTTAAAAAAATCCAACTTCTCCGCAAAAAATGTAAGCTGTTCTATTTTGTTTTTTTCTTTTGAAAATAAAAATAAAGTATCATAAGAATAAGAATTTTTTATATCCGTTTTAACGGAAAAAAGAATATCTCCTTTTTCGTTTAAGTCTGAAGATAAAAAAGACATCTCTGCAAATAAAAAATTACAACACGCTAACCCTAAAAACATTGCAGCAAAAAAGAAGTTTTTTTTCATCAAATAAATTCCGCCCTTTAAATTTTATTTTAAATTACAAATGTGTACCGTTAAAAACTTACGTTTAACGGTATTATATTTAACATCTCCAAACACTAAAAAGAAACTTTTAGAGGTTGTCGATTATTTCGGTTAATTCGTCTTCCAATTGCCGTAAAGAATTTTCCATATCCGATATTCTTTTTTTTGTAATTTGCTTTTGTATTTCGCTTATTTTATCAAAGACTACATCAACATTTTCTTCTATATCGATGTTTTCTTTTTCTACCGGAAGAGATTCTGCGAGTTGTTTTTCTTTTTCTGTTTTATAATCAACCATAAATTTGCCTTAAAATTTTTAATAAATTATAGTCTTAATATCTTTTTGAAATTCACCGGAAGTTATTTCACCGTTTATAAAATTTTTTATTTTTATTCTAATTTGAGAAGGAAAGTGTTCCCAGTATTTTTCTGTCCAGTTTCCCATCGTATTTTTTAATTCTTTATTTTCATTTTCGGACATTTCGCCTATACTGTAAGATACAAACTGAATAATCATTCCGTAAAGAACATCGGCAGGAATTCCGCCTATTTTTCCATCTTTTGCAATAGATTTTTCTTTGCCGTCATAAGAACCCTGTTTTGGAATCCACGAATCTATCAGAGCTTCCATCTGCTCGGAAGAAAGTTCGGGAGCTTCTTTTTGAAGCATGTCGGCGGCAAAATTTCTAAAAGTATGCCTTACACCTTCAAGACTTGACTGAATTGAACGATTTATCGACAAGGACATCTTTTTTGCCATCTCTTCCGGATTAATTGCAGATATGCCGTTTGTTTGAGATATTTCTTGTTTTTTTCTTTCTATTGCTGCCGATATTACCTCAAGCTCTTTATACTCAGCCTTATTCATAATATATTCCACAACAAGAAAAAGCCCGTTTTCCATACTAGTATTAGGCATAATCTCATTATATGCCTGAGTTTAGTTTTGTCAAGCTATGTAAAAATTATGGAAGTAACACAACGCAAAAAACGGCTATAATCAACAACCCCGACGCAAGCATAGGGGTATGTTGTTCTCATAAAGTGGTTGCAGTCGGCTTTAACACCCTTTGTTACGACGCAGAGCGTACGTTGCGCAGCAACAGGGTATTAAACCCTCCGCACGAATAAACTTAGGATTTGCCTTGAATTAAATATTCAAAATGTGTAAAATAACGGATATGGAGGTTTTACTATGAACCGAAAAAATATAGCAGTTTATTTTTTTATGCTTTTTTTACTATTTCCGATCTTTGCCGATGTTACATTTTCTATAGGTCCTTCTTATACCAATTATTTTATACGCAGTAAAACTGACGGAACAATTACCGATACAGAATTTAAGAATTTATTACAAAACAGTTTGGGCAAGTTAAAAAACGAAAAGAACAACGCTTTAGGTTTTGCAATAGATCTTACCGGTAACCTTTTTTATATGGCTGTAAATTTGAGTTTCCAATCAAAGGACAATGATAATTTCTTTTCCGGTAATACAAACGGTTTTTCACTTTTTTTGGATACTCAAGCAGGTCTTGGATATAGGTTTTTTGCGAAAAGACCTTTTAATTTATTTATGGGCGGCGGAATCGGCTTAAATACGATATATGCAAATCAAAAAATAACCTCCGGTATTTTAACCGATATAACCTACAAAAAACTCGATATTATGGTAGGTGTAGGCGTTAATATTCTCGCAAGTTTTTATTTTACAAAAAATACGGGTATTTACTTGGGAATTACCGACACATTTTATACGGCACCTATAAAAACGCAGAAAATTTTTAAAACCGGTGCAAAAGAATTTACATTCGAGCAGACAAAGGAGCTAAAAACTATAAATTCTTTTGCAAATAGTTTGAACATAAAAGCCGGTATCTCTTTTAAATTTTAAAAATTATCTGGATTTCTTAAATATACCGTTGAGTTTTACCGATAAGATATTATGAGTTTTAACGATTTAATATACATATTAAAACAAATTCTTGTATCGCCTTATGTTATAGGTATTACTATAGCGATTATTTTATACCTGAATTTAGTTTTTTTTATAGTAAATTATAATCAAAATTCCGGACAAAAAATTAGAGTAAAAAGGACCGAAAAGAAAAAGGCACCGCCTCCCTCGCC
>CAUTTN010000030.1:0-15258 GCA_963541225.1 uncultured Treponema sp.
AAAAAAAGGTACTCGTTTGAGTACCTTTAAAGTGAGCTAGCGGCAATAGGGCTTGAACCTATGACCTAACGGATATGAGCCGTTTGCTCTGCCAACTGAGCTATACCGCCGTATTTTATGTAAGTATATATAAAAATTGTGTTTATGTCAATACCAATAAAAATTATTTTAATTGATAAGACCTTTTAGATTATCAATTTGTAATTTTTGCAGGATAAAAATGTTTAATAGCTGTTTGACAAATCAATTCTTAATTGATATAAAAAGCAAAATTTTATAAATTGTTTGTGTACATTTTGCAGAGGCTATTGTATACAAGCTATGGTTTACATTAAAATAGCATAAAAATTGCATAGATAAAATTTTTCCATTTATATCTTCCTAAAAATTGCGGAGGTACTTTTTATGGCTAAGACGAAAATGATAAAAGCCGAACTTTTCGGTTACCGATTCATAGACGGCGCATATCTGCCTAGCGGCAAAAATGAATATTATTTGCGGTTTAAACAAAACCCATGTAAAAATCAACAATTCAGAAATTTATTACAAGAAGAAATAACAATACTTGAAAAAAACGGGAACAATTGTTCCGACTGGGCAAATATTTTTATTGAAGAACCTTTTAATCTTGACCTTTTTAAAAACAACACCTTTGCAGGTTTAGTACGTATTTCTTCTACAGAAAACATCTTTTTAAAATATCACGATTTTACGGTTCCTGCAGGAATTACAAACAGCAACATAGTTTCCTGCGATATAGGAAAAAATTGTGCAATTCATTATTGTGCATACATTTCTCATTACATAATTGAAGATGAAGTAATTTTACACCGTATTGATGAAATGTCAACAACCAACCATGCAAAATTCGGCGAAGGAATTATTAAAGACGGCGAAGAAGAAAATATTCGGGTAACAATAGAACCCATAAACGAAGCAGGCGGCAGAGGTGTATATCCTTTCTATGATATGATACCTGCCGACGCTTTTTTGTGGACACGATTTAGAGATGATGGGGAACTTATAAAAACGTTTGAAACAATAACCCAAAATTCGGTAGACTCAAAACGCGGTTATTACGGTACGGTAGGAAAAAATTCCGTACTTAAAAGCTGCCGCATAATCAAAGACGTTAATTTCGGAAGTTGTGTATATGTAAAGGGAGCCAACAAATTAAAAAATTTAACGGTTAAATCTACGGAAGAAGAAGCAAGTCAAATAGGCGAAGGTGTAGAACTTGTAAACGGAATTATAGGTTTGGGTTCGCGTATTTTTTACGGAGCAAAAGCCGTTCGCTTTATAATGGGCAATAACTGTGAGTTAAAATACGGAGCCAGACTTATACATTCAATTTTGGGTGATAATTCCACAATCTCTTGTTGTGAAGTTTTGAATGCCTTAATTTTTCCGTACCACGAGCAGCACCACAACAATTCTTTTTTGATTGCGGCTCTTATTCAGGGTCAATCGAATATGGCTGCCGGTGCTACGGTCGGCTCCAACCACAACACGAGGGGTAATGATGGAGAAATTATTGCAGGAAGAGGCTTTTGGCCCGGTCTTTCCAGCACATTAAAACATAACTGCCGTTTTGCTTCATTTATCCTTTTAAACAAAGGAAATTATCCTGCCGAACTGGATATCCCTCTTCCTTTTAGTTTAGTTATTGACGATTGCCATAAAAATATACTGGAAATAATGCCTGCATACTATTGGATGTACAATATGTACGCCCTTGAACGCAACAACAAAAAATTTGCACGTCGCGATAAACGTAAAACAAAAATACAGAAAATAGAAACAAATTACCTCGCTCCTGATACGGTCTACGAAATTCTTCAAGCTATTGTTCTTCTTGAAAAATGGATAGGAAATGCGTGGTCTGCCGCAGGTAATTTGGAGATGAACATAGACGATGTTATTAAAAACAACAAAGATAATGCAAAAAAACTTTTTGTAAAAGGGCTGAATATTGAAAGGTCTTCCCGTGATGTAAGAATAATAAAAGCCGTAGAAGCACACGAAGCCTATATCGATATGCTGACATGGTACGGGATTACAACTTTAACCGAATATCTGGACAAAAACGGTTTTACCATAAACGATATTAAAATTACTTTTGACAGTAATTTCGATTTTAAATGGCTCAATATGGGCGGACAAATCATCTGCGAAAAAAAACTTTCGATACTTATAGAAAAAATAAAAAGCGGAATACTAAAATCTTGGACGGAAATTCATGAAGAATATCTAAAGATATATTCCGAATATGAAAAAGACAAATTAGAAAATGCCTATGCCGTCTTATGCAAAATAAACGGAGTTCAGCGCATAGAAAAAGACCTATGGAATAAACTTTTGGAAAAAGCTATCAATATAAGAACATACATTGAAGAGCAAATTTTTTATACCAAAAATAAAGATTACAAAAACCGTTTTAGGGATATAACTTATAGAAACGACAAAGAAAGAAACGCCGTACTTGGTAAAGTTGAAGATAATTCTTTGATTATTGAAGCTAAAGAAGAGACCAAAAAGTTTATTGATCTTTTTAACCGCTGTAAATTATAGGATTTCCTTCATCTTGATGTAAAAAGCGTAGATTAGGAACGTCAGGTATTGAACTTTCCGCACAAATAACGAGGTAAACTATGCGTAAAAATATGTTGCATGGACTTATAATTGTAATAGCCGTCATAACAATTATACTTTCGGCATTTTCGGTTTATGTAGTTACAATAGAAAAAAGGAGTATTATGAGTAAGGTTGTAGAACTTTTTTTAAAAGCTTCGTACGGCAAAAAAACTTTTACCGATAAGGAAGACCTTAAAAAATTTTTAGAAGAAAGAAAAATTGAAAACGAAAAACCTTATATACTGCCTTCTTCAATAAAACTTAATGCAAATATTGAAGAACTTTTATTTGAGGACATGCAGGTCTTTATTATTACACCGGAAAACGGACAAAAAAATATAAAAACAAATATTTTCTATTTACACGGCGGTTCTTATGTATATAACCCCGATCCTGTACATTGGAAGATGTTTGACAAACTTATAAAACAAACCTCTGCGCGGATAATCATTCCGATATATCCTAAAGCTCCAAACTACAATTATAAACAATCATTTAAAAAAGTTTTAGATTATTATTCCTTTGTGTTTAAAGAAACAGACGGAAAGAAAATAGTACTTATGGGGGATTCCGCCGGAGGCGGTTTTGCTTTAGCGGCAGCACAAATTTTAAGAAACTTAAAACTGCCTCTTCCACGGGATATTATCTTAATTTCGCCTTGGCTGGATATAGGTATGAAAACGGAAGGAATTCGGGACCTTGAAAAAAAAGACCCGATGTTATCGGCAAAAAAACTTATTGACCTCGGAAAGGTTTGGGCTGCAAATGATAACCCTAAAAACTTTATGCTTTCTCCCATAAACGGAAACTTTGCGAACATCGGTCATATAACCTTGTTTATAGGAACTCATGAGATATTTTTGCCCGATGCGGAAAAATTTAAATCAATTACCGAAAGTAAAAACATAAAAATAACTTATTACAAATATCATAAAATGAATCATGTATTTCCATTATTTCCGATTCCGGAAGCAAAAGATGCATTAGAAAAAATTGCAAAAATTATAAACGGCAGTAATTCCGATATAGAATAAACTTGACGAATTATACACGCAATATAAAATTTGCATTAGACAAAACAATAAGTATTTTGTAAAAACACGATAAAAGACGGAATTTTCTATTGACAAAAGTTGTAAATTAAATATAATAATCGGACATGATTAAGAAAGCAGTTAGTCTCTCGGCTTATGCAAAAATTAATCTGCATTTGGAAGTTCTAAATCGTAGAAATGATGGTTTTCACGATATTGTAAGTGTTTTTCAGCTTATATCGCTTGCAGACGAACTCTTAATAGAAAAAATACCGGAACAAAATATATGCCGCATTTTATCGCCTCTGGCTGATTTACCTGAAGATAATACAATAACAAAGGCATATACGGAATTTCAAAAACTTACCGGTATCGACAGCGGTGTGAATGTGCGGTTATTAAAGCATATTCCTATCGGTGCAGGATTGGGCGGAGGTTCGTCCGATGCAGCTGCTGTTCTTCTAGGTCTAAATGATCTTTTTAATGCAGGTTTATCTGCCGAGACCTTAAAAAATACTGCTTTAAATATAGGGAGCGACGTACCGTTTTTTTTGCAAACGTCTTCAGCAATAGTTGAAGGACGCGGGGAAATTTTAAAAACCGTTGATATAGATACGGATTACTTCGGGGTTTTAATTTTTCCGGATATTGTAAGCTCTACAAAAGAGGCTTATTCTCTCTTAAAAAGAGAGAATAAAAGAACGGTTCAAAGTATTAACCCTGAAGATTTTTGCAGCATGGACTGTAAAAATTGGCCTTTTTTTAATAGCTTTGAGGATACTCTTTTTAGTAAGTACCCCGAAATAAAAAAGGTAAAACTTGATTTATTAGATTACGGGGCGGACTTTGCTTTAATGAGCGGTTCCGGTTCTTCTGTTTTCGGTCTTTTTAAGGACGAAAATGCAGCAAAAACGGCTTTTTTGGAACTTTTTAAACAAAATAAGTATTGTTTTTTGTTTTTTGCTCTTGCATTATAATTAAAAGAGTAGTACAATATTCAATATATAATATTGTACTAAGGAGTGATGCAAATGGAGATTACAGAAGTTCGTATCCGCCGTGTTAATTTAAAAAATAACTTGAAGGCTTATGCAAACATTACGTTTGACAATTGTTTTGTTCTTCACAATGTAAGAGTAATTAATGGTTCCGGGGGGCTTTATATAGGAATGCCTAGCAGGAAACTTAATAACGGTGAGTTTAAAAATATAGCTCATCCTATATGCTCCGAATTTAGAGATAAGATGACCGCTGCGGTTGTAGAGGCTTATCAAAAGTCGGAGGGGCAGCCCGAATCTTCCATAAGTGAAGATGATGAACAAAACTAAAGAAACTATTGTTTAATAGTTAAAGACTTCTTTTAAATCGGTTACAAAAGCATTTTGCTTTTATATATTGGGACGTCGGCAAGTGGTAAGCCAACGGCTTTTGGTGCCGTCATTCCGTAGGTTCGAATCCTACCGTCCCAGTTTTTAAAGCAGCTTCAGTATTTACGTGAAGTTGCTTTTCTTGTTAAAGTTTATATGAAGGAGTTCTAAATTATGGAACAGCGAATCATTAATGCAAAAGAAAGAACGGAACTGGGAAAATCTGCTGCCGTAAAATTAAGAAAAGCAGGACGTATTCCTGCGGTAATGTATGACAGGCACGGCAAATCTGTTTCTCTTGATGTAGAAGAAAGAGAATTTATGAAGCTTTTTAAAACCGTTACCGAAAGCACCATTTTAAAAATTCATGTCGGTGATAAAGATCACGAAGTTTTTATTAAAGAATTTCAGCACAATATAGTTGACGATAAAATTAAGCATGTCGATTTTTACGAAGTAGAACGTGGAAAAGTTTTACGCACAAAAGTAAAAATCAGACTTGAAGGTTCTCCCGAAGGTGTAAGACACGGAGGAGTTCTTGAGTCGGGAATTACGGAACTTGAAGTTGAGTGTTTACCTAAAGACTTACCGCCGCGGATTGTTGTTGATGTATCGAATCTTGATGTAAATCAATCTTTGCATGTACGGGATATAAAACTTTCCGGTGAGGTTACGGTTATTACCGATTCCGATTTAACTATTGCAGCCATTAAGTTTGCAGGTTCCGATACTCCTGTAGTGGCTGAGGAAACTGCGGAAGCTCCTGCAAAATAAGATTTTGCAGATAACCTATCCTATAAAAATCTTATAACTTATCGTTACTGCTAATAAGCTCCGATTAATGTTTTTAGGCAATAATCGGAGCTTTTAAGGTCTGTTGACCATTCCCAAAAATTGTGTAAAATCTATTTCTGTCAATGAAACATATCGTTTTAACCGAAATTTTTAAGAATCTCAAGGCAATATTTAATTCCGGTAAAAATGCTTATCCCATAACCGTTTTACTTGCCGTTTCAGGCGGAGCGGATTCTATGGCTTTGCTTGCAGCATTAAATGAACTTAAAGATTCTTTAAACTGTAAAATTTGTGTTGTTACTGTAAATCATAATATCAGACCCGAAAAAGAAACTTCAGAAGATGTAAATTTTGTTTATAAGTACTGTAAGGATATTAATGTAGATTGTATTATTTGCGAAATTCCAAAGGGCGAAGTTTTTAAAACGGCAGCTCTCCGCAAAAAAGGAATTGAAGAAGCTGCCAGAGTGCTTCGTTACCGTGAATTTAAAAGAGTTTTTAAAATTTATAATGCTTCATACATATTGACAGCTCATAATCAAAACGATTTTGTTGAAACAGTTTTAATGAGGCTTTTTCAAGGCAGCGATTCGTCATCGCTTACAGGTATTGCCGAAAAAAGAGATGTTTTTTTGCGTCCTATGCTTAACTTAAAAAGAAGATCGATAGAAGATTATCTTAAATTAAAAAATATTAAATGGAGGGAAGATTCGACAAACTTTGAACAAACCTATCTTAGAAATAAAATAAGGCATACTTTAATTCCCGCTCTCAATTTGACATTTGACGGATGGCAGACGGGTCTTTTAAACACTATCGATAAAATCAATGAGGATAACGAATTTATTATTTTGGAATATAAAAGACTAAAACCCGAATGGAATATTAAAGAAGTTTTTTTCAATGAAAAGTTTGCAGAAGCTGCAGAAACCGAATTTAATTTATTTAATGCCCTAAATGATATTTTTAAAATCAAATTTTTAAAAGAAGGATTAAATTTGCTGGGTGCCGAAACCAGAATTACGCATTCCGCATTTAAAGAGTTATTAAAACTATCGGAAACAAATCCTATAGTCTATGCAGGAGGTTTTTGTCTTCAAAAAAAATATAATCGATTGTTCTTATTTAAACAAACCGAAACAAAAAGAGAAGAAAATATCGAATGCGGTTATATGATATGGATAGAAGATGAAGGCGAAATTTTGACACCGGCAGGGCTTTTTGATGTCAGAAAAAAAGGAGAAGGCTTTTTTTTATTTCATAAAACAGATATGCAAAACGGTTTAGGCCCTTTTTATAAACCGTTTTGTATTAGATCCCGTTTATTGGGTGATACTTTTTTCCAAAAAGGTTTGGGAAAAAAAACAATAAAAAAAATATTAAATGAGTGGAATGTTGACTACGAAAAACGCAATATTTTGCCGATAATAGAAGAGAAAGGGGTAGTCTGCGGAATATATGGTTCCGTGGCAGGCAAAAAAAATTTATACAATGATAGGAGAAGATGATGACATTATATAAAATTAAAAACAATATAATTCTATCTTTTATATTTTTATATTTTTGTTGCGGATTTTTGTTTTCGCAAACAGATACTGAAAGCGGTAGCGGTACAGTTAATATGGCAGCAGCTCTTACATGTTTACAAGAGTCTGCAAAACTATATACGGAAGGAAACTGGGAAACGGCATTGTTTCAGGCTCAATTGGGAGAAGTATATGATTCCAAAACTGCCGATTTTTTATATCTTCAAGCTCTTTGTACTTCAAAATTAAATATGCCTAATGCCGATGTTTTGGAAAAAGCGGAGGCAGCTTGTACGGAAGGGCTTATCTGGAGGCGTTACGATATAAATGCCGCAAGATTATTGGCTGCGGAAGCCGGTTATAAAACAAAAAAATACAATAAAGCTTTGCAATTTTTAGACCTTTTACCTTTTAAATCGGCTGATAGCGATTATATTAAAGCTGCTTCGCTTTACGGTCTTGGGCGTTACGATGAAGCTAAAAACCTGATTTTTGAAGCCGTCGGCAGATGGGCATTGGATCCGAGATTTCCTAAATTGTTCTTTTTGCAAGAAGCAGGAAAGCAGATAACGCCTTTAGGACGTAAACTTGCAGACCATATTATTTCACGGCTTTATGTATGGCAGGACTTGGATCCGGCTCTTTTGGTATTGGCAAGTCCTTTTGAAACAAGATCGGAAGAAAACATAAGGCGTTTAAAAATATACCGCGGAATGTATATGCCTTTTACCGATCCGTACTCTTCCGAGCAGCTTTACAACCATTCTTACTCCACACTGCTTTGTCTCCATTACGGGGTTATAGACGAAAGAACAGCAGTAAACGAATTTTTAAATATGAAGTCCGTCTACCATAATCCGGTTTTAAATGAAGACATAACTGTTCATACAATGTACGAAAAACATCTTGTCGAACTTATGAGGACTGTAGGACACCCCGGTTTGCGTGAACAAATAAGTTCTTTTTTAGATTTTTACGAAGGACTTGTTTTAGACGATTTAAACAACGATCTAATTCCCGAATCTAAAGTTTATTATAAAAACGGTCGTCCTTACATAGGAGAATTTAATGGATCGCAAGACGGTTATCCCGAATATACTGTAGAATGTAATTTCGGCATCCCCGATAGAATAACTGGAAAAAGAGGCGGATATTTAATTACCTATGACACTTATCCTTCCGTAAAAACAGCTGAACAAAATAAATCGCTATATACAATGCGTCCGCTGGATTTAAAATGGGCTCCTATCGAATTAAAAGAACTTAATCTGCGTCTTTATAATTATAACGACAGCCGGAATATTTTTTTTGTACTACGTGCCGCCAAAGACATAAATCCGCTTAGAGAAAGAAACCTAATTTATTCATGCATTTATAGTAAAGAACCCGATGAAGTTTCAGGCGGAATCAAAAAAACATTTTTTGACAAAGGTATCCCTATAACAAATGAAATTACTATAGACGGAAAAATTTATTCTCAAGCAAATTACAGAGACGGAGTTTTAGCTTTGGAAAACATTGATCAAAACGGCGACGGGTATTTTGAAACGAGAATAAACTACAAAACAAAAGATACTTTAAAAACAATTTCCATCGATTTAAATAAAAATAAGTTATACGAATATACTGAAAAATATAACAATGACTTTTCGGTTACAAAAATTTGGGATGATAATGAAGACGGCTTAGGCGAAATATTTTATACAACTTATCCCGATGGAAATTCCAAAACCGAATGGGTACATCCTAAACTGAATAAACTTATTACGGTAAAATATTCGGACGGTATACCTGTAGAAATTCATAACGGGGATAAAAAACTTGCAATTTTGCCGGCAGGTAAAATACCTGTTTATTGGATTCAAATGATTCCGGATGTTCCTGAAGGCACAAATGAAAAAATTGTAGAAATATTTAACCAAAAAGATGTTCAAGTTGTTTCTTATATGTTTCAATTAAATGAAATAGATGTTTATGCAGTAAGATCCGGAGGTTATATTTTTGCAGAAGTTATCGGACATTAAAATATTTGCATATTTTTTATTAACTTTTATATTTTTTTCGTGCAACACAGTTAAGACTCCTCACTCTTATATAGATTATTCGGATATATCCGCATTAATGTATCAAGCCGAATATACGCAAAAACTTTTAAAAAATGAAAAATTTACTGAAGCTCTTGTCCGTTCCGAAATATTAGCCCGCAATTCAAACAGTATAGAAGAAATTGAGGAGCTAAAAAATCAGGCATTAAAAGAAGGTCTTGCTTCATTTATTAAAGCAACCGAAAAAAAAGATTGGGAAACAGCATTAAAACTGTTTAGGTCGCTTTCTGCATTAAATAAAAAGCCTGAAGGATGGACTGAACAGCGTATTTTTACCGAACAGGAGATTTCTTGGAAAAACAGCGGTAATACGGTTCTGCTTCAAAATTCATCGGAAAAAAACGAAAATATAAAGCATAATCCTAAAACTACAGCCGAGATGATAAAAGGCACGGTTACTGTTTGGGTGGATAGAGGAATGCGTATAGAAAAAGGTATGGGGTATTCGGATATAGTTATAGGTTCAGGTTTTTTTATAGATAAGAGAGGATATTTTATTACAAATTATCACGTAATAGAAAGCGAGGTAAATCCTAAATATAACGGTTATTCAAGGCTATATATAAAATCCCCGTCCGATCCCAATATAAAAATTTCCGCAAAGGTAGTAGGCTGGGATCCTTTGTTTGATTTAGCTTTAGTAAAAACCGAAATTATACCCGAAGCCGTTTTCGATTTGGGGTCATCAAAAAAATTAGAAATAGGAAGCCGAATTTATGCCATTGGTTCGCCTGCCGGACTTGAAAAAACACTTACTTCAGGAATTGTTTCTGCAAAGTACCGCAGACTTTTTTCGATGGTAGATGTTTTGCAAATTGATGCCGCAGTAAACCATGGTAATTCGGGAGGACCTATCGTAGATGAACAAGGTTTGGTTCAGGCTATAGTTTTTGCCGGTCTTGAACAGCACGAAGGATTAAATTTTGCAATTCCTGTGGAGCTTTTAAAAAATATTTTACCCGCTTTGTATTCAGGCGGAATGGTTAAACATAGTTGGCTTGGAGGTTTTGCAAATCCTTCTAAAACGGAAAAAAACAAGGGCGGTATTGAAGCTGCATATATAATTCCGGACGGTCCGCTTGCACTTTCCGGCATAAAAGAAGGTTCAATAATTACGCATGTCGGCGGTATTGAGGTAAAAAAAATAGAAGATATTCAGTCTATCCTTTTGGAGTATTCTCCGGAAACTATTATAAAAATTGAGGGATATAAAAAAGAAAACGGCGAGTATATTAAAGAAGAATGGCCTGTTCTTTGCATGGCTCGCCCCGATTTGCCGGGTAGAGAAGTGTATAAAAAAGACATGGACTATAGGGCAATGCTTCCCGTTTTCGGCTTTTATCTTGAGTCTTCAGGAAGAAAAAAAGCTTTCCGTATTTTATCGGTAATTCCCGGCAGTTTCGCCGATGAAACCGGGTTTACTGCAAATGATTATATAGAGTTAAACGGCAAAAAGTGGAATGATGAAGATGAAGAAATAATTCATGTGCGTATTTATGCAAAAAAACTAAAAGCAGGGTATGTAGATACTTTTATGGTTTTAAGTGCATATCTTGATAATCCGTTGTTTTTTTAAAAGATTTTACAATCCAAACATAAAAATCTTAACGGAATATAAAAATCAACTACTTGTAAATTACTTAAATTAAATGTATACTTACAAGTGTATAAGATAAGGATAACAATCACGACGAATAGCATCGTGGGTTGTTGTTCTAATAAACAGGTTGCAGTCGGCTTTTAATACCTTCATGTTACGGCTCAAGAAGTGTAAACGAAGAACGCCGGGTATTAAATCCTACGCACAAGTCAAGGAATGTTAAAATTATGAATGAAAATGATATTAAAGGTATAGTTTTATATGAAGATCAAGACCACAAGTTTATATGGCTTGGTTCTGAAGGTAAATACCGCAAAGGTGCTGTTCAAACGATGCAATATCTTATTATAGACAAAGGAAGAGGAATTCTGCTTGATCCGGGTGGAGTTCATTTGTTTTCGAGAGTTGTTACGGCTGTAAGTCATTTTATATCGGTAGAAAAAATAGATGCTATTTTCTTTTCACATCAAGATCCTGATGTTTCATCAGGTATTGCTTTATGGATGGGTATAACCAAATCGAAAATTTATATTTCGTCATTATGGGTCAGGTTTTTGCCGCATTTCGGAATAGTAGATGCTTCCCGAATAGTTCCTATTCCGGATAAAGGAATGAATATCGCTTTGCCGTCAGGATCTAACATGAAATGTATTCCCTCCCACTTTATGCACTCTCCGGGGCAATTCAGTTTATTTGACGAAAAATCGCGAATCCTGTTTAGCGGAGATATAGGTGCTGCTGTTTTTGAAGAACACGACGAAGTTACCTTTGTAGAGGATTTTCAAAAACACCTTCCTTTGATTGAAGGTTTTCATATCAGGTACATGGCTTGTAATAGAGTTGTTAACAAATGGGCATCGGTTATAAGGGCGTTAAACCCGCTTATGATAGCTCCTCAGCATGGAGCAATTTACAAAGATGAGCATGTCAATAATTTTTTAACATGGATTTCCAATTTAAAATGCGGTTCCGACTACATCGAAAATCTGTTTTAGAGGGTTAGCCTATGGAAGAACAAAATAAATTCGAAAATTTTTCCGACTTAATCGATAAAATAGTTATATACTACAATAAAAGTGTTGTTTTGGATTTTGTAACCAATCACTCTTTTAAAATTATTGATGAATCTATGGAGAATTTACAGGATAAATTCGATACAATTCTTACCGTGTTTGAAGAAATCCAAAAAGAAAGTGCTTCTTCTACGGAAAATACAAAACGCATAGACGAAATGCTTGTAGAGATTCTTTCCAATCGAACCAAACTCCAAAAAGAAATACATGAGAGAGTTGGAGAAATTGACGAAGCGGCTGCAAATGCTCAAAATGCTGCACTTGCTTTTGAAACTTTAAAAGAAAGAACGGCTGAAGTAGAAGACATGCTTGCGGGTATACAGGATGTTTCGGTAAGGACGGGTATTCTTGCAATAAATGCTTCCATCGAAGCTGCACGTGCAGGAAATGTCGGAAACGGTTTTAGAATAATAGCGAATGAAGTTAGGGCTCTTGCAACACAAACAGGCGAATTTACAAAGAAAATCGACATAAAGCTGGAAGAGCTTCAGGATTCCGTTGAAGCAATAAATAACAGTATGAGTATATTTATAAAGTTATTTTCAAAATTTCAAACTTCATTTACCGACATCCTTAACAATTTTGATCAAAACTCTGCAACTTTAAATAGTGCCGGAGATTTTTTAAGCGAAATATCGGCATCGATTAAAGAACAGGACATTACAATACGCGAAGGATTTTCTTCACTGAAAAAAATAGAGGGATTCTTAAAAGATACCGTAACGATACTCGATACTGTTCAGACAAGTCATACACATTTAGGTTCTTTATTACAGAAAAATTAGCAATCAAAAAAGGCAGACAATTTTGTCTGTCTTTTTTGATTTATTCGGCTCGGACATTAAAACTGCCCTTTGCAGGTTGAACTTTTAAAACAGTTCCGGTTTTTACTTCGGAAGAATTCCGTACGGTTTTTCCTGTTTCGGTATTCGTTACTATAGAATAACCGCGGTTTAATATAGCTTGCGGATTGGCTCCTTCCAAAATTTTATTGATAATGTCTAGTCTGTGTCTGACTTCTTTTAATCTGTTTTGCATTCCGTTCAATATTTCTTCTTTACAATCATCAAACCTTAAAAGAATGGGCTGCTGGATACTTCTAAATCTGAGTTCTAAAGCCTCCGGCTTAAATGAGTTAAGCATAATTCTTACCTTTTCTATACGGGCTTCAAAGTTTGCCGTTATTTTTTCTTTATGTTCTGCAATCAAACCGGTTATTCCGTCTAACAGAGGTACCGCAAGCTCTGCGGCTGCGGAAGGCGTGGGGGCTCTTAAATCGGCGGCATAATCGGATAACGCCCAATCGATTTCGTGTCCCACCGCAGAAATTACAGGTGTTTTACAGTTTGCGATTTCGCGTACAAGAGCTTCATCGGAAAAAGGTAAAAGGTCTTCCAAAGAGCCTCCTCCCCGTCCGATTATTATTATATCGCCCAGTTTATGCCGGTCCGCAATTTTAAGTTGTTCGATTAGTACGGAAGCTGCTTCCTCTCCTTGAACAACGGCAGGCAATACTATTATTTCGATTTTCTTATTTCTTCTTGTAGAAACATTTATAATATCGCGTACCGCAGCTCCGGTAGGACTGGTAATTACGGCTATTTTTTTTGGAAATGCAGGTAAAGCCTTTTTCCGTACAGAATCGAATAAGCCTTCTTGAGCCAGTTTTTTTTTGCGTTCTTCTAAAAGTTTTAAAATATCGCCTTCGCCGGAAAGGCTCATTTTTTCTACGGTTATCTGATAGGAACCTCGTTGTTCGTATACGGAAATAGTACCCGACGCTTGTACCGTCATTCCGTCTTTAGGCAAAAAATTTAAAGACCATGCTTTACTTTTAAACATAACTGCCGATATTGAAGCTTTTTCGTCTTTTAGCGTAAAATAAAGATGTCCGGCAGCAGAAGGTCGGAAGTTGGAAATTTCTCCCTCCAGAGTAATAGTTCCGAATCCGTTTTCTAAAAGGGCTTTTATTTCCGCAGTTATTTCTTTAACAGAATAAATTTTTTGCATTGTTCATTTTATCAAATTTATAAAAAAAAATCAAATAAAAATGAAAGCTTCTAAAAACATAAAAGTTTTATAGGCTGCTTTTTAATTTATCTCGTTGTTAAACTCTTTTATTTTCCAGCTTCCGGCTGTAAAAATAGCGGCAGTCATCGCCCAGACTATCAATATGTTTGGAAAAAGTTTTTCTTTATCCAGCATTTCCATCAGCCAATATAGAGGCGAAAACATGGAAATATTTTTAAACACAGGCGGAATTGAAACAAAGGGCATTACAGAAATAATAGCAAGGAAAAATAAGACTATTGTAAGAAGACTTGTTATATTCGAAGCAAGAGCCAGTTGAGATTCTTTTTTAAAAATTCTTGCTATTAAAATAGCTATGGATAGAGCAAAAAAACTTGTTGAAACCACGGCTAAGAATATCAAGGGAAGTCCCGTAATTTCTAATTTAAATATTATTGTCGCAGAAATAAAGACTATCATATTTACTACCACTTGAATAAATACAAAGGCTAATAAAAAGCTTCCCACTATTTTAAATTCGGAGTTTGGGCTTATTATTGCGCGTGCCAACATCTTTGTTTCCCTAAATTTTATTAAGTCGGTTACAATCGCTGTTGAGCCGAAAATAATCATATACAATACAAGCAATGTCATTATTTTTAGGCCTAGACTTATAATGTTTTTATTATCCGGTGTTTTAAATACAATATTTATATTGTTGTTTAAAAGATTTTCTTCATTTTCGGCTAGGCTCGAATTTTTAATAAAATTATTTAAAAGATAAGCATTGATACTTAAATTGAGTGCTTGGATTCTATTGTTAAGAATAATGCTTTCTTCCGTTTTTAAAATTTCAAGTTCAGGTTTTTTATTTTTTGAAATTTTTTCGGAAAAATCTTTAGGTATAATTATAAGACCGGGTATTTTTCCGGTTGCAAGTTTTTCCTTAACCTTTTCTAATTCTTCTTCCCTATTTTCAGGACGGACTGTAGACTCGGAACCGGAAAAAAAGTTTTTCCATAAATCTCCCGTATCATCAACAAAATAGCCTACTTCATTCATTTTAACGGTATAATCGGTCTTTTTAGTTTCCGAATCATCGGTTTCTTTCGGA
>CAUTTN010000031.1:0-15083 GCA_963541225.1 uncultured Treponema sp.
TAAAGGGCGAGGCTTCTACAATTTTGGATATTACTTGTACTGAACCTAAAATATTACGAACCGGAGCAGTAAGCCAAATAAGTCTATCATTATTTAAGGCAGCAAAATGAGTATTTCACGATTGGAAAAGCAGATTAGCTTTATTTTTGAGCTTGAAAAGTTAAAGACAGTTTATAGGCAAAACGGGATAATCGGTGGAGTAAGGCAGGAGAATAGTGCCGAACATTCTTGGCATATTGCAGTTATGGCCATTTTGCTAACGGAATATTGTAAGGAAAAAATTGACCTTCTTCATACGTTAAAAATGCTTTTAATCCGCGATATAGTTGAAGTTTATGCAGGAGACACATTTTTATATGATACTCAAAAAAGAGAAGAAGCAAAAACAAATGAAAAAATAGCTGCAGATAAAATTTTTTCTATTTTGCCTGATGATCAAAAAGAAGATTTTATAAACACTTGGCTGGAATTTGAATCATGTAAAACACCCGAAGCCAGATATGCGGCAGTCTTGGATAACCTTCAGCCTCTTTTAAATCATTATTATACAAATAACCAAAACATAATCAAAAAAAACTTAAAAAAATCTCAAATTATTAATAAAAAAAAGTTTATAAAAGACTTTTCGGAGGAACTTTGGGATTTTGCCCTTAACATTATAGAAAAAAGTACAGCTTTGGGACTTTATAAAAATCTTTAAAATTGTCACATATTGAATTCCTCCTGCAACAACTTTATAGGAACATACAGTGCGAAACATTGAGTACTGTACACCGGTGCTATACTTCCTGGCTGATGATTATACACCTTTTTACGCGCTATTTATTGTACACATTTTAAATAGTATAACTTTTTGGTGTAACAAGTCCGGCTCTACAAAAGGATGATGCCCTATCGGGATAAGGAACTACACGGTAATGTGTTGAAAAGCACACATCCGTGTGCACTTTTCAATACGAGTTTTAGGCTAACGCCTAAAACATCGCATACGTGCAGCTTTAGGTTCGCGATTGTCCCCCGCTTTCCCACAGTTTTTTATAATAGCCGCCCTTTGCTAAAAGCTCCGCATGTGTGCCTGCTTCAATTAACGAGCCTTTTTTAAAGACGAGGATTTGATCGGCATGTTGAATCGTTTTTAAATGGTGTGCAATCACAATCGCTGTTCTGTTTTGCGCAAGGTCGCTAACCGCTTCTTGAATAAGCGATTCGTTTACGGGATCGACATTGCTTGTCATCTCGTCCAAAATTAAAATAGGCGCATCCTTTAAAAAGGCGCGGGCAATCGAAATACGCTGCCGCTGTCCGCCTGAAAGCAGGGTACCGTTTTCGCCGATTCCGGTTTCATAGCCGTGGGGTAAACTCATAATAAAATCGTGAATGCGCGCTTTTTTACAGGCGTCAATGATTTCATCGAGCGAAGCCCCGCGTTTTCCGACACGAATATTCTCGGCAATGCTCGCATCGAAAAGCTGCACATTCTGCATGACGATACTTATTTTGCCGAGTAAATCGTCGTAGGGAATATCGCGTATATCGGTGCCGCCGCATAAAATCCGCCCGGACTGTACCTCGTAAAAACGCAAAAGCAGATTCGTTATCGTCGTCTTTCCCGACCCCGATTCTCCGACAAGGGCGGTCATCGAATGTTCGGGAATGGTAAAATTGATGTCCCGTAATGCAAACCCGTCCGCTTCATAACTGAAGCCGACCTTTTCAAAAGCGATAGTTGAGTGAGCGGGCGAAACTCCGTTAAGATTATCTTCAATTGTTTTTGCACAAAAGAGTTTATTCAAACGCCCGTAGCTGTCCGCTGCCGAAACATAATACATGTAATACATTTCAAGTGATGCAAAGGGTTTAAAAAATTCTTTTGAGATAACGGCGAAAATCAAAAATTCATACAGGCGAATAGAGCCTGAAAACACCGCCCACGCTCCGGCGGTAATTAAAAGTGCATAGCCTGCATCCAGTATAAAGCCGAAAACGGAAAGCCGGTGCGCCTTTATTTTTGCCGCCGTCTTGCTGGATTCTCCGAAAGCCTTAACAGCATTTGCGGCTGCCGTATCGAAAGTGCGGTTGTTTGCAAAACTTTTTAACACCGGCATACCGCGCACATACTCGACAAATACACTTACCATATCCGCCAAAGCCGAATTGTTATCATGCTCCGCCTTTTTTGCGTGCTTTATACTCGCTGCCAAAAACGCAACTGCAAGCGGAACGGTTGCGCCGGTAATCAGTGCAAGGCGTATATTTACAAGGGCAAGGGCAGCCCATACCCCGATTGCAATTAAAAAATCGCCTGCCATACGCGACCACAAGTGCCCTACCACCGCCGACATCATATCGACATCTTTATGCAACACGGTATTAATTTCTCCCAGCCGCTCGTTTGTGTAAAAACCCAAACCGAACAGCTTTAATTTGATAATCATTTTTTCGCGTATACGCTGAACGACATCGAAGCCGGCAAAATGCTTTTTCAAATCCGCAATCATATTGCATACGCCCTTTGCAATTACCAAAGCACACAGTGCGGCAAAATGCGTATACACCGAACGCAACGGTTCCCCTGCGGTAATGCGGAACAAAATACCGAACACAATGACAATCATGCCCACCGAGCAAAATCCGTACAGCGCAAAAAACACACTCGCCTGCACCAAATCCGCCTTTCCTTTTTTAGACAACAACCCCAACATTTCTTTAAACATGAATACTCCTTAATACGGCAATGAGCAAATTATGACAATTTACGGACTGCCGAAGTGTATAACCTACTCCGATCGTAGAGCATAATCTACGACTGTCGTAGTACATAGTCTACGTCTCCCGTAGAGCATAATCTACGACTGTCGTAGTACATAGTCTACGTCTCCCGTAGAGCATAATCTACGACTGCCATAGTACATAGTCTACGCCGGTCGTAGTACATAAGCCTCAAGCATCGACTGTCCAATCAGCGATCAAATACAGCCTGCTTTTTCAAAGTGCTTTTTTAACATTTTCTTTCCCAGTAAGCTGCCTGCAATGCCGCATAAAAAGGTTGCACCGTATAAGAGCGGAATGAGCCAAACGGGGGTTATTTCAAATAAGCGTTGCGTGTATGCTTCCCCCGCCATGTTTACCACCATGCGGTAGTAGGTGCTGCGCAAAAGCCATATTTGCATAATGGTACCCAGCATTGTCAGCGAAAAAAATGCGTGAACTACACAATTAATACGTGCGGATTTACACCGTCCCGAACGGAAAACCAGTTCGGCAATAAAAGCGACGGCAAGCGAATGAAGGGCAACAAAAATGTGATGCCCCATCAGTGTTGTTTCTATTCCCGGCAAAGCGGTTAATATAAATACGGCTTTCGGTTTCGGTACCTTTGCCGTAAACAGCATAATCGGGATTCCCGACACAAGGGCAAGTACCGGGTAGTATAGCAAAAACAGCACCGGTGCAATAAAGACCGGCAAGCCTACAACAAATAAAATAATATTGTATATGGCGAAAAAAACACCGATAGCAATAATATCTTTCAAAACCAATTTTTCAGATAGCGTATTCATAAAACCTCCTGATAATCTCCTTACACGGTCCAGTTGTCTACTTTGTTTTGCGCTTCGACCATGGTTTTGTAAAAGGGGCAGCGGTTTATCAACACTTCGTGAGTGCCGCTGTCCAAAACCGTTCCTTTGTTCATTACAACGATTCGGTCGGCATTGCGGATAGTGTTTAAGTGATGGGCGATTGTGATGACGGTTTTGTCTTTGCGCAGTGCTTCAATCGCTTCGCCGATAAGCCGTTCATTTTCGCTGTCAACCGCCGCCATCGCTTCGTCCAAAATCAAGATGGGAGCATTTTTGATAATCATGCGGGCAATGGAAATGCGCTGTTTTTCTCCGCCTGAAAGTTTAACGCCCATTTCGCCGACTTTTGTATCGTAGCCGTCCGGCAGCTGCGAAATAAAATCGTGACAGTGCGCTTTTTTCGCCGCGTCGATAACCTCTTCGTTAGATGCCCCGCTTTTCCCCATTGCAATATTTTCGTAGATACTGATATTAAAAAGAATAACGTCCTGCTGAACGGTTCCGATTAAAGAAGCAAGGCTTTCCTGCGTGTATTGCGAAATATCTTTCCCGCCGATTAAAATGCTGCCGCTTTTTGCATTCCAAAAACCCATTAAAAGATGAGCCAGCGTACTTTTTCCCGAACCGCTTGAACCGGCAAGGGCGGTAAGTGTTTTTTCTTTTATGTGCAGATTTATATTGTGCAGCTTAAAATCATCACTGTGACGTCCGTAATCGAACGACACATTTTTAAACTCTATATCGCCTGCCCGTAAATCCGTTCCGGTTTTATCCGATGCAAGCGGTTCAAGCAAAATCGTTCCGATACTTTTGACCGCTTCTTGAAACACAATCGAAAAATGATGAAGCGTTGCGGTTTTGCTTACCGCCGAGATAAAGGCAGCCGAAAGGATAATCGATAAAATAAAGCGGGCAACGGAGATACTGCCGCGCGATAACAAAACGGTGCCTGCAATCATCACAAGCACAACGCCTGCTTCCATAAAAATATCGATTAAGCCCATCGGAACGGTAACGCCGCCCATGCTCTTTTTTACCCAATACACATACTCGCGGGCGGTTTTCAGTGTACGGGTACTGAAATCCTCTTCTTTTGCAAAGGCTTTTATGACGGCGATATTTTTCACATATTCCATCAATTCTTTGCGCATGTTCATTTCCCGGTCAAAATAGAGTTGAAAGCCTTTTTGCATTGATTTTTCCGAGAGCTTTTTTACCAAAAACATAAGCGGCACCCCTGCAATCATCAAAAGCGCAAGCCTCCACTCGAGGTAGAGCATACCAATAAAAATAGCGAGCGGTAAAAGCGTTGCCGCCATAATCTCCGGTAAGCCGTGCGCCAAATATACCTCGACCTGCTCGACATCATGCTGAACAATATTTGTCAGCTCTCCCGTGCCGTGTTCCTTAAAAAAACCGAGATGCAGTTTCCGCAGGTGCTCGACAATCTGCAACCGCAGTTCGGTCAATTTGTTGTATGCCCCCGTGTGCGCCTCTTTTACGGCAAAATAATTGAACAGCTGTTTAAGTGCAAACGTACCGATGATAAACGTCCCCGCTTGCGCAATCAGCCGCCCGTCAGCCGTCCCCGAAGTCAACGCCGCAATCACATACACCAATACCGCCTGCGGAAGTAAATCAAATACAATCGCCGCGGCAAGCAGCACGTTTGCCTTTTTTGTATGAGCGGTGATACGTTTTTTCAAAGCTTTTTCCGTCATAACTTCTCCTATAAAAAGTCAAAAAGAAAGTATCAACTTTCGATTGACTTTTACGCACGTTCGCAACGAAGTGAGAACATGCATAAAATAATGCGATGTTTTGACGCAAGTCAAAACCGGACGTTGAAGCCCCAACACTATTTGTGTGGTATTCTTCAACGATTCTTCAATTCGTAATTTTAATACCGAATATAGATTCAATATTATTATAGCAATAATGCCGATTTTTTGCAAGTAGAAAAGCGGTTTGTTTAAAGAAATTTAAAAGCCGGCGATTCAAGCCGTAAAAAGATCGAAAAACGGTAAACTGATACTTACCCTTCAATTTTCCTTATAAAACGTGAATTTAAATACGGCGCCGTTTTCGTTGTAGGCGCAAAGGGTGCCGTTGTTTTTTTCGGCAATGGATTTTGCGATATGTAAGCCTAAGCCGAAACCATTGGAATCGGGAGTTTTATAAAAGCGGTTAAAGACATAGTGCAGAGCTTCTTTTTGAATTCCTCTCCCGTCATCTTTAAAAACAATTTCCGTGTACAACGGCGTTTCGTTAAAAAAAACATTTACAGAGTTTCCTTTTGAAAGATAGGAGGCGGCATTTTTAAAAATGTTCATAAAAGCTTCGGTTATCCAGTAATAGTCGGCACTTATAAGAGCATCGTTATGCTCAATATGAACGGCAATGCCTTTTTGTTCAAAAAGATTTTCACAAGCTTCCAAACAGGCTTCATAGGCGGAAAGAGGAGCTCTTTTCATCCGCTTAGTTCCGGATTCAAGGCTTGCCGAATGGAGGAGCCTGTCGGTAAGTTCATTTATTTGTACGATTTAGAACTCGTCGACCTGTTAGAAAACACAGTTATCGAACAGGTCTATTTAATAAATTGTTGTTAATAAATTTATTAATTATGTATTGACAAAGTAATTATTTTTTGATATATTCATCAAATATTTAAGGGCCTATAGCTCAGTTGGTTAGAGCAGCGGACTCATAATCCGCGGGTCGCCGGTTCAAGTCCAGCTGGGCCCAAAAAGCACAAAAGCATTCGTTTTTGTGCTTTTTTTATTTGTGCGGAGGGTTTAATATTCCGACGGTCTGCGTCTGGATATGGTGATCATTTTAAATTTAAACATCGCAATTAAATTATCCGCATACAAAAGTAAATCAAAAACTTGTCCTTGACAGATATTACTTCCCGTATTATCATAGTTTTAAATGAAACCACTTGCATTTACCGATTATGATGTCATCGTTATAGGCGGAGGCCCTGCAGGAATGGCCGCAGCTCTGGCTGCCTCAGAAAAAGATACTAAACTGAAAATTGCCCTTATCGAAAGAGAGGGGCAGATAGGCGGCATCTTAAAACAGTGCATTCATGACGGCTTCGGTCTAATCCGTTTTAAAGAGCGCTTAACCGGCCCCGAATATGCGTGGCGTTATAAAGAAACGGTAGAAGCAAAAGAAAATATAGATATTTTTCTTTTTACCTTTTTAACCAAGCTAAAAAAAGAAAAAGATTTGTTCTGCATGGAATTTACAAATCCCGAATACGGAATTTTTGAGCTAAAAGCAAGGAGTCTTGTTGCAGCTATGGGCTGCCGCGAAAGGACGGACAGGCAGGTAAACATTCACGGAGAAAGGCCCGCAGGTATTTTTACGGCAGGACAAGCACAAGCCCTCATAAACCTTCACGGTTTCATGCCCGGGAAAAAATGCGTAATCTTAGGTTCGGGAGACATAGGCCTCATAATGGCCCGCCGCCTCACTCTTGAGGGGGCTCATGTAGAGGGGGTATACGAAATTAAGCCTACCCCCTCAGGCCTCAGCCGAAATATCGTGCAATGCCTTGACGACTACGGCATTCCCCTCCATCTATCCGCTACGGTTACCGAGGTTGAGGGCAGGGAAAGGGTCGAAGCTGTAAAAATTGCCCAAGTAGATAAAAACATGAAGCCGATTGCAGGAACCGAAAAAAGAATCCCCTGCGATACCCTGATTTTAAGCGTAGGCCTCATTCCCGAAAACGATATACTGTCAAGCTTAAATGTTCCTATAGACGGAAGGACAAAGGGGCCCATCGTTGACCAATTTATGCACACGGAAGCTGCGGGGCTCTTTTCTTGCGGAAATGCCTTGCATGTAAACGACCTTGTAGATTATGTTTCCGAGTCGGGAAAAATCGCAGGAGAAGCAGCCGGCGATTTTGCTTTAAACATGATGCCCGAGGCGGAAAAACTTTTACCTTTAAAAATAAGCAATAAGACTAAAAAACTTTTGCCTTTAAATATCATCGGAAAAATTCTCTATGTTGTTCCGCAAAAAATCGACACCGAAGCAGAGGGTTCTATTATCTTTTATTTTAGAGCCGCAGAAGAAATGCAAAACACTAACTTAAGCTTAAAAGCAGACGGCAAAATCGTCTTTGAGCGAAAATACGAGGAGCTTAAACCTCCTGAAATGGAACGCTTTATTCTGCCTTGCGAAAAATTAAGAGGAGCCGAAAAGCTTGAAATAGTTTTAAAAGATTAATAATTTATCGGTAAAATCCATCATTAAGCAATTCCTTCAAGTTTTTCTTTAATTTTTATGTTGTTTTAAAAAAATGCCATTGACATATTTTAAAATAAACATCATAATACAACTATGGAATATACTACTATAATTGTATCCGGATTTGTTATTGTTGTTGCTATATCGATATTTTTTGTAATAATTTCTAAATTTTCAAAATTTTCAAAATCGAAAAAAGCCGGTAAATCGGGAAAAAAAGTAAAAGATAGAACTACTCTTATGAAAGAGGCATCCAGACGTCTTAGCCAAGACCCTTACGACTTGCAAGGTCTTTTAATCATGGGAGATATTTATTATCAGGAACAAGATTGGGAGAAAGCTTATTCCTCCTATGCAGTCCTTATAGACAGAATTAAAAGCTTTGAAGTAAAAAAGCAATTTGATATAGCCATGTGTTATGGGATTTCTGCATTAAAGACAAATAAATTTAATAATGCAAAAAAAGGACTTGTATTGGCGGAAACAATAGATTCTCGTAATTTTGATGTAAATTATAACTTGGGATATATTTATTATATGGAAAAAAATTATGAAAAATCTATACCGTATCTTAGAAAAGCTTTAATTGTACAGCCGAATAATCTTTTAGCAACCAAATATCTGGGCTTCAGTTTCCAAAAATTCCGAAAATACGGCGATGCTCTTCCTATTTTAAAAAAGGCTCTAGATATAAAACCCGACGATAAAGAAATAATTTTTGCAATGGGTGAATGTTTTTATGAACTGGGAACAGACGACAAGTGTTTAAAACTTTTAAATCATCTTCGAGTTGATCCCGTTTTCGGTCCTCAAGCCTCTCTTTATACCGGACTTATACATTCTAAATCAACTCATCCGGAAAAAGCTGTTGAAGATTTTCAGATAGGTTTAAAGCATGCGAATATTCCGTTGGATATTTCCAACGAATTAAAATACAGATTGGCTCAGACATTGATAAAAATGCAAAAAATCGGTCAAGCCATGCAGCTTCTAAAAGATATACAAAATATTACTCCGGGATATAAAGATGCTTCTACTCTTATACGCCGATATCAGGAATTAAATCAAAATAAAAATTTACAAACATATCTTATGGCTCCGCAAAGTGAATTTGTTACCCTCTGCCGAAAAATAGTTGTTAAATTTTATCCTAAAGCAAAAGTAAAAATATTGGATATTGCAGTTTTATCGGGTCATACGGATATTGTAGCGGAAGTAGATACGCCTAGATTTTCAGATACTGTTGTTTTTAGATTTTTCAGATCGCAGGGAACAGTCGGAGAACTTTTGCTGAGGGACTTTCATGCAAAATTAAGAGAAACAAAGGGTGGAAGCGGTGTGTGTATGACAGCAGGTACTTTTACGGAAGAAGTAGTTAGATATGCCGAAGGAAGACCCATAGACTTGTTTGATAAACCTAAACTGTCATCGATATTAAATTCCTTACACTAAACAAAAAGGCAATCGGTTAAGTTAATTATCAGGTTGCCTTTGTTCATTTTAACCTCTTTAAGTATTGTTTTAATTTAATTGCCAAGTTATAAATTTTTTATAGACTAAAATAAACATTTATGTTAGAATAAATCGCCTAAAAGGAATTGAAGTATAGACCTATGAAAAATTTAAAACGTTTACTCTCTTATATGAGAGGGCAAGAAATGATGTATGTGCTTGCTCTTATGTTTACTTTGTTTTCTCAAGTTATTGTAGCTCTTCAACCCAAGTTGATTAAAATTACAATAGATTCGGTTATAGGAAAAGCAGCCCTTGCAAATACTTTCCTTGAAAATATGGTTTCTATTTTTAAAAATTATTTAAACGGATATACGGGGCTTTTTATCATGGCGGGTTTTATAACGGCTTTTGCGATTTTGCGAAGTTGTTTGACTTTTGCCAGAATCAATTTGGCAAGTATCGCAACCGAACGTTCTATAAAAAATCTTAGGGATAAACTTTATAACCATATTCAGCTATTGCCGTATTCCTATCATTCAAAGGCAAAAACCGGAGAATTAATTCAGCGGTGTACATCGGATATAGAAACAATCCGGTTAGTTCTTTATTCGCAAATTATGGATACCATAAGTTCGGTTTTTTTAATTATTTATACGGTTTATTTAATGTCGCAGGCAAATATAAAACTTATGCTTGTGTCTTTTTCGGTTATGCCTTTTGTATTTTTGTCGTCGATAGTTTTTTTTAAAGTAGTAAAAGGCCGGTTCAAAGCGGCAACCGAAAAAGAGGCAGCAATGACTACCGCAATTCAAGAAAATCTAACCGGTATAAGAGTCGTTAAGGCTTTTACCCGCCAGCAATATGAGATTGAAAAATTTAAAAATAGAAGCGAGGCTTATCGTAATCAGAATTTAAAATTGGTATGTAGTTTTGCTTCTTTTTGGGCGGTTTCGGATATTTTATCGCTGGGACAGATTTTTGCAATTATTTTTTACGGAAGCACTCTTGCTTATCATGGAGAAATTTCGGTCGGTACTTTGGTTGCATTTATTACATACGTCGGAATGTTACTAGGGCCTGTACGCCGTTTAGGAAGAATTATAAGCAATATAGGAAAAGCCTTTGTATCCGTAAATAGAATAGAAACGATTTTGCAAGAAGAGGCTGAAGTTATATTTCCGACAAATAAAAAGCCCGAAATTAAAGGCGGTATAGTTTTTGATTCCGTTTCTTTCTTTTATCCGGGTGCGGAAAAAACTATTGTACTTGATAAAGTCTCTTTTAGTATCAAAGCAGGACAAACCGTCGCTATTTTAGGGCCGACAGGTTCCGGAAAAAGTTCGCTTGTTCATCTTATTGCAAGACTTTATGAATATAATTCGGGTTCAATTAAAATAGACGGTATTGAGTTAAATACAATCGATAAAGGCTGGATCCGCTCAAAAATAGGTCTTATTTTGCAGGAGCCTTTTTTATACGGTAAAACGATAATGGAAAATATAAAACTTGCAGTTCCCGAAAAGAGCGATTCGGCTGCAAAATATTATTCAAAAATAGCATCTTTGGATAAGGAGATAAATCGTTTTACGGACGGGTATTCAACGATTGTCGGCGAACGGGGCGTTTCTCTTTCAGGAGGACAAAAACAAAGATTGGCTATAGCCCGAACTCTTATAAAAGAATCTCCCGTACTTATATTTGATGATTCTCTTTCTGCTGTAGATACTCAAACAGATGCGGAAATTAGAGAGGCTTTGGCAAGCGAGAAAAAAGATAAAACTACAATTATTATTTCACATAGAATTTCTACCGTTAAAGATGCCGATATGATTTTGGTTCTGGAAAACGGAAAAATTACGGCACAGGGTAAACACGAAGATTTAATTAAGCATGACGGCTTATACAAACGTATTTACGATATTCAAAATACCGATAATGCCGCATAAATTTTATATCTAAGTTATACGGTGAAACCTTACAAAAACCGATGTTTGTAAAAGGTTTAAATAAGTGCTTTAAGGAGTTTAATATGGAAAATATTGAAAATATAGATAATTATAATGAAAAGTTTAAAAGTAGTGTTTGGATTCAAGTTATAAAAGAATTTACATATTTCAAATTCTTTTTTATATTCGGTCTAATTACGGCCGGTTTGACAGGTGTTCTAGATATAGTTCCTCCGCGTATTACAAAATATGCAATAGATATTTTTATAAATAAACAAGATATGAGTAATTTTGTTCCTTTAATATTTTTTTCGTTGTTCTATTTATTCATTATTTCCGGAGCTACATTTTTGTTTATTTATAATATAGGAACTTTGGAGGTAAAAATGTGTCATAGACTGAGGATAAAATGTTTTAATAAATTACAAACACTTTCTCTTTCTTTTTATGATAAAAACTCTGTAGGTTCTTTAATGTCGAGAATGTCATCGGATATAAATAAACTTTCGAGTATTGTTGCTTGGGGTTTATCGGATTTATTATGGGGTGTCTTTCTTATAATTGCTATAGTTATAATAATGTTTAAAGACAATGTAAAACTTGCATTAATATCTATGATAACATTGCCTTTAGTTATTTTATTTTCGGGTTATTTGCGTAAAAAAATTTTAAAAGCCCAAAGACGCGTGCGTAAAATAAATTCAAAACTGACTTCGGCATATAACGAAGATATTCAGGGAGCAAAAACTACAAAAACTTTAGTCAGCGAAGAGCTTAATGCAAAAGAATTTTTTACAAAAACGGAAGAAATGAAATCGGCATCTATACGGGGTATTTTAATTTCTTCAATTTTAATGCCTACCGTACAAGTAATAGGATCTATAACTACAGGACTTATCGTTATTTATGGAGGAAGTGCTGTTGCCGCAAATATTATAAGTTTAGGTCTTCTTGTAGCTTTTTTTTCTTACATAAGTCAATTTCACGAACCTTTAATTCAGGCAGCAGATTTATTTGCGGAATTTATTTCTGCACAAGCGGCAGCGGAACGTATATTTACGCTTTTAAAAGAAGAGCCTGAAATTAAAGATAAAGAAGATGTAATAAAAAAATACGGCACTTCTCTTTCTCCTACGGGTATTATTCGCCCCGAAATTATCGGAAACGTAAAATTTGAAAATGTTTCTTTTTGGTATAAAGAAAGCGAACCTGTTCTTACGGGTTTCAATTTGGAAATAAAAGCGGGAGAAACCATAGCTTTGGTAGGTGCTACAGGAGCCGGAAAATCGACTATTGTTAATTTGTTTTGCAGATTTTATGAGCCGAAAAAAGGGCGAATTTTAATTGATGGTATCGATTATACCGATATGCCCGAAACTTGGATACACGAAAATTTAGGTTATGTTTTACAATCGCCGCATTTATTTTCGGGGACAATCGAAGAAAATATACGTTACGGAAAATTAGATGCAACAGAACAGGAAATTGTCGAAGCCGCAAAACTTGTTGATGCTCACGAATTTATTTTATCGATGGAAAAAGGTTATCAAACGCAGGTAGGGGAGGGCGGCAGTTTGCTTTCTACCGGACAAAAACAACTTATTTCTTTTGCGAGAACTTTGGTACGTAATCCTAGGCTTTTTGTACTTGATGAGGCAACCTCTTCAATCGATACGGAAACGGAACAAAAAATTCAAGCTGCGATTTCTACAGTACTCAAAAACAGGACTTCTTTTGTCGTTGCTCATCGGCTTTCTACAATCCGAAATGCGGATAAAATTATAGTTGTAAATAAAGGACAGATGCTGGAGGCCGGTAGTCATGAACAGCTGATAAAGCTGAAAGGTGCTTATTTTGAGCTTTATAGCAGGCAGTTTTTAAATGCCGTATAAAGCCGAATATAATTGACAAGTTTTATACCGGCGGCTATAATTTTTACGGTAAAATATTTTAAAATAACTTTTTTTTAATATTTAAATACCGAAAATAAAGTTAGACAAGATAAAAAATCCTTAAAATAATATCGGGGTTTATATGAAGAATGTATTTAAAGATATTGAGCAATTCGGTATTGTACCCGTAATAGTTATTGATGATCCGAATGATGCGTCACCGTTAGGTCAAGCATTAATTAATGCAGGTCTTTTGTGTGCGGAAGTTACATTTAGAACCGCTGCGGCAGAAAAAGCAATAAGTATTTTATCTTCCGAATATCCTGAACTTCTCATCGGTGCAGGAACAGTTTTAACTATTGAACAGGTAGATAAAGCTGCTGCGGCAGGTGCCGAATTTATAGTGAGCCCCGGCTTTAATCCTAAAGTTGTAGAGCATTGTTTAAAAATAAAAATGCCTGTGATACCCGGCATATCTTCAGCCGGAGGAATTGAACAAGCTATCGGCATGGGACTAAATCTTGTAAAATTTTTTCCTGCTGAAGTGTCAGGCGGAATAAAATTGATTAAAGCTCTTTCGGCACCATACTCGGATATTAAATTTATGCCTACAGGCGGTATTGACGAAAAAAAATTAAAAGAATATCTAAGTTTTCCCAAAGTCGCAGCTTGCGGAGGCAGCTGGATGGTTTCTAAAGAGTTAATTTCCAAAAAAGAATTTGACTTAATAACCCAAAAGGCTTCCGAAGCTATGACTATCGTAAAAGCGGCTCGTGAAATCCCTAAACTTCAACCGGAAAAAGTAAAAACCGGTACCGGAAAAATCCGTACTTCTTGAAAAATTAAACCTTTTAAAGATACGCCTAAAGTTGTAACGATGGGCGAAATAATGCTTAGACTTTCACCTGAAGGTTTTAATCGCTTTGTTCAAGCCGATAGTTTTGAACTTGTTTTTGGAGGAGCCGAAGCCAACGTTGCAGTATCTCTTGCTAATTTTGGAATCGCATCTTCTTATGTTACAAAGTTACCGGAACATGAAATAGGTCAGGCAGCCGTTAATTCTTTACGCAAATACGGTGTTGAAGTTTCCGGTATAATAAGAGGCGGAAGTCGTATCGGTATTTATTTTTTGGAAAAAGGAGCATCGCAAAGAGCTTCTAAAGTAATTTACGATAGGGCTCATTCGTCAATTTCGGAAGCAAAACCCGATGAATTTGACTGGGATACAATTTTTAAAAATGCTCAGTGGTTTCATTTTACAGGAATAACTCCCGCTTTAAGTAAAAATGCCGCTCAAATTTGTATCGAAGCCTGTAAAAAAGCAAAAGAGATGGGGCTTATAGTTTCTTGCGATTTAAATTATAGAAAAAAACTTTGGACAACTGAAGAAGCAAATAAAACGATGAGCGAAATTTGCCGTTTTGTAGACGTATGTATTTCCAATGAAGAAGATGCCGAAAAAGTTTTTGGAATTACTTCCGAAAACACCGATATAGTTTCAGGGAATCTTAATGAAAAAGGATATGAAGAAGTAGCAGCAAAACTTTGTCAAAAATTCGGTTTTAAAAAAGTAGGAATAACTTTAAGGGAGTCGGTTTCTGCAAGCGAAAACAAATGGTCTGCAATGCTTTATGAAAACGGAAAAACTTATTTCAGCAAAAAATACATAATGCAGGTCGTAGATAGGCTCGGCGGCGGTGATAGTTTTGCGGCAGCTTTAATTACGGCACAGTTAAAAGGTTTTCAGCCGCAAGAGCAAATCGACTTTGCTTCCGCAGCTTCTTGCTTAAAACATTCTGTTCAAGGCGATTTTAATCATGTGTCTTTTGAAGAAGTTTTATTCCTTGCTAAAGGAGATGCTTCAGGCAGAGTTCAAAGGTAAACGGTTTAATTCGGTATCTTCCAAAAAAATTCTTAGAAGATACCTTTAGTTCTAAAATCAA
>CAUTTN010000032.1:0-14721 GCA_963541225.1 uncultured Treponema sp.
AACAATTCAAACTCCCGACGGCAAAACTCAATCATTTAATTTGTAGGAATAAGCGAGTAAAATTTATCCTGTAATTCAGGCTGGTTTCTTCCTTCCTCCATAAAATCGTCGGTAAAACCGTTTAAGCCTTCTAAAAATGTTTCCCATTCCCTGTTTTTTGGGAATAAAATAACGGACTCTCCGGCTCTGCGGATAAAAACCTCGGTTCCCGAAAAATTATATTTTTTAGGCAGCCTAACTGCTTGACTCCTGCCGTTTTGGAATAATTTTGCCGTTTCCATACTACACCTCCTTAAAATAAGTATATATCATAGTATATATTATGTCAAGAAAAGCATAATTTTGTCAATATCCCATAGAAATGTCCCACGACAAGAGCACGAAAGAAAAAGTAAAGCATAACGATAAATGAGCCGATATAAAGGAGCCATTGGTCGATTGAGGCTATGCATTGGCTGTTGGATGTAACATTCAAAGAAGATGCTAATACAACCATAAACAAGACGGCAGTTATGAATCAAAACATCATACGAAAATAGGCATTAGCAATTCTAAAGCACATAGATACCATTCTTGGAAAGAAATATTCACTTAAAGCTAAACGATATGCTATGAGTTTAGATCCCTTTGGTAATTTAGCTAGAGCTCTGCAGATATAATGCTTACCATTTTTTTTCAAAAAACTATGTGGGCTTATTTATATAATCTTCGTGTTCTTGTCGTGTAATTGATAAACCATGCCTTGATAAAATAATAAAAAGAGACTATAATTAAAGCAGAGAATGGTATATCTGTTTGTTGGTTGCAAAAATTCTGCATTTTTGCAAAATTATTTTAATTTAAAAATGTAATTTTTAATAAAATTTACAGGAGGCATATTTTATGAATAATGCAATTTTAATCGAAGAAGTCGATGTATTGGAAAAATTAGGCGGAGAAGCACCAATAGAGCCGATGTATAAAGGTATTATATGTGGGTGGTCATACTGCAAACCTGATCCGGGCGAAGGGTTAGGGTTTATATGTGGCTGGGGTGACTAACAGCGATTTCTAAGGCTTGTTGTTCTTGGAAATTTACACAAGGGAACTCCTAAAAACTTTCAGTTTTTAGGAAAAACCTGCAAATAATTTGGGATGTATACCATTCTCTCTTTTTTAAGGTGAGATATGAATATAATAACTGAATATACAAAAAGTTATTTAAAGCAAAATAAAAAAGATAAGGTTACGGCTTTTGCAATAATAGCGGCTTCTGCCATGCTTACGGTGGTAGGTGTGTTTCATGCATCCTTAATACAAATGGTACAAAATGCAGGAAGGCAAACAAAAGGATATGTAATCAGTACTATTGCTTTTATGTCGCAAGGCAGTCTTTTATTATTATTGTTTTCCGTTATTTTTATTTTTCTTCTTTCCAATATTTTTAAAATTTTATCGTATAAGCGTATAAGGGAATTAGGACTATTAAAAACACTTGGAACCGATCCCAAAAATATAAAAAAAACGTTAAGCCTTGAAGCCGTATTTATAGGTATTATTCCTATTTTTATAGGAATGGGACTCGGTACCGGCATTTTTCTTGTTATTGCCCATATTATTAACCGGTTAAACCTTCCGCAAGAAAGTTTTAAAAATATTGCGTTAGAAAGTAATATTCAACTTCCGCTTATATATAATCCAATTTGTTATATACCTATTTTTCTTTTTGCACTGTTCACCGTCTTTATAGCAGTAAAAAAAACTGCAAAAAAAATATCGGGATATACTCCTATATATGCGTTAAAAGGCTTTATAGACATACATAAAAAGAAAAAAAGATATTCAAGACTATGGCAAAAAGAATTTTATAAAAACAACACACATTATTTTAAACCTGTTTCACGGATTATTGCATCAAGTTATATTTTATTATCGTATTTCCTTGCATCTCTTGCATTTTTTACACTAAATATTAACTACAAAACACCGGATATAAATTATAATTTGCAGGTAAGGATAGATGAAAGAGAGGGAGAAAAACTGATACCTCTTTTTAAAGAACTTAAAACACTAAACGGTGTTCAAGATGCGTATATCAGTTCAAACATTTACTTTTTTACGGAATTGGACGGTAATGCTTTTTCTGAAAAATTTATGCAGTATAACAAAAATAATAAATTTTTTAATTCACACAAAATTCAAAACGGTATCTACAAATTAAAAATTGGCTGTATCGGTATTAACAAAGAGCATTTTAATAAACTGCTTACCGATAACAATCTCTCACAATCTGCAAATGCTGTACTCATAAACCGTATTAAACAAACAGTGTATGAGCCGTATTATAATCCTATAACTATTCCTTTTTTTGATGCAGGATTAAAAAATATTACCCTGTATACGGGAAATAAAAATATAACAAAAACTATAAACACAACAATGTTAAATAAATATCCGAAAACCATAGCAATAAAACCCCTAAATTATTTTATTTTTCTTATCGTACCTATAGAAAAAATTGAGCAATTTTACAATGAAGACTTGGCCGATTATAAAGATAAATTTTATACATTCAATTTTAAAATCGAAAAAAAAGCTTTTTTCGATACTGCCGCACTAATATCAAACAAATTGCAAGAAAATATACCGGTAAAAAATTTATATATATATAATGCCGACATTGAAAAAACAGATAGAATTGCTGTAGCTAAAAAAGCAAGGATAATCTTTTTTACATTTATGTGTTTTTTATTATTTTTAACTATTGTAAATGTTTATTGTGCAATAACTCTAAGTTTGGAAAATAGAAAAAAAGAAATTACAGTCATGATGTCGCTGGGACTATCGAAACAAAACATAAAAAAAATATTTATGCAAGAGGCTTTTTTACATTCCGTCTTTTCTTTTTTTAAAGCCTTCCCGTTTTGCATACTTGTTATTTATATATATTTTATAACTATTACTTATTTTACCTTTTATAAATTCATTTTAGGATTTGATTACGTATTTATCTTTATTTACATAATCCTGCTTGCTATTTCAATATTCGGAATTTATTTCCTTAATTTAAAAAAAATTGTAAGAACCGAGCTAATTTCTGTAATAAAAAATGAGGCGTAAAATATGATAGGTAAAGATATACATTTTGTAGATATAGATGATAATAATTTCATTTGTTTTTTTCCTCATACAAAACGTTTTTTTAAAATAAACCGAGCAGGAAAAGATTTATTAGCAGCCCTTGACTCGAAAGTTATCAAAGCAGAAGTATTACGCAAATTCAATATTTCAGAAGAAACATATTTAAAATATTTAAAGATGTTTCTTGAAAATAAAGCACCTGAGCAAAAACCTGTTTCGATAAACAATTTTAATCCATATCACTCAAAAAAACTGGATCGATTAGTAATCAATGTAAGTAATGATTGCAATTTAAACTGTGTATATTGCTATGCAAATGGAGGCTCATATAAATCAGACAAATCAATTATGAATAAGAAGACTATGGACTCTGTTTTAAATTGTTTTTATTCATATTTTAACAATATCTCATATATTCAATTTTTTGGAGGAGAACCTTTTTTAAATATTCCGCTTATTGAATACGCCTGTGAAAAGATTTCATATATAAATAAAGGAAAAGAGAAAAAAACTACATTCGGAGCTGTAACAAATGGAACTATTTTAAATGATAAAATTATAAAATTGATAAAAAAATATAATATAAAAATAACCGTAAGTTATGACGGTGATGTAATAGTAAATAATATTACCAGACCTAATAAAAAGAATATAAATACTTCTGAAACTATTATAAATAATATAAGAACTCTGAAAGAAAAAACAGGACAACCCTATCAAATAGAAGCAACTTATACAAATTATCATGTAAAACATAATATTTCGGTTCTTGATATTGCAGAACACATTAATAATTTATTTCCTAATATACTTATTCATACTGCTCCTGCCGGAGGTTGTAAAACTTGTTCTTTTGTATTAAAAAATTATGCGCCATTTATTGATTCCGTTTTTGAATATTTTCAAAAACTAAAAAATGGTAATAAGCAAATTCCTTCATACTCACTATTGCAAGGAGTTCTTTCTGAGTTAGCCAATAAAGAAAACAAACACACTTCACTGTTGTGTCCGGCAGGAAGCGGAACTTTATCTGTATCCGTAACAGGAAATATTTATCCCTGCTTTATGGTTATTGATGAAGAATCATTAAACATGGGTTCAGTCTTTGATCCTAATATATTTCTATCAAAACAATTTAATACAATTCAAAATAAAACTTGTTCATTTTTAAATGCACAAACAAATACAACTTGTAATTCTTGCTTTGCAAGAAAACTTTGTTCTAATTGTTTAGGATTTAGTTTACTTGATACCGGTAACCCATTTAAACTTTCAGATGAAAGTTGTATTATGACAAAAAAAATGGCAGAAAAAGCTATGATAGGTTTGACTTATCTATAAAACATAAGGAGGACTAATATGGAAGTAATTAATACAATTAATTTAACAAAGACTTACGGCGAAAAAGAAAATATCGTTTATGCCTGTAGAGATATTAATTTAAAAATAAACCGGGGAGAATTTACGGTTATAACGGGAGCAAGCGGTTCGGGAAAATCAACGCTTTTGCATTTAATCGGCGGAGTGGACTCTTGCGACTCGGGACAAATTATTGTTGATTCTATCGATATTTCAAACTTAAATGAAACAGAACTTTCGGAATACCGCAGAAAAAAGGCGGCAATCATTTATCAATTTTTTAATTTAATTATGAGTCTTTCAATCGAAAAAAATATTTTGTTTCCTCTTTTATTAAAAAACGAAAGCCCTGAGCCTGATTTTTTTAATGAGGTCATAAATCTATTGCAATTAAAAGATAAATTAGACCGTTTTCCCAATCAACTTTCAGGCGGACAACAACAGAGGGTTGCAATAGCACGGAGTATTCTTACACGTCCCGCAGTTATTCTTGCAGATGAACCGACAGGTAATCTTGACAAAAAAAATTCCGAAACAGTTATTGCCTTACTTAAAGAATGCAGTAAACGGTATAATCAGACAGTTTTGCTTGTAACTCACGATGAAAACATTGCCCGTCAAGCAGAACGTTTAATTAAAATGGAAGATGGAAAAATTGTATTTGATAGTGAGGGATTATCTCATGTTTAAGGGTGCTTTATATTATTTTGTTATGTGTTGGCGGCTTGACAAACGTTTTCCTGTTGTCATTTTATTAAAAGAAATTTTAAATGCAGTAAAAACGGTAATGGCGGTGGTATTGCCTAAGTTCATTATTGATGCTTTGTTTACAATACAAAATATAGAAGAAACTATACGCTTTCTTATACTGTATGCAGGTGCATTGTTTGCATTAAGTATTACCACCGCTTTATTAAACCGTTCAATTAGTATCTTGAAAAATATATCCTTCCAACGGTTTCAAGCCGATATAGGGAAAAAATTAATGCAGGTAGATTATGAACGGCTTGAAACTCCCGAATTTTTAAACTTAAAACAAAAGGCGGATCAATATGCATATTCCGGCGGTTACGGATTTGCTATGATTTTGGAAGAATGGATCAGTTTATTCGGTAAACTGCTCACTTTTGCAGGGCTTATTTCCGTTATCGCAATTTTAAGCCCATGGCTTGTACTTGCAGTTATCATAATTGTAGCTCTTAATTCTTTGGTCTTTGCAACAACAAATAAACATGGAATAAAATACCGCATGGAACAATCCGTGCAGGAAAGACGTATCGGCTACTATTCCGAAAAAATGGAAGATTTTCAATACGGAAAAGAAATCCGTACCTATAATTTAGCTCCGTGGTTTTTAGAAAAATACAATAAACAAATTGAAGTACTCGGAAAATTTTATAACAATATAGCCAACACCCGTTTTATAAGCGGAGCCTTTAATTCTTTTACCTTTGCCGTTCAACTAATCATAAGTTATTTTTTTGTAATTAAGCAAACATTAGACTCCGCTCTTTCGGTAGGAAATTTTACAATGTATCTTGCAGCCGTAAATTCTTTCGCCTCGATACTATCCGAAATTATAAAAACCGTCGTTCAGCTTTCTCAGTTTAACGAATACTTTTCTGCTTTTAAAGAATATATGAATATGCCGTCTATGGATAATGAAAAAGGAGAAAAGCCCCTTTTACCTGAAAACTTCGACATTGAATTTCAAAATGTTTCTTTCAAATACGGCACAAGCGAAAAGTTTGCCTTACAAAATGTAAACGTTAAATTTAATTCCAAAGAACGGATTGCAATCATCGGGGAAAACGGTGCAGGTAAATCAACCTTTGTAAAACTTTTAATGCGCCTATACGAACCTACCGAAGGCAAAATTTTAATTAACGGTATCGACATACAAGAAATAGATTATAATTACTATCAAACTTGGTTTGCAGCAGTCTTCCAAGATTTTAAACTTTTTTCTTTTAGCATAAAAGAAAATATTACCTTCGGGAACGATAAAACCGAAGCCGATAAAAAGCGTTTGGAAAATATCGTTTCGGCATCGGGCTTAAAAGAAGTTACCGATAAATTGGATAAAGGCTTGGAAACCTTGGTGTACCGTGATTTTGACGATGCAGGTTTTACCCCCTCAGGAGGAGAAGGGCAAAAGATTGCAATAGCCAGAGCCGCATATAAAAACGCCCCGATAGTAATTTTAGACGAACCGACAGCAGCTCTCGACCCAAAAGCCGAAAATAAAATCTATGAGCAGTTCGATTCTTTCTTTGCGGATAAGTGTTCTCTTTATATTTCGCATAGGATGGCAGTTACAAAATTTTCGGATAGGACTCTTGTGTTCGACAATGCACATATCGTCCAAGACGGAAAACATGAAACTCTTATAAACCAAGAAGGCAAGTACAAGGAGCTTTATAACTTGCAGGCTAAGTATTATACGGATGAGGCGTAAAAGGGTTTCATTTTTCAGCAACAAAAAATCGGTTATTTTCAGGGAGATTCAAAATAACTTTTTGTAAACCGGCTCGGTTCACGGCATCTTCAATTTTGCTTTCATCAAATTCGCTGTAAAGTGATGTATTGTTTTTTACGGTATCATCAAAAATAAAAGGAGACTGATGCACAACGGAAACCAAATTAAAATAATCTTCACCGGATATATTCCGAATATCCACACCGTCAATTTTAATTGAACCTACATATCCGGTAAATTTTTTATAAAAAAGACTTAAAAGCGTGGATTTTCCGGCTCCGCTTTTACCGGCTACTAAAATTTTTTCGCCTTTTTTTATATTCAAGTTAAAATTCGAAAAAAACAAAATTCGATTCGGCGGTTTCATCTGTTTCTTCCAAAGACAATTCATCTTCGGATTCTTCAGGAGAAGCGAAACTTACATTTTCAAAAACAATTTTATTTTCAAAAGTTTTTTTTGGAGTTAAGGCAATCGGTTTTTCTTCCATATTCAACATCGGAGTTAACTCTTTTATTATTGCCCTTGTCGCAAAGATTGATGTAATTAATCGGGTTAAATTACCTAAGGGATAAACTATAAAAACAACTAATTGATTTGCGGCAATAATTACGGAAACTTTAAAAACGCCGAGAAGTGCTTTGAACGAATTGTAAGATGAAATTTTATTCGTGCGGAGGGTTTTACACCCCGACGCTTCTTGCGTCGTAACAAAGGGTATTAAAGCCGACTGCAACCACCTTATTAGAACATACAGTGCGAAACATTGAGCACTGTACCCGACGCTCGTGTCGGGGTTGTTGATTCTTTTCTTGCAAATTATGTATGTGTTTCGGTACTTCTTTTTTTTGTTTGTAGTGATTCCGGTTAGGCAACAGCTTTTATGCTGTGGTTGGGGGAGCCTTCTCCGGTTTACAGCTTCTCGTTAAATACCGCTTGCATTATTTCCGTAATTTATGATACTATTAATTCTAAACGGATTTAATGACTATGGAGTAAAACTATGAATAACATTCCCGATGAAAATTCGGTATCTATATCAAATACAAAAAAAATTTCCAAAGACTTATGGTTTCTATCGTATCCTACAATGATTTCGATGGGGCTTCAAACTTTTTATGATATTGTGGATATGGCTTGGGTCGCACAAATTTCAAAGACAGCTCTTTCCGGTGTTACGATTTTTACTTCAATATATATGTTGTTTACCATATTTAATGAAATAGCAGGAGCCAGTTCCGTTTCGATGATTTCTCAAAATTATGGTAGAGGCGATATGGAAAAAACTCAGAGGATTGCGGAGCAGACTATAAGTTTTAAAATTATACTTGCAATTATTTCCGGTATTTTAATAGCTATAATTTTAAAGCCTCTTTTGTGGTTTTTTCTTCCTGATGAAGAAGTTGTAAATGCCGCCTTGGAATACGGGTGGATAAGACTTTTCTTTATTCCTGTCATGTTCTCTTCTTTTTCTGTTAACACTATTTTCCGATGTACGGGCGATGCAAAAACGCCTATGTATATTATGATAATATCGGCTTCCCTTAATCTTATACTGGATCCGATTTTAATGTTTGATGTTGTTCCGCTGCTGGGTATTCCGGGATTCGGGTTTGGAGTTTTTGGTGCAGCTCTTGCAACCGTTATTGCAAGAACAATAAGTTTTTTATACGGATTCATAATTTTGTTGAGCGGAAGACGAAAAATTAAAATTACTTTTAAAAGGCTTTTTAAGCTGGATAAAGAGATAGATAAAGATCTTCTTCTAATCGGATTGCCTTCGGGAATTAACGTTCTTTTAAGAAGTTTTTCTCAAACGCTGGTTATGAAATTCGTTGCAGTTTATGGAGCCGATGCAGTGGCTCTTTCTGGTGTAGGCGGCAGACTAGGGCAGTTAGCTTTTATGCCGATGTTCGGTTTTAATATGGGCGGTTCTGCAATGGTAGGTCAAAGTTTGGGAAAAAACAATGTGCAAGAAGCAAAACAAATTTCCAAAATTGCAGCTTTTTTATCGGCTTCCGTTGTAGCCTGTATTGCAATTATTGTTTATACGTTTCCGCAAGTATTTTTGCATTTCTTTTTTAGAGATGATACGGAAATTTTAAGGCAGGGAGCAATTATGCTTAAATTTATTTACGCTTCTTTGGCTATTCTTGCAACAGGTTTAGGTTTTGCAACGGTTTTTACAGGCTCAGGCTATACAAAACCTCTTCTTTATGCTACAGCAGGCTGCCGGTGGTTTGTTCAAGTTCCCGTTTTATTCTTATTTGTTACCGTCTTAAAACTGCCATTGTTTAGTGTATGGCTTGCATCTTTCCTTGCAGAAATTACCGAAACCTCTATTCTTTTTTATCATTATAGAAAAGGGATTTGGTGCAATAAAAGAGTTTAGTTTTAGAATAAATGCTTAGTTACAGACACGAATTCCATGCGGGGAATCGAGCCGATGTTTTTAAACATTCGGTGCTGTTTTCTTTTTTAAATATTTTTACTCAAAATAAAAAAACGTTTACTGCTTTCGATTTAAATGCAGGTAAAGGAATATATAATCTTTTAAGCGATTGGAGTTTGCAAACGGGGGAAGCCGAAACCGGAATTCTTTATCTTCTAAATTTATATGAAAATCAAAAACTGCCCGAACCTATTCCTCAAGACTTAAAGCTCTATTTGGACTATTGTAAAAAAAATTATACAACATCTAAAATATATGCAGGTTCTCCGGAAATAATACGCTCATTTTTAAATTCGAAAAGCGAATTAATTTTAACGGAACTTCAATCGGACGAATATTCAAATTTAAAGCAATTATATAAAGGCGTAAAAAATATTCATATCCATAAAAGAGATTGTTACGAGGCTTTTAAAGCTCTTACGCCGCCCGAACAAAAACGAGGATTTGCTTTATTTGATCCCAGCTATGAAGTTACTTCGGACTATAATAATATAGAAATAACTGCCGAACAAGTTTTAAAAAAATGGAATACGTGCAAACTTATAATTTGGTATCCGATTATCAAAAGACGTTTTACAGAAACCGAAAAACTAAAAGAAAACTTATCTTTATCCGCATATTCAAAAAATATAGATATATTTAATATTGAAATAAATCATAAACCCGTACACCATTCGGAATCTTCCGAAAACGGGTACGGACTTATCGGTTCCGGTATCATTATAATAAATCCGCCATGGGGATTAAAAGAAAAAATTGAACAACTTGCAGATTATTATATATCGTTAAAAGATTTGCCGGATTTATGAAAAACATATAAAAAGCCGATATATTTTTTAGAGGTTCTATATAATCAAACAACCCCGATGCATAGCGTAGACGTAAAATGTCAGGTATTAAACCATCCGCACGAATAAAGAAAAAAGGTGTTAGAGTTTATAAAAATCCGGTTAGCCGAAAATTCCATCTTTTTTTCGAATTATGGAAATTCTAAATCCTAAGTTTTTAAAAGTACACCCGGGTTGAACTTCGAGACATAAAACCTTTTAAGCCTTTATGCAATACTTGACCGCATCAAAAAAAAGGTTTATACTTTTACTTCGGAGTATATACATGAAAAAATATATCTTTGCTATTTTTATAGTATTAATACTTAATGTTTCGGTCTTTTCTTTTGATAAAGGATTTACACTCGGTTTAAGAGCTAATTTTTCGGGTTCATATACCGATCCGCACATAAGCAAGCAGGATATGGATTATCTTGGTGCTAAGTTTATGAAAGGAATGTTGGGCTTTGTAATGTCGGGTGAAGCAGAACTTACCTATATTTTTGAAGCAAAAAGATACTTTAACTTTATGACAAATCATACTTTCGGAGGACTGGGACTTGCATTTAATATAGGTGTAGGTTCCGGTTTTTCGGGACAAATTTCCGGTTCGGTTGAGGAGGGAATAGGCAATATAGACGTTTATTGCCGTGTTTTTATGAGTCCTGTGTTAAACTTTGGTACAAGCATAAAAACTTATTTTATGAAAAACAGACTTGCCTTATCTTTTACACTTGGCGGAAAAGTTCCTTTAGACCCTGACCCGACTTACGAACTTTACACAAATCTTTCTGAAGAAAAATTAAAAGAGCTAAAAAAATTGGGTCCTGATTTTTACCCTGAAACAGGAACCCTTGTAGTAAGCGATAAAATGATGAAGAAAATAAACCCCATCGGATTTTCCTTTAAAATCGGGCTTGCGTACAATCAGCCCGTAATCGAAACGATGGAACTTACAATAGGAACTCATTTACAATATTGCATTTATAAACCCAAATATGTTATAATGCCTAAAAAGATTGTAGATGCTGCTAAAGGAAAAAATAAAAATATCGATTTTGAACGGGATCCGATCAAATCTTTTTATATGAACAATTTGGACTTCGGATTAAGTTTAGGTCTTTTATTTAAAGTATGAGGTAAATTATGAAAAAAAAGGCAAATCGTATTTTTCTTACGGGAATAGCCGTAATATTGTTTTTTGCCGGCTCCTGTAAACCGTCGATAGGAACGGCTTGGTATCCCAGATCCGTTTCGGATGAAGAACAAAAAGTATATATTACCGAAATAAAAGTAAACGGAACTCAGGCAATCCCTTTTTTGACAGAACAGCCTAAAGATGATGCCGATAAACTTAAAAAAATTACCGAAGCACAAACATATTTGGTAAATGTATCTCCTGCCATTGAAGAAATTACCGCAGAAAATATTGAAGTAAAAGCCGTTTTATCCTTATCGAAGATGGAAGAAGTTAAAGTTAAGGTAGAAATTAACGGGGACGGAGTTCCGTTAAGCCCCGGAAAACCTGTTCCTGTAACTTTAAAAATAAGCGACAATGAAGGTAAATACGGCTCGGTAACCAAAGTTATAAAAATAACGCAAAGCGAACCCCATGATCTTACATTAAAAACTCTTACAATTTGCGGAGTTGATGCAATATCGGGAACAGTAACGGTTCCTTACAAAGAAAGCGTTATATTACCCGCAAAAATAAAGGCGGAATTTACCTACGGCACCGAAACCGTATTAATTCCCGTCGAAATAGAAAACAGCCCCATCGAGCTGAAAGAAGCGGAACCGGTAGATATACGGATTTTTGTACGCGGAAAAAAAGGGCTTTATAAAGATTTTGAATTTTATGTTAATATAACGCGGGCTGAAAGACAAGAAAATGAAGATGCTGCTTTACAGCCGGAAGAAATTTATATTTTAGGCATTAAAAACGACATAGGCAAGGCTGCAAGTGTTCCGATTAATACCGAAAAAATTACAGCCGATGATATTGTCGCTGTATTTAAAGACTTTGCAGATATTCCTGTAGAACTCTCGCCCGATCCTGCTCTATTTAACGGGCAAGACATTTTATCGGTTAAACTATCGGTTAAAGGGAAGCCGGGACAATACCAAGATTGGGAAATGCCTTTAACGATAAAAAAAGATGCTATGTCGGTATATAATCCGCAAGATAAAAACGGGAATAAAAAGTATATTTTAAAAATAAATACAATTGTCGAAGAAGTAGACCCTTTTGACTATTATACCGAAAACTACGAATTCCCTGTTTCCAAATTCGATAATTGGGTCTTAAATATGCCGAGTATGTCGGGAATTGTCCCTTCATATAAATTTCTTGAAGGAAACTGGAGCGGCTCGCCTGAAGTATGGAGTAATGAACCTGCAACAATAGGTTCCGGTATTAAAGCCGTATCGAACGTAAAAGTTTACCGCTATAAAACCAGATCGGAAAGATGGGCAGGAGGTGAGGTTCCGCCCTCCAATCCTCACGATAACAGGTTTTATTTTTACCGGTTTACGGCAGAGGCTTCGGGAGGTATAAAACCAGACAGCTCATTGTTTTGTGTAGACCGTTACTCAAAATTTTTGTTCTATTACAGCGATCCCAGTTATATTAAAGAAATGTTTGGTAATAAAGTACCGTTGAATTGGGTGGATTATGCAGTTCCCTCTAAGGGAGATCATGTTCAATTTACCGAACCGTTTTATATGACTGATCCTGTAGGGTATGTAAAAGAAAACGGAGCTGTTGTTATTTATAGTTGGGTTAAAGACAAAATAAACAACAGCAATTATGCTGCACCGCAAAACGGTTCCTTTACCAAGCCTGCCGAAAAAAAAGCAACCGGAGCAGGATATTCTCCTTACAAAAATAAAATAACAAAAAAACGGGTAGAAGTAATTACAACCGATAATCCCGACTATAGCGTAACACAGCCGATTATTCTTGCACAGCCGAAACCGATAAGAATAAAACTTTCAGCCGAAGAAGATGTATCTTTCGGCGTTAAAACCGCACCTGTGCCTGATGGGGAAAACTTGTCGTATCAATGGTATACTAATACGGTACAATCCAATGAGGGCGGTACCGAAATCGCGGGTGAAAATCGGGCTTCTTACACCCCCGATAAAAATCAAGAAACTAATTGCTATGTATATTGCGAAGTAAAAAATACCAATACAAAAAACGGTAAATCGGAAACGGTAAAATCCAATGCCGTAAAATTATTGATTACTAACGGTCTGCTTACCACTGATGCAGAACAGCCCCGTATTATTAAACAACCCGAAGGTAAAGTCTTTCCTATAAACACATCAGGTGCCGTTACACTCAAAGTAGAAGCTCTTTCGACGGATAAAGGAGTGCTTTCGTACCAATGGTATAAAAACCCGTACAGCGGCACAGAAAGCGGTTCGGAAATCTCCGGAGCAAAGGAAGCTTCTTATTCTACAACTATTGATACCTCAGCGGTAAAAACCGAATACTATTACTGCATTGTTACCAATACGAATAATAACGTAGATGGAAATACAACGGCAGTAATAGCTACAACTCCTGCAAAAGTAGAAGTGGAAGAGTCGTATAATGTCATTTTCAATAAGGAGGGTTCTGGAACGATTAGTGCTTTATATGATGGAAAATTGCTGAACCCCAATCCCCGCCCCAACAGCTTCGACAATTATGTAAAAAAAGGAGGAACGGTAACTTTTTTTGCCCAAGCTACAGACGGATATGAAGTTTCAGAATGGACGGGAGTTCCCCAGTCTGCGATTTCAGAAAACAAAATGTCTGCCAGACTTACTGTAGAAAAGCAAGAAACTGTAAAAGTAGTATTTAGGAAGATACCGGACACACGAAAGTTGACGATTACTGCAAAAAAAATAAGAAATGTTGATATGTGGTGGAATAAAAACTATCCATATACGTATTTTGTTTATAATCTTAAAGCAAGACATGGAAACAATGCTAACTTAGAGTCCTATACCACTTTATGGCATGCAAATGAAGGTAAAAAGCTTCGTGAACATTGGGCTGGTGAACTATATAAAGCTCGTAAGCTTTATGTTGAAGAAAGTATGTTTTCTGGAGAATATATTGAAAAAAAATTTGATTCACGACCTGATAATTATCAAGTTCAGTTCGATATTAGATTGATAAAGTATCATAATGTAAGTAATGTAGGGTCAGATGTTTACAAAGAAAAAATACTTGTAGATTATGGAAATAGTTTAATTACTATTTCTTATCAAAAAGATAATGATATGTGGGTTTGGAGCAAAATTGCCGAGAAAGACCTTGGTAATAGTGTTATAGTTGAATTTCCTGATACTGTTTCTTTAAAGAGAGGAGAAGAAAAGGATTTTACATTTAAATATACAAGTTCAGATTCTGCAAATTATGCAAAAGGCACGGTTGAAGTAACCTACACCCTAAAATGGGAGTAGTAGTCAAAATCTATATTGTAAAATT
>CAUTTN010000033.1:0-14498 GCA_963541225.1 uncultured Treponema sp.
GTATTTCTATTCTTTTACTCATTAATTAGGTTCTCCAATACTTATTTTATAATATTAATGTACAAAAAATTAATGAAGTCTTAATCTATTCCGTATTTTAGAAGACAAAATTTCAAGTATAACAGAAACTATAAAAATCATATAAGAAATTATTCCGACTTCTTTCATATTGAAATTTAAACTTCCTGCAATAAAAAGTTCATAACCTATTCCGCCGGCTCCGGCAGCAGCACCTAAGGCAACGGCATTTGCAAAATTAATTTCAAACCTAAAAAAACTCCACGAAATCAATTGATTAATCGATACAGGAATAATGGCTTGCGTTATAATTTCACTATATCCGGCACCGCAGGCTTTTAAGGCTTCAATAGTTTTTTTATCTATCTGTTCAAAACTTTCCGAAAAACCTTTTACCAAATATGCAGTACTATGAAAACTCATTCCGATTATTGCGGCTTCGGCTCCGATACTCAAAATGTTGGAAAAAATTAACACCCAAATAATTGTTGGTACCGCCCTTATAAACGACATCACACTGCGGATAATTATCGAAAAATATTTATTGGAAATATTTTCCGCGGCTCCCAGACTTAAAAAGAAAGCAAACACAATGCCGAAAGTTGTTGTAAGAATTGCAAGGGATAAAGTTACAAATAATGAATATACCAACTCTTTAAAAGAATACATACCTGAAAGTTTAGGAAGGAAAAACATCTTAACAGCATAATTAAAAAAATCGGCTAAAGCCTTGTAAAGCCCTGTTTTAGGAAAATTAAACCTGAGTACGGCAACTACCGTAACAAAAATTAAAACAATAAAAGTCAATTCAATTATAAACTTTTGTTTTGAAAAAACACGTATCTTTATTTTATTGCTATTTTTCATAATAAAGCCTGCCTTATTTTATTGGAAATAAAATCTATAATCAAAACCGTAATAACCAATACAAAAATAATAAGACCTGCTTCTTTATATCTAAAGCTTTTAAAATACAAATTAAATAAAAACCCTATTCCCGTTCCCGTCAAAATTCCTATCAAAGCGGAATCCCGAACATTATTTTCTATTGCATATAATATCCAGGAAACAAGTCCGGATACAGTACTTGGAATTATAGTTTGAAATACGGCAGAAATATAAGGAGCCCCGGAAGCTCTGACGGCTTCAAAAGATTCTGAAGCCGTTTCATCTATCATTTCCTTAAATACTCTCAAAAGATGTCCGAATGTAACAATAAATAAAGCTAAAAAGCCGGTAAAGTTATTTTGTTTAAAAGAAAATAATAAAAGCATTGCCCATGCAACAAGCGGAATATTTCTAAAAAAAGAAGCACTAAGTTTTATAATCAGTTTTATACATTTATTTAAACCGCAAGTTTGCGATCCTAAAATTGCAAAAAAAAATGCAAAAAAGGAAGCACATACCGTTGAAGCTGCTGCCGTCAAAAATGTGTCTAATAATGTTTTTAAAATAAAAGGAAAATATTTTAAACTTTCGTAATTGGGTATAAAATTATTTGCAAGCCACGCAAAGCCCAAAGGTATTTTAAAAACTACCGAAAAATCTTTAAAACCCGATACCTTCGCAGATATTAACCAAATCGACACAAAAGAAAAAACTATATAAATACCTTTTAATTTTTTTTTAACAAAAAAATCATAAGACGCATTTTTATCTTTCTTGTAATGCCTATGTTTTATGCCTCTTTCTTTTTTTTGTTTATTGTTAATTTTTAAATCAAATCTCATAAACGCCTCTTTATAATGACATTGGTTTTAGAATCTGCTGTTTGTTTTAAATATTTCTTCATACAAAATCTTTTCATCTAAACAATTAGGCTTTCCGTCATAAACTATTTTGCCCGTATTTAATGCAATAATTCTGTCGGCATATTTTTTTGCAAAATCTATTTGGTGCAGATTTATAATACAGGCAATATTTTTATCTATAGAGAAAAATTTAATATAGTCCAAAACGGTTTTTGCAGACTCAGGATCCAAAGAAGAAACGGGTTCATCACATAACAAAAGTTTCGGCTGCTGCATTAAAGCTCTTGCAATTCCTATTCTTTGTTTTTGACCGCCGCTCAATTCGCTGCAAGACTGATATGCAAATTCGGTCATATCGACTTTTTTTAAAAGTGAAAAAGCTCTTGCCTTTTCTTCTTCCGTATAAAATCCGAAAGCCCCTCTATAAAAAGGAATTGTTCCAAGACAGCCATGCAAAACATTTTCGACGGCATTAAGTCTTTCCACTAAATTATAATTTTGAAAAACCATTCCTATTTTGGAACGTGTTTTTTTAAGTTCTTTACCTTTTAGTTTTTTTATATTTATTCCGTCAAAAAAAATATCTCCGGAATCAAAATCCGTAAGACGGTTTATACACCTAAGGAGTGTCGATTTACCTGCACCGGAAGCTCCAATAACGGCAATAAATTCTCCTTCTTTCATTTTAAAAGAAACATTTTTTAAAGCCATTCTTCCGGAATCGTAAGTTTTTGAAACCCCGCTAAACTCTATAATCAAATCTATATCCTCATATATGTTTTCCCTATTGAGGGTAATTATATAATCAAAATTTTATGCACATTATCAGCATAAGCATTGCTATTATCGTTGTTGTCATTTTCTATTTTTATGTATTTTCATTAACCCAATATTCTTTACAATCCGGAGTCCGATCCAATAAAAACCTGTTAAAAAGTTCCCGACGAAGAAGAGCATGGTCATTAAAAGTATGCCATTTTTTTAATAAGTCGTTTACCTCTATCTCGGAATACTTTGTATTCGACATAAATTTACTCTGCAAATATTTTAAGATATTTAATTTATCGCAATTTTTCTTAGGCCACTTAATAACACAACCTCTTTCATCAAGAAATTGTAAAATTTGATCATCACCAATCACATTTTTCTCCAATTTTCACACCATGCCCCATATACTTGTATTATATCATATTTTTCAACTTTTGTACGTTAAAATAGAAATCAACAACACCGACACAGAGCATAGACGTAAAACGCCAGGTATTAAACCTTCCGCACAAATAAAAAAAGCGGTCCGTTTCCGAACCGCTTTCCCGTCAAACTGCTTTAAGCTTATCTTAACAAGCTCAAGACACTTTGTGTTGCCTGATTTGCTTGTGCAAGCATAGCTGTACCGGATTGTGTGAGAATCTGGTTTTTGGTATAATCTACCATCTCCTTAGCCATATCTACGTCACGGATTCGTGATTCGGAAGCTTGGAGGTTCTCTGCTGCAATATTGATACCTACAACACTAAGCTCAAGTCTGTTCTGGTATGCACCAAGATCGGCTCTCTGCTTATTGATTTTTTTGATGGCTTCATCAATGGTACCGATTGCACGGTTGGCTGTTTCGGGCGTGTCGATTTTCATAATCGATTCGTCTCCGACATTGCGAACGCCGAGAGATTTTGCAGTCATTGTTCCAATGTAAGCCCTTGTTCTTTGATCCATGTTGGCACCGATATGGAACCACATAGATGCGGTAACAGTGTTTTCTCCGGTTTCTTGAGCAAATCTTCCGGTAAGCATATTCATACCGTTGAACTGAGCATGGCTTGCAATTCGGTCAACTTCTGCAATTAATTGCGAAACTTCAACCTGAATATACAAGCGATCTTCAGCTGTATAAATACCGTTGGAAGATTGTATGCTAAGCTCTCTTATTCTCTGCATAACATCAGTTGTTTCCTGAAGATAAGATTCTGCAACTTGAATAAACGAAATGCCATTTTGTGCGTTGGCACTTGCTTGATTCAAACCTCGGATTTGGCTTCTCATTTTTTCCGATACTGCCAAACCGGAAGCATCATCTCCGGCACGGTTAATGCGTAAACCTGAAGAAAGCTTTTCTATGTTTTTCTGGTTCATTACATTAGTCTGACCTAATGTTCTTTGCGAAAACATAGCACTCATGTTGTGATTAATGATCATATTCCTACTCCTTTGGTGATTTTCGGCAATTCTTATTGCCGCGGCATCCCTGCCGATATGTCATTTCCGGATCCTCTGTCATCCCGCAGAAGACGGAAGCACATTACAATTTGAGCTGTGCTTAATTAATTTATCGGATAATAGAAAAAAGACTTAAGTATTTTTATAAAAAAAAAGAAGAAATATAGGTATTTCTTTAAATATGCCGGATTATATTTTATGATAATTAAAAAACAATTTTAAATAGCTGTAAAAATATCCGTTACTTTTGTAACAGTTTTTTCTTCCAGCCGGAAATAAGTTTTAAAGCATTTAGAGGGGTAATATTATCCGGTTCAACGGATATAATTTCGTTTATTATTATTTCTTCTTCAGAAAAAAGAGCCGGTTCTTTCCTTGCGGTATTTATGATTTGTTCATCCGGGCAATTAAAATTACCTGCATTTTTAAACTGTGAAATCATATATAAAAGATTTTCGGCACGGGTTAAAACTTCGGAAGGGATACCCGCCAATCCTGCAACATGTATACCGTAAGAGCTGCCGGCAGTTCCTGGAACAACTTTTTTTAAAAATACTATTTTGCCTTCGGTTTCAAGAACTTCAAGTTTTAGGTTTATAAGCCTTTTGTGTTCCAAGCGGGAAAGTTCATGATAATGAGTAGCAAATAGGGTTTTAGCACCTATTGTGTTTAATAGATATTCACTAACAGCTTGAGCTATTGCAAGACCATCATCTGTAGAAGTTCCGCGACCGACTTCGTCCATTATAACAAGACTCTCGTTTGTTGCAGAATTTAAAATATATGCAGTTTCTGTCATTTCTACCAAAAAAGTAGATTCGCCTCTTGCCAAATTGTCGGAAGCCCCTACTCTGCAAAAAATTTTATCTACAGGGCTTAGCTCCGCTTTTTCGGCAGGAACAAAAGAGCCTATTTGTGCAAGCAAAGTTATAAGAGCCGTCTGCCTTAAAAAAGTACTTTTTCCTGCCATATTGGGTCCGGTAATTAAAGCAAACAACGGAATTGTTTCTTTTTCGTTATTGCTTATTGACGATAAAAATATGGAATTGGGAACAAACTCTCCTGAAGGCAGATGATTTTCTACAACGGGATGCCGCCCGTTTATAATATTCAAAACTCCCTTATTCTCTGCTATAAGCGGCTTTGTCCACGCATGTAAAACAGCCGCCCTTGCAAGAGATTGACTTACATCAAGGTCTGCTACAGCTTCAGAAATTTTCGTAAAAAAACGTTGGTGTTTTTCCAATTCGCAGCAAAGATTTTCAAATAGTTCTTTTTCTATTTCGATTAAATTTTCCTCTGCACCATTTATTTCGTCTTCAATTTGTTTTAATCTTTCGGTTACAAAACGATCTGCCGTCGATAAGGACCTTTGTCTTACAAAATAATCAGGAACTGCCTCTATATTTCCAAGCGAAACTTCTAAAAAATATCCTATCATGCGGTTATATTTTATTTTTAAATTAACTATTCCCGTATTTTTTCTTTCTTCCATTAGATATTCTTCAAGAATCTCTTGGGTATTGTCTTTTAATTTTTTCAGACGATCGGCATTTTTTGAATAACCCCTTTTTATTACTTTGCCGTCGGTAAGCGAAACCGTACATTCTTCGTTTATTGCAGAGTTAAGTAAATTATAAAGTTTTTCTAAAAGTGAATTTTCTTCATCGGTAAAGTTTAAAAATAAGTTTTCTTTTTTAGTAAATTTTTTTTTAATTTGCATAACGGAAAAAAAACTTTGCTTTAAAGCAAGCAGATCTTTGCCGTGTGTTTTACGCATGTTTATGCGGCATGACAGTCTTTCTATGTCCAAAATGGAAGACAATTGTTCCCGGACAATAGCCGCAGTTTTTTCATTTCGATATAGCGTATTTACTTTATTAAGTCTTTCTTCAATTTCGGGTTTTGATCTAAGCGGATAACTTATTCTCCGCCTTAAAAGTCTTGACCCCATTGCCGTTTTTGTATAATTTACAGTTTCAAAAAGGCTGAATGCAGAAGTGTTGTCGCGTAAATTACTCAATAGTTCCAAATTTTTTCGTGTAGAATCATCAAGTGAAACATAATCCGATTCCGAATAGATTTTAATACCCGAAATGTGTGAAAGATTTTTACCCGAAGTTTCTTCCAAATATTGGATTAAAAGACTTGCAGGCGGAACTTCAGGAGAATCTTTGTCAAGCAAAAAGCCCTTTAAGTTTTCCGTACCGAAAAGATTACAAAGTTTTTTTTCTGCTTGTTCCCGGTTAAAGCTCCAATCGGGATAAAAATTTTGCATCATCGACGGGTATTCCGAAATTATTTTTTTAAAAAGAGGGAATTCGTTTTGAAGCGATTGCTGAATTAAAATTTCTTTGGGACTAATTCTTCCTATTTCTTTTAGGAGCTGTTCATTAAAATCCGACTTAGGAAAAGAAGTAGCAAAAAAATTGCCGGTCGTTATATCTATGTATGCAAACCCTGCATAATAATCCAAGCCTTTGAAACCTTGCGTTTTTTTATCGGAACAGTAAATACAGGCAAGATAATTATTGGAACCCTGCTCCAAAAAGTCGTCTTCGGAAGCTGTTCCGGGTGTAATAACTTCTACGACTTTTCTTTCGGTTAAACCTCCTGCGTACGGCTCTGTAATTTGTTCACAAATTGCAATTTTCTTTCCTGCCCGCAAAAGACGTGCAATATATATTTTTGCAGCGTGATACGGAATACCGCACATAGGAACGCCGCTGCGTTTTGTAAGCGTTAAATTTAATATCCTGCTTACCTCTACGGCTTCATCAAAAAACATCTCATAAAAATCTCCCAGTCTAAAAAAAAGGACTTCATCTTTATACTTAGATTTTATGTCGAGATATTGCCGCATCATCGGCGTTTGCGGTTTATTCACTTTATTTTCTTAACTCTTCAATTACTTTATCGGTTATATCCACAGTAGGGCTATACCAAATTATTCCGCTGCCTTGCTGCAAACTTAATACCATCGAAAAGCCTTCGGTTTCCGCTATCCGTTGAACGGCAGCATATAATGAAGAATAAAACTCATCATCATTTATCAAATTTCTTTTAAGTATTTCAAGTTCATCATTTCCCGCTTTTACAAATTCCTGTAAAAATGAGGTTTTAGATGATATTTGCTCTTCATATTTTCTTACAAGACTGTCTTTACCCATAGCAGCCGCATCAACTTTTTTTTGGCGCAGCTTTACAATCTCATCGGAAAGTTCTTGGATTTGGTTCTTATATTTTATCTGTTTATCCTGATAATCACGTGCGGCTTTTGAATCTCTTCTAAACGTATCAAAAATCGCAGTAAAATTAACTACGGCAAAGCGGGTTATTTGTTGAGAAAAAACCGCCGTCCCAAAAATAAAAAACAAACAGATTAACAAAACACCTCTCTTTTTCATAATAAGGCTCCTTTAAGTTTTTATAAATTAGGTATATTAAACGAAAGAACAAATTTCCAATCTGCGCCCTTTCCGTTACCCCATACAGGTTTCCAATTTACCGATTTAAACGTATTTGCAAACATCAAACGCAAAGGAAATTGCGGAATCGAAAATCTAAGTCCCGGTCCAAAACTAAAATGATAATCATTTATACTCAATGTTCTTAAACTTTTTAAATCTTCTTTTACGGCAATAGCATCAAAGAAAAAATCAAAAGATAAAATACCATGAGCTAAAGGCCATCTAAATTCTATCCAGTTACTTTGCATAACATTACCCAAAGCAGTATCGCCCGTGCCGTACCAACCTCTCCCGTTAAACATACCGTCTATATAAAGTTTATTACCGTATGCAATAGGCGATTGAGTTGTCGGTACTTGAAACGTAAACCCCGAATAAAATCCCAAAACAAATTTTAAATTCCAAATATCGGATACGGGATAGTCAATGAGTTTAAAATAAACTTCTCCCTTTGTATCGGATTTAAAATAATAGGTGTTTTCCACTTTAGGAATTATACCGAAAAATGTAAACTGCTGGCTTAAAAACCAGCCCTTAGACGGATCATGAGCTATATCCCTATCATCAAATGACAAACGGGTCCAAAACGAATTACTTAAACTCCATCTGATTTGCTCTGCCCTGACACTCTCATCGAGAGGCCGATAAAGATTGCTATTATAAAAATTTTTTACTATACCGAAATCGATACCGCCTCTCAACGTTATAGTCGAAAAATTAGGGAACCATCTATAGCCGGAATTTATACCGAAATTAAATTCTAACCTATTATACTTCATCTTATAGGCATCCGATATAATAGAATTATTTTTTGCATCTTCTTCCGAAATATGCGGATCGGCAATTCCGAAAGGATAAAGGCTATCCTGATGTGCAAACAAATTTTTATGTTTTACAGAAAAATTAAACCCTACCGAAAGAGGAGTTCCTAAAAACCAATTTTCCGTAAAACCTAAAGTTAAGCTTTGAATATCCGTACTTGCATTTACATTAGCCGAAAGTTCTCTTCCCGTACCTAAAAAATTTTTCTCTTCCCATTGTGCGAATACCGACAAGGGAAAAGCATTAGGATCCGATATGCCCGAAAAGGTTATACCGAACTGAACATTTGCAGTAGACTGATCTTCGACATTTATTGCAACATTTATAAGGTCTTGCTCCGAACCCGGAGCAACTTCCGGTACTACCGAAGAAAAATATCTTAAATTTAAAAGATTCCTTAAACTGTTAAAAAACTTTGTTTTAGAAAAAACATCTCCGGGTTTTAATAAAAGCTCTCTTTGAATTACATAATCTTTTGTACGCTTATTACCTTTTATTATTATATTTTCTATATGACTTCTTTCTCTTTCTACAATAGTGATTATAAAACCGACTTCTTTGGAAACATCGTCCCTAACATCTTTTTTATCGATATAATTATTAGTATAACCGTTTTCAAAATAAAGATCGGCAACAGCATTAAACCCTATATCAAATTTTTTTGAATTAAAAATATCTCCCTGCCTAATTTTAATCTTTGACCCCAACTCTTCGGCAGAAAAAATATAATTCCCCTGAAAGGTAGTTCCCGTATATTTGTATTGTTCACCTTCTCTAATAACATATACCAAAGATATTTGCTCTTTTTGGGGATCGGTTTCGTTATCAATTTCTTTTTTAACGGTTTCCACTATAGCGTCTATATAACCGCGTTCTCCGTAAAAAGCCTTTATAGCAGCTTTATCTTCTTCCAAGGATTCTTCCTTAAACGAACCGGATTGAATAAAACCGGCTTCTTTGGACACCATGGCTTTTTTTAAGGCTTTTTCCGAAAATTTAGCATTCCCTTCAAATGAGATTTTTGTTATTACCGAAAGCTTTCCCTCTTTTATTGTGTATTCTATTACGATAGAATTGTTTTCTTTATTTTCTATAGGCTTACCCGAAATTTCGGCAGAACCGTAACCTTTTTCTGCATAATGCGCTTTTATTGCCCTAATGTCATTTTGCATAGCAATTTCATTATAAATATCCCCTTTTTTTAAAGAAGATGCCGACAATAATGCGGATTTTCGTATTTTTTCATTACCTATAAAAACAATATCTTTAACAGCCGGTTTTTCGACAACCTCGAATTCCAAAAAAACGGACTTATATTCGTTGTCGGCAGGCAATGCTTTGGGGCTTATATCTTTAAAATAATCCAAAGAATAAATTTTGTTAAGAACTTCCCAATATATTTCATCGGAAAAAGGTTTTCCCTTATAAGGCTTAAAAATCTCATCCAGCTCGGTACTGTCTACAGAATTCAAACCTTTAAACTGTATACTGACAATAGGCTTACCATTATACCAGCCTTCCGCAGGCTGAGCAAAACAAATAACCGCAAAAGTCAGTAACATGATGCATATAATCCCTTTTTTTAACATCTTTGTCCCCTTAATTTTAATACGAAAATTTCCATGATATTGTCAAGCCGGTATCCGATACAAAAGCCGTATCAGGACGGCTCGGAGCTATATGCCATCTCAATAGAAAAAACGGAGTATTCATTTCCAAACCCAATTCAGGCTGGAATAATAAATTACCGTAAACCGGTTTTCTTGCAATATCTTCTTTTGATGAAAGCGGATCATAATAGCTAAGATGCAGCATCGCATCGGCATATATTGCAGATCCGAAATACTTACCAATGTAAACACTTGTATTATCAAAATAGTTACCGATTGTCAACGGTGTATCTACCGACGATTTAAATAAATTTCCGAATATGAGATTTTGTACAAATAAAGTTCTCATAGAAAAAACGTCCAGTTTTAAAGTGTTTCTTACCTTATCTTCTACCTTTCTTAAAAAACCTAATTGTGCAAATATATCCGAAGCGTTTATGAGAGTTTCTTTAAGAACATTTCCCTTATTTACATCGCCTAAAGCAACTTGACCCATTAATGTCATTATTTCGGTATCCGACATTGCAGGTAAAGCAGACAATACGGGTCTAAATCTGTCAATATCCAAGTGTTGATTTTTTGCAGTTAATATTATTGTAACAGGCTGCCCGGACGAAGTTTTATCTCTTATTTCCGCCCTTAACGAAACGAGCGGCTCAATTTTACCTTCTATGTTTAAAAGTTCAAGTTCACCCTCTTTTATATAAAAGTTACGTTTTATATAAAAAAGTTCTCCGGTTCTTATTTTTGCGGAACCGTGCATTTCAAACAAACCGGTACCGGAATCTACAATTAAAACAACCGGAGCTTCGGTATAAGCAAAGGTACGCAAAAAAGGAAAATCGGTAGAAGGATATCTAAACTCGCTTTTTTTTCCTAAGTTAAGTTTTAAGTTCATCGTAAACCTGGTATTACCGCTTCCGCCCGAATATTTTTCTTGTATTTTATAAAGTTCCGAAAACGGGATAGAAAAAAAACCGTTATCGAAATCCGCATAACCTTCAAGATTAATAAGTTCGGGCGTTATTTCTATTTTTATTTCCGTTCCGGCTTTTCCGTCGGCATGGAAAGCAAGATTTTTAGTTTTTATTAAGCCCATACTGTTTTTTATGGTTCCGCATTTAATTATTGTTTCGTAAGGAATCCAGCCTATAAATTCGGAACTCACTTCAGCCCAAAGACTGCCTGTTTTTCCGGGAAGTACAGTATAAGGCACATTAAGCATTGTTCCGGAGAATTTAATCGGCACATCTACACTGCCGTATTTATCCGGAGAATAATAAGGTGATGTTCCCGTAATATCTTTGCCTATTAAGTCGCCGAAAAACAAAGGATCGGATTGTGTTCCGCTTATGGTTAAATTTCCGGTAATTTTTCCCGTATCGAATTTTACCGTTTCATTATTTGGAATAATATTTGCAATCCACGGTAAATTTATATATATATCCGCAACATTTAAGTTGACAGCTTCTTTTGTAAATGTTCCGTCAAGGTTTAAATGCAATGGCAAGGATTCATCTATATGAAGAGAAACAAGACCGTCATTCGTTTTAAAACCGTAAACTTTATCTCCTTCCCCGGCATAAACGGCTATGATATTGGGCTCTTTCACAAATACTGCCGAAATTTCTTCCGCCCCTTTTTTATCTTCCAAAACCCAATTTTTTATTTTCATGTTTACGGTATAATACGATATTAAATTAGACAGCTTTTTTAAAAGATTTTTTTCGTTTATACTTTCACTATTTGATTTAAAATCAAATTCAAAAAACGACTTTGCCGTCAAATTTTTTGACAAAGCGGAGTAATCGAATAATAAATTCCCTTCTCCTTTTAGAAGATCTAGTTTTGCACTAATTTTTTCAGCTGTATGAATTCCCCATTTTAAATTTGTATCCGATAATAAAACCTCTTTATCGTCTACCGTGAGTACGGATTTTGCCGTTAAATTTTCTCCGTTAAAATTTGCATTCAACTCTTTTAAATCAAGTTTTAAAGAAAGAATATCGTTTGAACCCAAAAAAACTATTTCCGTATTTATTTTATTCTCTTGTTTTTGATTTCTAAAAAACTTATCAAGAGAGAGATTTTCAAAATTCCATTTTCCGTTAAAATACATTTTATCCGAAACCGAAATTGATGAACTGAATGTAAGATTTTCTTTTTTAGCAATATCCGAAAGCAAAATATTTGCGGTATAAGTTCTTAAATCCGTACCGGATTCCGAAACCAAATTTAACGAGGCGGATCCGCTTAAAAAAGAAGATTTTTTTCCAAGTTTTACATCGTGAAAAAAAACGCCCATAGGATCCGCATATCCCGCAACGGAGAATTCCACATTATCATCCGTAGATCGAAGTGCCGGACGGACATATTCTATTTTTGCAATATTACAATTTATATTCCATTTTTTTATATCGGAATACTCAAACGAAGTATTTGCCGAAAAAAAAGCGTTTATAAAGGGCAGTGGTAATTCTGCAACTTGAAAACTGCCTCTTATCTTTTTCTTATCATTAAAAACATTTATATTTATTCCGTAATCGCCGTACAAACTTAGCTCATTATCCGAATACAAACCCGACGTTTTATAAGGTATACCATTTACCGTAAAAATTGATCCGAAAACGGCACCCGTATTTTCAAACTCGGTGTTAAAAGCCCCCCGTATATTTACCTTCCCGAATACAATATCTATATCGTCGACTTGAGCAGAGTTATTATTTCCGTTAGCCGAAAAAAGACTATAAAAACCGTTTTCCGAACCGGAAGCCAAAACCGCCTGAATTATATTATACGAAAATTGTTTAAAATCGGTCGAAATATAAAATTCATTAGTCATTTGTACCGGCTCAAGAAAATCCGCTATCGAAGAAGGAAGATTGGATAAGCCAGCCGAAAAAGATTGGGCTGCAAAATAAATATTTTTTATGCCTACAGAGTCCATTGATCCGTGCATTTCAAGATAGCCTAAATCTGTCTTTTGCTTACTTCTTGTAGGATAAAGCCAAGAACCGTCTATATTAAAATTACCCTGCATATCTTTACCCGAAATATAAAAATCGGTTTTGTTTTCTTTTTTTTCAAAAATTGTTTGTATTTTTTCGATATGAGAATCGCCTATATTTAATTCCGTAATATCCGCATAAATTTTTTTGGTAGTTGAATACACTTTTAAATTTGCAAAAAGATTTTTATCGTTTATAAGTTTTAACTTTGAAATATTTAATTTAAAATCGGGCATTATTTCTTTTATCTTATAGACACCGGAAAGACTTGCATTTACACTTCTTCCGTCGGCATAAATTCTATTTACTCTTATTACCGAACTATCCCCTTGCATATTCAACTTTACATTAGCCGTATCGAATTTAAAATCATTAAATTTAAGAGGAGGTAATTCCAAATTAAAATCGGTATTCCAAAAATAATCCTCTTTATTTTTAAACTCTAATTTTAATCCACCCGTAATTTTAAGCTTATTTAAATCTTTAAAGGATTTATTTATTTTAGAAAAATTGGCAATAGTCAGCGGATATAAGTTTTTGCATTCCATACTTAAACTGCCGCTGTTTTCTGCAATGTTCCATGAACCCTTTACATCAATCGGATGAATATCTTGTAATGTCCTAACAGAAATAACTTTATCTTTATATGATGTAAAAAGAGAAATCTTATTTACGGAAAGATCGCCTACTTTGATTTGCGTAAAATTTACTATTGATGAGGCAGTCAAACTGCTGTGATAAAATGAACCCGATACATTTATTTGTGTAAAAAAACCTGAAAAGTTTTTTTGTGCAAAATTATGAAAACTGAATTTAGAATTAAGTTTAAACTCAGTCCTTTCCGAATTTAAATTAAAATTTCCTCTCGATAAATAAATTCCGAACTGTAAATTTTCGGTAGAATAATTTATCGAAATATTTCTCAAAATAATATTTGCAGGTTTTGCCTTATCTTTAAGCTTTTTTAACTCTGTTTCAAAAAGTTGCAGTCTTTTTGCATTTGCTGTTTTAAGCTCATTCTCCAAATTATATTTTTGCTCTTCTGAGGCATTTAGATTTATAAATTTGATTAAAATATTTTTATTTTTAACCGTACTAAAATTTATATTCCCGTCATAAATTCTTATTGCAGAAATTACCGCTGCCGCATCTTTTTTTATAAGCGAAAAAAATCTATAATCAAAGTAAATAAGAGAAAAAAAAGCAATTTTTTCATTATTTTCTGCATTATAAATACTCACATCTCTTATAAGAATTCTTTTAAAAAAAGCAGGAGACATTGAACCGTATTTTATTGTTATATTATATTCCTTTTCCAGTGAGGAAATAACAGTCTCCTTTACTTCCGTAAGTTTTTTTTCAAGAGAAATAGATATAGGTTTAAATATTATAAGCGAAACGGCTGCGATAAAAATGAAAATTACAATACCGGTTAAGCGTCTTTTTTTATTTTTGTTCACTTACCTACTATTATATCAAAAAAAAAAATGTTATGATAGACGGCATGGTATTAACAAACTTTATTGTGTTTGAAGGAATTGACGGATCCGGAACAACAAGTCAAATAAGGCTTTTAAAAGAAAGATTTGCCTTAGAAGAAAAAGA
>CAUTTN010000034.1:0-14195 GCA_963541225.1 uncultured Treponema sp.
GAAATAGAAATAAAAGAAATTATTTATGGTTCCGATGAATATGAATTATCTCTCGATTTCCGAAACGAAATTTTTAGAAAACCTCAAGGCTTAAATATAAGAGACGATGACCTTGAATATGAAAAAAATGCAATGATGTTCGCTGCATGGCTGAACAAAGAACTTATAGGAACAATATTTTTACAGGATTATAAAGAAGATACGGCAAGAATAAGAGCGGTCGCCATAAAAAAAAGTTTTAGAAATATAGGCCTGGGTAAAAAACTAATGCAGTTTATTGAAGCTCTTGCTTTACAAAACGGATATAAAAAAATTTATCTTACAGCCAGACAATCCGTATGTGAGTTTTATATAAAACTTGGATATAAAGTAATCGGAAATATTTTTTTATATAAAAAAGTACCGCATGTAGAAATGGAAAAAAAATATGACGTTACAAAAAATTAATTTAAACATCGAATATTATAATAAACTTTTTTCTGATTTATTAAAAAAAAATGAACTTATAGCAGATGACCTTGAAATCGCATACGGAATATTCGATGATAATGATGAACTTGCAGCATGCGGAGGTCGTTCGGGAAATGTTTTAAAATGTTTTGCTGTCGATTCAAAATTCAAAGGAATGGATTTAACTTCTGAAATTCTTTCGGCTTTGCTAAAAGATGCATACGCAGCAAAATATAAATCCCTTTTTATCTTTACAAAAAAAGATTCCAAAATCTTTTTTATAAATTCAGGTTTTGAATGTTTAGCCTCTGCTGAAAATTCGATATTATTGTATAAAGGAGAAAAACAGCCTGAAGATATTTTGAATGGAATGTTAAAAACCTGTCCTTATGATTTTTCGGAAACGAAAAATGCCGCAATAGTTATCAACGCAAATCCTTTCACACTCGGACATAGACACTTAGTAGAAGAGGCTCTAAAATTTTGCGGCAACGAAAAAAAACTTTATATCTTTGTTGTTCAAGCGGATAAAAGTTTTTTTTCGTTTAAGGACAGATTTTTTCTTGTAAAAGAAAATACAAAAGATTTAAAAAACACAATCGTTTTACCTTCCACCGATTTTTTAATAAGTTCTGCAACATTTCCTTCTTATTTTTTAAAAGAAAAAAAATTGATACAAAAAAATCAGGCACAACTGGATGCACAAATGTTTTTAAAATATTTTGTACCACTGTTCAATATAGATACACGTTTTTTGGGAGACGAACCTTTGGATAAAAGCACTGCAATTTACAACGAAACTCTTTTAAGCCTTTTACCTCCCGTCTGTAATGTCAAAATCATACCCCGAAAAAAGACAGAAAATAAAGATAAACATATAATTTCTGCAACAGCAGTGAGGCAGGCATTTAAAAACAAAGACCTTAATTCGATAAAAGACTTTATTTCTCCTATAACATATAACTTCTTAAAAAATAAAATATAAAAAATTCCGGATTACTATATGGATTATCGATTATTGGATGCCCGTGAAAAAACAGACTTATTCGAAAAAAAATTATTAAGCGAATTTAAAAATAAAACTCTTGTCGTTATCCGATGTAATATGCCCGGAATAAAAAAAGGCTGTCTGGAATCCGATTGGGTTGTATACAAAATTTTTTTGGAATGTAAGCTTGTGTTAAAACCATCACATATTTTTCACTCTTACACAGATGAAGAAGGTTTAATATTTTTTTTAATTGTAGACGAAAACCCTATTAAAATAAAAGAACAGACAATAACAATAGAAGAAACTCATAACCTAGGCAGATTATCCGACATTGATGTGTTAAATTCCCAAAAACTTTTTTCCCGTGCCGATATTTTATTAAAAAATAAATACGATTCAAATAAAACGGTTTTAAGAAAATGTTTTTTGTGCAATCGTAGTGCAAAATATTGTTCAAGAAATCAAACACATTCTTTAAATGACATTATAGAGTTTATAAAAACAAAAGTTCAAAACGACTGGCTTGACGGCAATACCTATGATAAACTTTCTAAACTTACGGAAGCTGCCATGCTAGGAGAATTATGCAGAATATACGGATTCGGATGTGTTACTGCAAATGATAATGGTTCACATAGCGATATGGATTTTTTACTAATGCTTGATTGCATACCATTAATAGGCAATGCAATAAAAAAAATTACTCCCGATGTATATAAAAGTTTTTCAAGTTTACGTAACTATGGAAAAACAATAGAAGAAAGTTTGTTTAAAATTACTAAAGGCATAAACACATATAAAGGAGCCTTGTTTTTACTTCTTATTTTAAATGCTTGTACTCTTAGAGTTTTATTCCGCAACAAAAAAACAAACAACATCATTGCCGATCTGCCGGATATTGAACGGTCTGCATTAATAAATAGTTTATCTTATGAAATATCAGAATTTTCAAAACCTGTTCTTAAAGATATATCGACAAGAGATTGTTCAAAACAATCTCTTGATCTTTTTTTGCAAACAGGTGAAGCGGGTATAAGAGGAGAAGCCTTATCGGGATTTAAAAGCCATTTTACAGATTATCTTCCTATTTTTAAAAGCGGAATAAATATCGAATATATAATTTTACATATATTATCAGAAACATTTGATACTACAATCATAAAACGTAAAGGAATAAAAAAATTATACGAAGTTCAAAACAAAGCAGAACACATTTTAACTTTACCGAAGATCGATATTCGTAAAGAAGCAAATATTTTTTCGGAATGGTGTAAAAGCGAAAATATTTCGACAGGCGGCTCTGCCGATAGAATAATCATTTTATATAATTTATTTCTAATCGATAAGTTTTTTGATAGACTTATGATTTAAAAGACTATTGATTTTTTTAAGTTTTTTTAATAAAATCTTTTTATGGAAAAAAATCAAATCGATAAAAATATAATACAATTTAAAACTTTTGATTTATGGTTAAGAATAACTGCCATTCTTTTTTCGATAACGATATTAACGGTTAATGCTCTTGCAATAAAAAACGGAACTCATTCTATTTTGTTAATAATATTAGGTATTTTATTTTTAATTTCAAGTTTATATGAACACTCGTATATTTTTAATTTAGATGATAAAAAAATAATTCAAAAAACAGGTTTGATTTTCTTCTTTAAAAAAAGAAACATAAATTTTTCTGCTATAAATAATATAGATATAGAAACTTTTAAACTTCCCGGCAGAATAGGCTCTTATACGGAAATTATCATATACTTAAAAGACGGCGAAAAAGTAATGATTGAAAAAGAAAAAACAAAAAAAATAAAATCTCAAATTGAAGAATTAAAATTAGTACAAGAAATAATTTATAAACAAAACAGATAAATCTAAAAAAATGGAGCTATACAATTACTTAGGAAATTTACTAAATTCAAATCTCCTGCGTCAAATTCTTTTTTCTTTATGTCGGCAACAAGATATATTATTGCCATAATTTTTTCTTTGTTTATAATAGGGTTTATTAAAACAGAATCCCAGTTTAATCCGCCTATAATATCATGCTTGCGTGTAGGATTATCCCAATCAATTTTGTAAATACCAATTCTTCCTGCAATTGTTTTTTTAATTAAATCACTATTTATATTAAAGCCAAGATATTTATTTTTATTGCGGTATATTATTTTTTTTGATATATTATTATCTTTTATTTTTATAAATATTCCATTGTCTGCATTTACGGAAGTTATAATCTTTTCTAAACATATTTGCAAACGCTCATGCTTTACAACACTGTTCCTGATTAAAGATATTGTTTCTATAAATGTTGTTATTGTTTTAGTATCTTTTAATACATCACCGGAGAAAATACCTGTAAGTCTATCTGCCGTCTTAAAACTTGTATCAAAATTATTTTTCCAAATATAACATCTATTTCTACCGCTATTTTTAGCTTTATATAAGGCTTGATCTGCTTTTGTCAAAAGTTCTTGCTTATTAAAACCTGATTGAGGAAAAGAACTTAATCCAATGCTAACGGTAATTTTTATATTTTGATTATCAAACTTTAAATACTCTATTTGCTTCCTAATTTTTTCCGCAAAAATCTTTGCCTCCTCTATTTGAGTATCAGGCATTAAAACAACAAATTCTTCACCTCCGTATCTTCCCAAAATACAATCGCTTGAAAGCATATTCAATACCGTATTTGCTGTTTGTCTTAAAACAATATCTCCCGCCTGATGACCGAATTCGTCATTGATTCTTTTAAAATGGTCCAAATCATACATTAACACGGACAGAGTTTTTTTATAGTTCTTTGCATAAGATAAAATATCATCAAACAAAAGTTCCGTATATTTTCTTGTAAAGGCCGATGTTAGTTTATCTATTGAAGCATCTTGTTGAGCTTTGAAGCTTTCTATTAAAGGTCTAAAGATATTTTTTATGTTTAAACAAAACGCTTTACCAAATTTTCCAAAATTAGTAATTTTGTTATCCGAAATAAATACAAGATATGCAATGATTCTATTTGCTTCTTTAGAATCGGTTATTGGAATTAGAATATACGGCAATTCAATATTAATCGTTGAGGGAAGTTCCTCCGGAAAATCAAACGCCTCTAAATATTTTGCAATATCTTCTATTATTTTATTTTTATTAAATTTAAACATGGGTTCTATTGCATTTTCGTCATTGACAAGTAAAAGATTGTAAGAAGAAGCAAGTAAATTCAAAGATATAAATTCTGTTAATATTTGTATATTTTTAAAAAAATCATCGGAAAAATTATTTACAATATCTTCGATCTTCATATTTTTAAATTTTGTTAAAGATAAATTTTGATCTACAATTTCTTTTATAAATAAATCATTATTTTCTAATGAGTCTATTATTTTGCCGGATAAAAATAGATTAAGCTGACGAGTATTTATTTTTAAATTTATATCATAATAAGATTGCTTTAATTTTTTATTTATATAATCATAAACTATTATAAATGGTAAACTATAATTTTTTGCATTAAAAAATTTTAATTGAATTTTAGGAGGAATAGTTTTCAAAATACTATTGATTATTTTTTGGGCTTCGATAAAATAAATAATTGCAGTATTTATTTTTTTCTTTTCTAAATATAACATTCCTAAACGAATATCCGCATCTATTTTTAACTCGGCATACTCATTATTTTCTACTAAATGATTTATTTTTAATAATAATTCCAAAGCAGCAGTATTATTTAAATATGATCTAAAAAAATAAAAATGGGCCTTTATAATATAAGAAAAATTTGATATATCATTCTTTAATATATCCTGTAAGATAATATTAAATTTCAAATCTTTTCTGATAATAACCATCTTACGTATTAATATTAATATGTCATAAATAAACAAATGATAAAAAACAGAGTAATCTTTATGTGAAGTCATGGCATTATATGCTTTTAATAAAGCTTTGGATGTTTTTTCATCATACATACATAATTTACATATTTCTATACGAAAAGCTATAAAAAGTTTATAAATATTATAAATTTTATAATTTGAATTTATGAGTTTATTTAAAATTTTAATTTCTTGCTTATAATTTCCCATAATTCCATATAATAATGCTTCAGAATTATAGAATGAGAAAAGGTATATATCTTTTTTTATAGTTTTTTTATTATTTAACATTTTATTTATTTTGTCTTTATACATCATAGCTTCTTCATATCTTCCTAGAGCAATAACAATGTCATACATTATTACATATCCGGAAAATAAGTGAGAGTATAAAAGATTTTGTTTTATTTTCTTTATTGCGGTTTCACAAATATTATATGCTTCCAAATAATTTCCCAATAAAATATTTATGGAAGCAGCATTAAGCATAGCAAGTGTTTGAATTAAAGGATGTATACACGTTATTAAATTACATTTTTCAATTATCCTATTATAACAAGTAATTGCATCTTTAAAATTATGGTCAATATTGGAATATATAACTGCCAAATTATTTAATGCAGAATTTTCAATTCTGGGATCATTTATTTTTAGCGTATTTTTTAATATCTCAATATATATTTTTTTTGCCTCATCATACAATTCTAAGTTGTATAAATTTTTAGCCAATTCCAACATTGCAGTAAGTTTAATATCAAGATTTTTTTTACTTTTACCGCATATTTTTATTAATTCCTTTGCAGCCTTAATACTTTCATCATATTTATTTTGATATTCTAAAAATTTTACATTAACACATGAAAGTTTTAATTTTGAATATTTATCTTTTATATATGGTAAATAATCATTTGCTTTTACCAATGTATGTTGAATATCAATTACTTGATACCCCATCACAATTTCAACTTCAGCTTTAACGGTAAATAATTTTACTGCCAAGGATTTATCGAAAGAATTGTTTTTTAATAAATCTTCGGCTTCGATTATTCTGTTTAAGCATTCATCATTGTCATCAAGACTAAGGTGTGTATTAATTATAAGTAATAATACATATAATTTTTTATTGATGTCATTAATAGGTATTAATGAGAAAATATTTTGAAATATCAAAATATAATTTTTCGGTGAATATATTTCTTTCAATTTAGGTTCATGCATAATTGAATATTCTATTGCAATTTCATTCATTCCTGCTTTTGAGGCATGCCATAACATTTCATATATAAAGATTCCGTCTGTATTTTCTATTTTTTTTACCATTTTTAAGTGCAAGTTTTTTTTATCTATATGTACAAATTCCGATCGAAATATTTTTTGTAATATTTCATTTGAAACGGCATACTTAAAAATTGAAGAAGATATTTCTTTAATAAAACCCAATTTCAAAAATGATGTAATTGCCAAATCGATTAGTTCCTTATCTAAATCGATAATTTCATATAAATCTTGTAAATAAAAATCGTTATAAAAAATAGATAATGCACTCAGTACCGTAATTTCATTAGGATTTAATTTTTTAATTTTATTTTTTACAATAGCTTCTGTACTTAAAGATATTTCTATAGGCAACATAGGATCAAATATTTTATTGGAAAGCTTACACAATCCCGTTATATAATCTTTTTTTACATCTTCTTTGTATATCAATTCTTTTAAAACTTCTATAATAAATGTAGGGCTTCCTGAAGTATATGAATATATTTTCTTAGTTAATATTTCGGGAACAGAATTTACTTGTAAAATAGTCTTTATTAAATTTGATGTTTCTTTTTCCGATAAATTTTGCAAACGAAGTTTTTTTGTTTTATTTTGATCCGTTATAATTTTTAAAAATTTTTCTGCATAGTAATTTTTTTTTATAAATTCCTCATCATAAGAAAAAATAAACATGATTTTTTTTGATGATAAGTTTTCGGTAGTTAGAGTTAAAAATATATCCAATATAAAATCGGTTGCGATATGTATATCATCAACAATAAAAATAATAATATCAGAAAATACTTTTTTGGTAATTAAATTGGATATTCTGTTAAGTATCTTGTATTTTAAAATATTTAATTCGCTTGGAGAGTAATTTTTTTTTCTATATATAAGATTTTCTATAGAATTTTGTATTTCACGTTCAATTTTTTTATTTACATTGAGTGAAGCTCTTGAAAATAGAGCTTTAACTATATGCAAAATAAATTTTTCTTCACTAAAATTCTCTAAACCGGGTATGTTATAAACATCACATTTTTCTAATGAAAATAAAAAACTAATTTCACTCAAAAAATTAGTTTTACCCGATTTTTCACTTCCCACAACGAAAAAAATGTTGTTGATATCTTTTCCGGAATTCAAATCATTAAAACAAGAAATTATTTCCTCTTTTTCGGTTTGCCGTCCTACAATTTTTAAAGCAGTATTGGTATATGTATAATTTTTGTCTAACAACATTTGAAATGTAAGCGAAAAATTCAAATGTAAGTATTCGTTAATATCCAATATTATTTCATAAAAAGGATAATTTTTTTTGTTGTTAGTTTTATTTATTGCTTTTTCGGATATATGAAAAATACAATTTATTATTTTTCTATGTTCTTCGTTCAAATCCATATTTTGATATTTATTTTTTATATCATACAAATAATTATCAGGTATATTTATAAAAGATCGCCCATCTAAAATTGATAGGAATATATTTTTTAAAGTATTAGGTTGATAATTAAAATTTTCAAAATTGGAATCTTCTACTCTTACAACATGTTCAGAATCTTCTAATTTTGTTGTAATAATATCTTTTATTTTTAAATGAAAGTTTTTATCTTGTTTTATTACAAATATATTATTTAAATCTACATATTTATAACCGATACCATAATTAGAAATATAATTTAAAGCCTGACACAAATATACAATTATTTTTAAAATATCTTCCGGTAAAGCGGTTTTTAAAAAATCTAAAATAGGTATTTTATTTTCAATATATTCACTTGTATAAATATATGAATCTTCTATAAGTTTTGTATCATTTATGCTAAAAAGACGTACAAATTCATAAGGTCGTTCATGAAAAGTATTATTTAAATTATTTAAGAGTTTAAATTTATATTTTAAAAAATCGATAAAATCTTTATTCATAAACGACGATTTTATTACTTTTAACTCAATATCAATGGGGGATGTTTCCAACAAATCTCTTACAATACAATTACGTACGGTGTTTGTATTAGATGGTAACTCTTTAATCACTCTATATCTATTATTTAATATTTCCATATATCACCTTAATATATTAGCAGCAACAATATTTACCAGACAATCAAAAAACTTAAAATCGTCTAATGTAAATATATGTTTTTTTTCTTGTATAGCTATATAGACCAATCCGAATACATTTTGAGTATTAATTAACGGAGAAACCATTACCGAATTCCATTCGGGAAGATTTGTTATAATGTTTTTACCGGCAATATTATCCCAATCTATTTGATAAATTCCTGTTGCAGTCAATGTTACATAAAATGCTATATTTTCGTTTATATTATAATTCTCAAATCCTATTTTATATTTTATTTTAAAATCTTTACGATTGGTATTTTTATTTTCTTTTAGATAGATAATTGCTATATTCTCTGCATTAAAAATTTTTAACAGCTTATGTGCATAAGCACTAATTAAATCCGATTTTTTTAAATTCGTTTTTGCAATTTCCGTCATCTCAAGTAATAAGGATATATTTTCGGCATATTTAGTCTCATCAGTAACAAAAACTCCGACGATGTCGCTGTTTTTAGAGTTATTCATATAATCGGATGACCAAATTCTTGAACGGTTACGACCTTCATTTTTTGCACTATATAATGCTTGATCTGCTTTTAAAACCAAAGAATTAATATCAGAGGCATGTACAGGATAAGAGGCAATTCCTAAAGAGATTGTTATCGGTGTATTTATATCTTTAAAAATTAGTTTTTCAATTTTTTTTCTAATTTTTTCAGCCAGCTCTAAAGTTTGATTTTCATCATAATCGGGCAGAATGATAATAAATTCTTCTCCGCCATACCTTCCTATCTTTTGTTCATGTTCCAAGTTTTTAAAAACTATATTTGTTATATTTTTTAAAACTATATCGCCGGTATGATGACCATAAGTATCATTTATATTTTTAAAATGGTCTAAATCGTATAAAATTATTGAAAATTTAGAGTTACTATTAACAGCAGAGTCAAATATATCTTTTAAAGCAATACCCAGATATTTTTTTGTTAAAGCATTTGTCAGTTTATCTATAGATGCAATTTTTTTTAAATTATTTCCTTCAATATTTGTAGATAATAATCCGATATATTTTTTACAAAGAGTTATCCCCTCTTTTGTAAAATTATTAACAATACTTTTAGAAATAAAAATCATAAATCCAAGTAAATTAGAACTTTTATATTTATTACTACGCAAAGTTATGGGTATAATGATACATGGGAATTTAGAAGATTTTTCAATGGTTGATATTTTTTTAAATCCTACAGCTTTAATAATATTATGTATATGATTTACATCGGTATTATCTTCATTTGTATAAAAAAATGGAGTGAGTTCATTTTGTGAGTTTATAATAAATATTTCATAAGATGTAGCAATTAGATTAACACTTAGAAAGTGCATAATATTTTTTATATTGGTTTCAAAATTATTAGTAAGCATCGTTAAAATATTTGTATATGTTATATTTTCGTAGTTATTGTTCCTTAATAAGGATTTTACCAATGTATTTGCAAAATTTTTATTCTTTTTTAATATTTGATACGGTGGATTTTTTAAAATTTCATTTAATTCATTTAAGTTGATTCTTTGCTGTTTGAATTTTATATTTGCTATATCTTTTCCTTGTATAAAATTATTTACAATTACAAAAGGCATATAGTATAAAGAATTATTAAATAAATATAATCGGTGCTTCTCGGATATATTATTAAGTTGATGAATTATATAATTTTGCGCCTCCAAAAAATTAATCACGGCAAAACTTATATTTTTTTGTTTTAAGTAACATAATCCTAATTTTATATTTGCAGCAATAATAAGCATAAAATCTTTTGTCGACCTAATAGTTTTAAGGCATCGGGTCAAGTAGTTTGCTTCATTTGCTTTATCGATATAAGATTCAAAATAAAGCATGCATCCTTGTTGAAAAGGATAAAGTTTTAATTTTTTATATTTTAATACTTCTATTAAAAGAGGCGTAAAATCGATATCCGGACGTGATAAAATTAATCTTATAATAATTTTTAATAATATAGGCGAAATTGCTTTTGGATTAATTTTTAATGTATTATTAGTTATAACCGGCTTGTATTCATCAAAGTGTTTTATAAGAGTATTAATTTCCGATATGTCATTTTTTAATATTTTACAGGATTCAAAACAGAACTTAATTAATGAATCTTTTATTTCGCCCTTATATTGTTTTACCGTTGTTATTTTTTTTAAATATCTATATGATTTATCATAGTATCCTAAATCGTTATATATACGTGCAATCAAAAAGTAAAATGAAAACTTAAAGAATTTTGAATTAGGTGTTTTATATTTTGTTAGAAGGTAAATATATTTTTTCCTTAATTTAAATACAGCTTTATAATTATTTAAATCTTTTAAAGTTTCCATTAGATTTATACCAACCAGAAATTTCAAAAAAGAGGCTGTATTTGGATTAATTTTTTTTACTGCATATCTTATGTATTTATAAGCTGCACTATACAGCTCTTGTTCGCTTAGTAAATTTGCATAATTTATAAGCGATAGGATTTCTATTTTTTCAATTCCGGATTTTTTTGCTTGTTGAAGTAGAGTCTTTCCATATTCTAATGATTCATGATTTTCAAAATCAAGCATTGAATATAATAATGATAAGTTGTATAATGAAAGCAATTCTATTTTTATATCATAAGAAGCGATGGCAGAGTTTCTTCCTTCTTTAAAATATTCTATAGAAGTTTTATACATTCCTTTTAAGTAATTCACGTACCCCAAAAAAGAATAAGCAATAGCTTTATATGAAGTAAGGTGTCCTTTTGATAAGTCTATTATATATAGAGAATTTTGTTCAACTGCATTATATTCATTTTTTACATAGAAGTACATACATTTAACAAGGAGATAGTGAATTGTGATAATATCCGATTTTCTATTTGTGCTTAATTCTGAAAGTCTTTCTAATATGATATTTAAATTATCTATGTCTTGGAATTCATAATAGTTTTTTGCTTTTAAATAATAAAAATTAGATATTAATTCAGGGTTTTTAATATTATCTAAAATTTTTTCTATTTGTAAAATGTTTTCATTTTGATTTATTCCGACTTGTGTATAAAGGTCGTATAATTTCAGTAAAACTATAAATTTTTGTTCATTATTTTTATAATTTACCAATGTTAATATTTTTTCGTAGTTGGATATTGCTTTCATAATTTTTTTGCTTTGCAGATTTTCCAATGCAATTTGTTCATAATATTTTATTATAGTTCTCTTCTTTTCGGCATTTTTTAAATGCCATAATAATTTATTTTTATTTATAATATTTTCTTTTTGCAAAACAGAAACTGCTTTTTTGTGCATTTCTATTTTCTTTTTATTTGAAATTTTATTATATTCAATATCCCTAAGTATTTTATTGCTTATAGTATATTCGATGTATTTACCGTCTTTTACTTCTGATATTAAACCTTTATTCAATAATTTTTCCAATATGCATCCGATGTTTTTTTTCGATATATTTATAAGTGAATAAATATGATCTATTTTAAATGTGTTTTGGAATATAGCCATTGCCGACAATACTTTACGTTCGACACTAGAAAGCTCTTTTGTTTGGTTTTGTAATATTTTTTCAATATTTGTGCTATTTGTAAAATTCAAATTATTTTTAAAAAAAGACTCATCAATTAACCATACCCCATTAAACGGATCTTTATAAATAACACCTGAATGTACAAGTTCTTTTATAATTTCAATTATAAAAATAGGGATACCGGAGGTTTGATGATAAACCTTCTGCGTTAATCTTTTTGGAAAGTAATTCATTAATAAAATATTTTTTATCATTTCAGAAGTTTCCGATATAGAAAGTTTTGTTAGTTCTAAAAGGTTTACTTTTTTGTATGCGTTAATGATATTTAAAAAATATTTGAGTTTTTCACTATGAAGTTCTTCGTCAGAATTATAAGAAAATATTAAACCCATTTTACATATAGGAGCAATCTCCAAACTAAAATATATAAATAAATCCAGCATAAGATCATCAGCTGAAGTTATATCGTCTATTATAATAAAATAAGAATTGAAATTGAGTTTTTGTAAAAAACATTTTCTTATTGTATTTAATAATTTTGACTTCAATTTTTCATATTCATTTAAATCTCTTAATGCAGGTTGTTTTTTTAATATATCTTTTATATCTTCTATCATACTCTCTATTTCTGCATTTTTTTTATTCGAATGAGGATAAGATAAAAATTTATTCAAAAAATTCTTCCAAAATTCTTCTGATGATAAGTTCTTTAAATTATACCATGAATATACATTACAGTTTTCCATACTCAAAAAAAATTCTGCTTCTTTTAAAAATCTTGTTTTGCCCATTCCTGAAGAACCTTTAATTAAAAAAGTTTTTTCTCCGGCTTCTTTTACGGCTATGTTTTTTAATATATTCAATATACGTGATATGTAGTTATTGTATTTAACGATTTTAGGATAGAATGTTAAGCATTTTAAAGGCTGTGCTATATCGGCCGCATAATTTTTATTTAGTTTTATATTTATATCTTTTATAACATCATATATTTTAAATTTGTTTTTATTATTTATTGCTTTTTTTATAATGTCTAATAAACAAATAAATATTTCGTTCTCTTCCTCGGTTAATCTTTTTGTTTTATATTGATTTTTTATTTTAGTTAATACTTTTGGAGAATTGGACTTCATTTCTTTTTCCAGAAGCAGGGATGCAATAAAAGAAGAAATCAATTCTGCATCTTCATTTATTCCTACACGATCATAATAATTTATAAGATTAATCGAAAAAGGTTCTTCCAATTTTGTGCTTACAATGTCTTTAAACCGGACTTTAAAATCATTTCCGGATTTTACTATAAAAACATTTTGCAGAGAAAAAAACGCATATCCGAAACCCCTGTTTCCTGCATAGGTAAGAGCTTGACATGCAGACACGACTATTTTAAGAATATCCTGCATACTGCAATTTTTTATAAAATATAATACAGGTATTTTATTTTCGGTATATTCGGTTGTACAAAGGTAAAAATTTCCGGCTGATATTTTGTTAACCGCATAAATTGAAGAATCGTGAATACATTCGAATCCGTAATTTTTTAGATAAAAATGGTCATCTATACTGCTTATTATGATAAATTCGTTTTTTAAAAAAGTAAAAACATCATTAGAAATATCCTGATCCGAAAATATTTTCAAATTAAGAAGTTCTTTTTGGTTCCATAAATCCGCAGCCAAGAATTCTTCTACATTGGGAATTAAACTATCTAATTTTGCTTTCAAATGATATCTGCTATTAATAATATCCATAATTTCCCTGTGTACAGAAAATATTTAGAGATTTAATGTCTGTTTTACAGGCAAGAACTCTAGGTATCTTTAATTAAATAACAACAATCGGTTTTCGGCACTTTATATGTACGGAGACTCCTCACCCCGACACCCGCTGTGGGATTGTTTATTCGTGCGTAGGGTTTAATACCCCGACGCTCTGCGTCGTAACAAAGGGTATTAAAGCCGACTGCAACCACCTTATGAGAACAACA
>CAUTTN010000035.1:0-13712 GCA_963541225.1 uncultured Treponema sp.
GCCAGATGATGCGTAAAGTATCTAAGAACAAAGGCTTACAGCAAAAACTTATGGGTGGAGGACTTTTCGGCTAAAACATAAAAAGCTGCTTACAGGATTTACCGGTAAGATTTTTTTCAACTGAACATGGCAAACGCATCATAAAAGTTATAAGACTCTTAAAAACTCAGCAAATATTCAGTCCGTTTTTTAGTGGGGAAATTGAAAACTGTATAGTATTAGTATACAATTTAAATTGCCAATTTATCGTAAAAATCATTCGAGGATTGATAGCCGATGCTGGAATGAAGCCTCGTATTGTTATAATCAATATATTTCGCTCCTATTAGGAAAAGGTATTGCAGTCGGTTTTCATCTTTTTTTATCGGCGAAAGCGGATGAAAATGCCCCCCTACGCACGAATCAAGTTATATATTTTTGCAGGTAATCGTCGATTAGCTATGCTGTATAGATATCATTACAGCTGTGGATGGCGGGGAGGGGGTAAACTGTAGCGATGTTTAGGCTTTGACAAAAATTGTCGATGAAAAACGGACAAGAAGATTCGTCTTTCATTTTGATAAAGCAATTCGCCTCGATATTAAAATCGCACTGAAAGACAGGCAGAAAATCGACATAGAAATTTAAAATTTTTGGTTTGATTATTACGCCAAACGGAGCATTTACTATTGGACGGAACTGTTTACCGAAAACTTTAAACGCTGTTATGATTATCTCGATTAAAAAAAATGTATCGTTATAGATATTTTAAATACATAGTTCAAGCTAAGCAAAAAAATATATTGATGAAAAAAGCGACCGAGTTTTAATGATAAACGAATCTGAACGCAATGGTATAAATTAGGGTATGTAAGCCGGAATTGCTAAAGGTTTTGCGGACGGTTCATATCAAAAAATCATAGAAACCGCAATGGTCGTTAAGAAGTTTGGTTTTGAGATTGATAAAATAGCTGAAGTACCGGGTTTAACCCATGAAGAAATCGAAGATATGTAATCGTTACTTGCTGCAATTTTTCATTTTATGCCGCTTATAAAAAAAAGATTTTTATTCGTGCGGAGGGTTTAATACCCCGACGCTCTGCGTCGTAACAAAGGGTATTAAAGCCGACTGCAACCACCTTATGAGAGCAACATACCCCGATGCTCTGCGTCGGGGTTGTTGATTGATATTTTTAAAAATACATTACATATTAAAATGCAAGATTACGACATCGCCGCAAAACACTGAGGTATGCTGTTCTCAAAAGGTTTCTTAGCCGATTTGGTTCTCTTCATTTCGATGTAATGTATTCCGGATATTTAATCCGCTGCACAAATAAACTGAAAGATTTCCGGTAGATATTCAAACCGGAACCCTATCTTGAAACAAACCTATAAAATCGGTATAATGAGATCAGATTATAGATGAACAATTTTAGAGTAATTTCGTGGGAAGAATTAGCCTGCGGAAATGAATGTTTTTTTTCCGAAGATACGGCGGTTACTATAGGCGGTTTTGACGGACCTCACAGAGGTCATAACGAGCTTTTTAATATAGTTTTAAAAAAAGCAAATAAAACGGGGCTAAAACCCGGAATTATAACATTTTTTGTACCGCCTGCAGCCGTTAAAAACTCCGAATATTCAGGCAATGTTTCTACATTAAGACTTAGGCTGAAAAAATTCTCCGAATCAGGTTTTCAATTTATAATACTTATTGACTTTTCTGCAAGTTTTGCTAAAATAGATGGAACTGCGTTTTTTGATATACTTGTAAAAACTATCCGTTTAAAATATCTTGCCGTAGGTGATGATTTTTATTGCGGATATCGCCGGGGATTGGGAGTTGAAAGTTTAAAAAAGCTAGCTCCCCAGATGGGCTTTTGTTTTGATTCCATAAGATCCGTAAGTACAAATGACGGATTCCGTGTAAGTTCTACATCCATACGGGAAGCCGTTACTAAAGGAGACTTTACCCTTGCAAAAGACCTTTTGGGTTATCCTTTTTTATTCGATATCGTAGGACCGTCTTGGTCGGTAACTGACAAAAATTCAATTACTGTTCAAAGGTCTTTTTTAACGCAAATTCTTCCGCCATGCGGAAAATATAAGGTTTTCCTTACTTCTTTTAAAGGCATAAAAAAAGAAGCTTTTTTAAAGATAGACGAGGCTCAAGTAGAACTTGTCTTTACACAAAATAAAGAGATTTCTTTTAATATGGAAGATCTTAATAATTTTGACACTGTTGAGTTTATTTGTAAGGAGTAATTAATGGCAGTTACAAAAGAACAAAAAGCATCGATTGTAAAAAAATTCGGTGCAAGCGAGAAAAACACCGGTGATATTAAGGTTCAGATTGCTTTGTTGACTGAAAAAATCAATCAGTTGACAGGACACTGTAAACTTAATCCCAAAGATGCAAGCAGCCGCAGAGGCTTGCTTGGTATGGTTGGTCATAGAAGAAGTTTATTAAAATATTACCGCCGTACCGATATCGAAGGTTACAGAAACATTCTTCAAGAACTTAACCTGAGAAAGTAAAATTGATAGGGTACAAGGGCTTCCTTGCTCTTTGTACCTTTTATCATTTATTGTTACAATTTTTTATTTTATTAAAATGTAAAAATAGTTTTAAACGAGCTATTTAAGTATGCGTTTATATTCATAATGAGTAGAATGCCTGTATTTTAAGAAAAAATTTTAAGTTGTGAGTTAAAAAATCCTAAATCAAACGATTTGGGTGCCGAACCGCACATAGCAAGGAAACGAAGGATCGGCGAATGGAATGGAGATAATAAATGAAACAAAGAGTAACTTACAAAATAGGTGATCACGATTTAATACTGGAAACAGGTCGATTGGCAAAACAAGCAAACGGTTCAATCTATGCCGAATATGCAGGTTCGGCAGTTTTGGCAACAGTTTGTGCTTCCGGTTCTGCCCAAGAAGGTTTGGATTATGTTCCTCTCACTGTAGACTATAACGAAAAATACTATGCTGCCGGCAAAATACCGGGTGGCTTTATTAAACGGGAAGGAAGACCTAAAGATAAAGAGATTTTAGTATCCCGTCTTATAGACAGACCCATGCGTCCGTTATTTAAAAAAGAATTCGGACGCGATATTCAATTAATTCCCACATGCGTTTCTACGGATATGGTTAATCCGCCAGACATTATTGCGGTTATTGCAAGTTCGGCAGCCGTTTGCATATCGGATATTCCCTTTGACGGACCTGTTGCGGCTGCCAGAGTTGCCTATAAAAACGGCGAATATTTTATAAATCCGACTTTTTCCCAAATAGAATCTGCGGACATGGAGATCGTAGTTGCCGGAACAAAAGACGGTATTACAATGGTTGAAGGCGGTGCTAACGAGGTTTCCGAAGAGGTCATGCTTACGGCTCTTGAAAAAGCACACGGAATGATTAAAGAGCTTTGCAAACTTCAAGAAGATTTGTGCTCTCTTGCAGGAAAAGAAAAACTGGCTCTTGCCCCCCTTGAAGCAAAACTTGAAAATAAACAGGCAATTTATGAGGAAGCTTATCCGCTTTTATCTAAAACTTTATATCTTGCAACTAAGGCAGAAAGAAGAAACGAAAGCAATAAAGTTAAAGAAAAAATTGCAGAAAAATATGCCGGACAACTTGAAGATGAAATTCAGTTAAAACTATTTGGTGCCTTATTTGAAGACATGGAATATGAGATTTTGCGTAAAAACATTTTGGATAAAGGCTTGCGTGTAGACGGACGGGGAACAAAAGACATAAGACCTATAACTTGCGAAATAGGCGTTTTGCCTAGGCCTCACGGTTCAGCAGTATTTACTCGAGGAGAAACTCAGTCGCTAGGCGTTGTAACACTCGGAACCGTTTTTGACGAACAGATTTATGACGATATCGAAGGCGACCGCAGAGAAAATTTTATTCTTCATTATAACTTTCCGCCTTTTTCTGTCGGCGAAGTCGGCAGGATGGGTACCGGCAGACGCGAAATCGGACACGGAAATTTGGCTCATAGATCTCTTTACCCTATGATTCCTTCCAGAGATAAATTCCCTTACACCGTAAGAGTTGTTTCCGAAGTTTTGGAATCTAACGGTTCTTCATCGATGGCAACCGTTTGTTCAGGAACGCTTTCTCTTTTACATGCAGGCGTTCCCATCAAAAAGCCTGTTGCAGGAATTGCCATGGGGCTTATCACCGAAGGAAATGACCGCTATGCTATTCTTTCCGACATTCTTGGAGAAGAAGACCATTTAGGCGATATGGACTTTAAGGTTGCGGGAACAGCCGACGGAATTACAGGTTTTCAAATGGACATAAAAATTGCAGGAGTTTCCGCAGAAATTATGAAAAATGCCCTGGCACAAGCTAAAGAAGGCAGAATGCATATTTTGGGAATAATGAATCAAACGATTTCTACACCCAAGACTGAACTATCCGAATATGCCCCCCGTGTAGAAACGATGACAATTCCCGAAGATAAAATAGGAGCATTAATAGGTCCGGGCGGAAAAAATATAAAAGCCATATCCGAAAAATATAACGTAACCATTAATACCGAAAATAACGGAGATGTAACAATTTATGGTAAAGATTCTTCTTCCGACATCAAGGGTGCCAAGTCCGTCATAAAAGGAATTACAAGCGATCCGGAAATCGGAATGATTTATGACGGTGTTGTTAAAAAGATAATGGATTTCGGAGCCTTTATTGAAATATTACCGGGAAAAGAGGGTCTTTGCCATATCTCAAAACTTTCCAGAACCAGAGTAGAAAAAGTTACCGATGTTTTAAAAGAAGGTCAAGAAATAAAAGTCAAACTTTTAGAAATCGATAAACTCGGCAGATTAAATCTTTCTTACATTGATGCTTTGGAAGAAAAAAAATAAAGGATTGTAAAGCGATGGATATTAAGGTTTTTGTTAAACAAAAAGACGGTGCCGTTGTTCCCGAATACAAAACATCGGGTTCGGCAGGAGCCGATCTTAGGGCTTATATTAAAGAACCTGTAATCTTAAAACCCATGCAAAGACGCCTGATTCCTACAGGTCTTTTTGTAGAACTTCCTGAAGGAACGGAACTACAAGTAAGACCAAGATCGGGACTTGCTTTAAAATACGGTATTATGGTGCTGAATACACCCGGCACCGTAGATTCCGATTACCGCGGAGAGCTTTGTGTTCTCCTTATAAATTTAGGTTCTGAAGATTTTAAAATTGAAAACGGTGACAGAATAGCTCAGGCTGTAATTGCCGAAGCGGAACAAGCTCAATTTATAAAAAAAGATAAACTTTCGGAAACGGAACGCGGAAGCGGCGGATACGGTTCTACCGGTATTGCATAAAAAATTTTAAATCAATCAGTAGGAAAGAAAAATTGTTTAAAGGCAAAACTTTTTTTAGACATAAGATTATTTTTATGTATATATTTAAAGAGCTTATTTTGTATTTTGCCGTATGCTTTTTATTTTTCTTTTTTATTTTTTTTGTAAATCAAATTCTTTTAATGGCTGAAGAAATCCTTTCAAAAAAAGCACCGGTAAAAGATGTTCTTCTTCTTTTGTTTTACTCTTTACCTTTTATTATTGCCACAACGGCACCCTATGCGGCTCTGGTAGGTACATTGATGTGCTTAGGAAGATTTTCTTCGGATCATGAATTTATATCCATGAATGTTTTGGGAATTCCATCTTCTTTTCTCTTGGTTCCCATTTGCTCCGTAGGTCTTTTGATTTCGATAGGCTCATTTATTACAAACGATATTTTAATTCCTACAGGTTCAATCAAATTTAATGAAGTGCTTTACAATATAGCTTCTTCAACTCCGGCTTTGGAACTGGAATCTTATACCATTAAGCGTAATGAAAATTCAATTGTTGTTACCGGACTTATAAAAGATAAAACAATAAATAATCTTTTGATAATCGATTCAAGTCAAGAAAACGAAAAACGGTTTTTAGCATCTGCAAAAACCGATGTGGAAAAATCGAACTCGACTTCAATTATAATGCAGCTTGAAATGAAAGAGCCGCGTCTTTTAAGTTTAAACTCGAACGATAAAAATAAATTTGATGCCGTATACGGTGAAAGCATTATTTATAACGTATTGGCAAAAGATGTTGCACCTAAGTTTATTTCCAGTGACGGTCCCGACAAAATGACTTCACGCGATCTGATACGGGATATACGGGAAAAGAAAAAAAGCGGTGAAGCAAATAAACGGTTTTTAAATATTTATATAATGGAACTTCATAAAAAATTTTCAATTCCGTTTGGAGCATTCTTTTTTGTTTTACTCGCTTTTGCAATAAGCAAAACAGGAAAAGCCTATGATCAAAGTGTGGGCTTTATTGTGGGCTTATTAATATCTGTTGTTTATTGGGCATTTTTGATAGGCGGACAAATGGTTTGTCTTGAATCAGGGTTCGATATAAACGGAGCCTTTTTAATGTGGCTGCCCAATATTCTGCTTGTCATAGTTACATTAATACTTTCTGTAAGAAGGCTCTTAAAATGAAAATAATACAAAAATATCTTTTACAATTATTTTTACCTGTTCTGTTTACGGCAATGCTTTTTTTTATTTTACTTTTGCAGCTTGGAGATTTATTTGCACATATCGTAGAGTATTTACAAAATGGAGCACCCATAAAAAGCATTTTAAAAGTTATGGTATTATATTTACCGAAATGTGTTTCTTATTCTATACCTCTTGCAATTCTTTTTGCGGGTTCATATACAATGGGTAATTTATATGCACGCAACGAATTAACATCAGTATTTTCTGCCGGCATTTCGTTAGGGCGGTTTACGATTCCTCTGCTTATATTAGGTTTTTTGCTTTCTATAGGAATGATTTTTTTTGAAGATGAAATTGTCATTAAATATTTTTATGAAAAAAATAAACTTTCAAAAGAACTTTTAAAAAAAGAAGACGATTTAAATGCGTCCAATGTTGTAATACTATCCGAACTGGGAAAAGTTGTATACATCGCAGACTATTATAATGCTTCGGAAAAAACATTATCAAATACATCAATAATAGTTCGTAATTCAAAAGGCGATTTGGAATTGATTATAAATTCTTCTTATGCCGTATGGAAGGATGATAGATGGACATTTAATGATCTTTCAATATATAAATTTAATGAGAATAATAATGTAGAGCATATAAGTACATTGCCGGAAAATATTATTTTAAATGAACCTCCCGAAAGTTTTCAAAGTAATTTTAATTCTGTTGAAGAAATGAAAATTAAAAATGCTAAGATTTTTATTTTAAACTTAAAGAAAAACGGACTTCCGTATTATGAAGCCCTTTCACAATACTATAGACGCTTTTCGTTTCCGTTTACTATTTTTATAGTATTATTTTTCTCTATTTCGTTAGGCGGAAAATTTAAAAAAAATATTCTTCTAATGAGTATCTTATTAAGTTTAGGCATTGCCACACTTTTTTACATAACGGAAATGATAACCATGCTTAGTGCAAAATGGGAATATATCTCTCCTCTCGCCGGAGCATGGACTCCTGTTTTGCTTTTTTCGTTTTTAAGCATTATATTGCTTAGAACTGCAAGAACATAAATCATCATGGTAAGTGAATAATTTTTGAAACTACCCCCAAATAAAATACCGGCTGCAAAGATTGATTTAGTCCGGCTTGAAAAGTAAAAGGAACATTGTCAAACATGTTATAGCCTGTTCCGATTCCGTATTCCGCTATAAAATGCGTTTTATTTTTATCCGTAATTCCGAAACCTGTATCTGCAAAAAGTGAAATAAAAAAGCCGTTACCGTTTGAACCTGTACGAGCTGCATACCATCTTATTTCTGAAGCAAAAATATGCATTGAATTATATTTATTCAAATCTTTAAAAGAACTTCGTCCCGTTAAAATCTCTTGTGTTTTTGCCGTTTCATATTCTTTTTTAGTTTTTATGTGCTTTAATTTTATTTTGTCTGTGTGATAAAACGAATACATGAATGCCAAATCAACATAATATAAATTAAATGTTACGGGTATATCAAATTGTACTTTATAGTTAAAAAAATTACTTTGAGGAATCCAATTTGTAAAAAATGAAAAGGCTGCGGTACTTTTAAGATAGCCTATATCTGCAATAAAAAAATCCAACCGTATACCTTGAGATAATTCTGTAACCGTTTTAAGTCCCGATTTTTTATTGCCATGAATATCATAGTTTATTTCCTGAACCCGTTTTTTACCGAAACGTGCGGGTAAAGAAAATTTTACTTTATTGATAGAAAATATAAAATTATTTTTTCCATAAAAAACTTGCTCTGGAACAGAGTTTTTTATTGTTAGAGGAATAATATCATATACGGCATTTATATCCCACGTAAAAAATTCTTTTTGTAAAGTAAATCCTAAAGAACTATTTAATGTAAGTTCATTACTTGCAAAAAAAGAAAACCCTAAATTAGGAAAAATACTTATATCGTTTTGCCTATAAAACCATCCCATTTTTGCTGAAATGGGAAGTCCGTAATATTGAGTAATAATTTTAAATTGTGAAACTCTGATAGGAAATTCTTTATCTTTAAAATCTTCTTTATTTTCTGCAAAAGAAAATGCCATAGTAAAAATAAAAAGTAACCATAAAAATTTTTTCATACAAATCTCCATCTTGTTAGTATAACTATTTAATATTTTTAAAAATCATTTAAAACTACTGCTACCGAAAGAATTCCTTGTAAGTCTTCATTTTTTTTCAAAAAATTCTTTGTAATATATGCAATTTTAAATTTAAAAGTGTCTATAACTAATTCCGTTTGTACAATTGCATTTAATTTTTTACCGATACCATATATTCCTGCAATAAATTGCATAATACCTTTTACTCCGGTACTTTGAAAAAAGCCGTATCCTAAACCCTTTGCAGAATATGAAGTTTCTCCGGCAAAATACTTGGAATGTTAAGATAAAAGTAATTCTCTATAAATCCTTCACCGAAATTAATTAAATCTTTACCTATCTGAAAGGAAAAATAATCCGTAAATACCGAATAGTTTAGACATTTAAAAAAAGGTCTTAAAGTGTTATTTTTTATAATAAATCCCGGTACCATAAAAAGTATTTGGTTATGAAATTCAAAATTGAAATTCAAAAAAGCTTCTGCCTTAAAATCCGAAATTATATCGGGTCTGTATGGATTAGTATATTTTTTTAAAAAGATACTATTACTTTCAATATCAAAACCGGCATCAATTGCATAAAGAGAAAAAAAATTAAAAAACAAAATTATAAATATATTCTTTTTCATTTTTAACGATTTAGTTAATAGTTTTAAATTCTATTATTTTCCATTTAAGATAAGACCCTCCATACGTTGTGTTAAATGCTTTATCTGCGAAAAAGAAAAAAGAGAAGAAGGAATATCTACTTTTCTTACATTTTCCGTTATCCATGAACTGTATGAATCTTTATCGAAAATTAAATTATATACATCTATCTTTTTAAAACAAAGATATCCGTCTACAACACTTACATGATATACTAATTTACGTATAGGAACTTTTCTTACGTCTGTAAATTGCAGTTCAAAAATATTTTTATCTTTTTTTGCAAGAAATATAAATTTATACACAGCTTTTTGATTTTGTCTTTCCAAAGTAAAAATTCCGTCTTCATAACTTATAAGTTTATAATCGGCTTTAAAATTTGTTTTTAAAATATCCTGAATTTCAAATTCTTCTATTTTATAAGAACCGGATATTTTTAATGGTGTTTTTAAATTTTTATTATATAACCAATACCCTTGATCGGAACTAAAAAAATACTGTATTTTATTTTTGGATTTAATTTGTACGCATTGTCCGTTTTTATGAAAAAGACAATAAGAAGAATCTGAATATATCGGTTTTAAGTTTTTTTCGTATTTTATTATACTTTGCTTTGTTAAAAAACTGTCTTCTGCTTCTGTGTAACCTGCATTCAGCTTTAAAAATTCCTTATAGTCGGTGTCATCTATTTTTTCTTGCGAAAATAAAAATACCGTATATGTAAAAAAAATAATAATAAAAAAAGATTTAATTTTTTTCATTTTAAACTCCTTAGTTAGTACTGTAATTTATAAGCTTAATAGTGCTGTATTTTTTAATTGTATAAATCGGATATATTACTGCAATTAAAGTCGTAAAAAATATAAAAGTCTGTGTTACGCATATTGACTTTGCAGTAATATAAAAATTTAATAAATATTCTCTATTTGATCCGGGCGGATTCATAGTAATATCAAAAGTTTTAGTTATAAAGTTTCCCAGCTGAGATAATAAAATTCCTCCTGTAATTCCCGAAATGGAAAGTATACAAACTTCCAATATTAAAATAAAAATAAGCAAAGATTTTTTTAATCCTATAGCTTCCATAGTTCCGAATTCGGTTATACGTTCCATAAATCCTGCTGAAAGACTTTGTGTTAAAGCTACAAAAATTAGTATACAAAGAATTGTACTCATAACAGCAAATTGAACATTAAATAAACCGCTGACTTGTCCCCAGTAAGGATTAAGTTCTTTCCAGTTTTTTGTTTCAAAATTTAAATTATTTTTTTTAAAATACATATTTAGTTCGTTTTCCAGTTTTTTTATGTCGGACATTTTTTGTAAATTGCTGTTATTTTTTAAATAGATTCTTGCATACGAAGCGGACTCTTCAATGTCAAGGAATTTTATAAGTGTTTTTCGGGAAGCTATTACAAAGCCTTCATCATTTTGAGGGCTTCCTGTATCAATTCTGCCTGATACTTCAAAAGAAGATGTAAGAAGTCCGGTTGAACCTATGGATGATAATATGTTTACATAGTTATTTGTTTTTAAATCTAAATTAAGTTTTTTAAAAAGAATGTTTCCGACTATAATTGCATTGTCTCCATCAAAAATAGGAAAGCCTTCAGTCACGCCGAAAGAATGAGGCTCATCATATCCTGCACCCCAAAATATAGATGAAGAATTTTCGGTTCCGATTATTCCCTGAAAGTTAAGAACAAAATCGAAATTTGATATTTGAGGTATTTTATCAAATATTTTTTTCAGGTCGGTTAAATTTTCTGAAGTTAAAATTAAATCTTTATTATCTTTTTTATCCCAAAAATCTTTAACGGCAACTTGAATATGCCCCGAATCGGTTATAAAACCTATTGCCATTCCTTGTTCGGAGTATTCAACAAATCCTCTGTATAATAATATAGCACCGGATGCGATTGCTATAAGCAAGATGGAAAGTATGCTGCGTTTTTTATGAAATTTTAAATTATCCCATGCACTCTTTAATAAAAACATATTTCCTCCAAATTGATTTAGTTTTGAATAATTTCATTTTTAGATTCAGACAAATAGCCTGAAGTCATTTTATAAATTTTATCGGCATATTTTTTTATAATGGGATCATGAGAAACAAAGATTCCTACACCTTTTTTTTCTTTTAGATATTTACGCATATATTCATAAACTTGGTTTGACCTATCGGAATCAAGCGATGAAGTTATTTCATCGGCAATTATATATTTGGGATTACATGAAAGAGCTCTTACAATTGAAACTCTTTGTTTTTCTCCGCCTGAAAGTTCATTGGGCTTTTTATAAATTAAGTTGCTTAAATCAAAATATTCAAAAAGAGGTAATAGGATACCTTTTATTTCTTTTTTAGATTTTTTTTGTATTTTTAAAGGCATGGCAGCATTTTCAAAAATATTTTGTGCTTTTATAAGTTCAAAAAATTGAAAAATAAGTCCGCAATTTTTAAGACGGAAATCGGCTCTTTCGTTACTATTCATATTATTTATAATTTTATCATTCCATTTTATTTCTCCGGAGTCGGGTATATCTATTCCCGTTATTAAATTTAAAAAGGTAGATTTTCCTGCTCCCGAATTTCCGTAAATCCAGATCATATCTCCGGCTTCCGCATTAAAAGAAATATTTTTAATAACTTCTATTTTTTTTGTGTTAATACAATAAGTCTTAACTAAATTTTTGATTGCAAGTTCCGTATTCATCATAAACTTAATATTCCTTTTTTATAGTTTGAATACAGTATATGTACAAAAATATGGTCAGGGAAAATTTGTTCTGCTTTATGCAAATACTCAATACTTTTTTTTGTATTGTAAATTTTCATATAATAAATCGAATACCAAATATAAGCATTAAATTTATCGATTTCATTTAAATCTTCAATAAATTCTTCAGTTGAATTTATTTGACTATTGTAATTGGAAGTTGTTTCATTTGCCGCAAAGATATACCAACATGATAGTTTTACAAGAGCTTCCGCATTTGTATTATCAAATAGAAGTGTTTTTCTGTACAGAATGGGAAGAGTTAAAATTATATTGAGTTTGTTTCCTTCAGGCAATAATAATTTAGTATATAAATAATCGGCGGCTTTTAAATAAACGATTGGATCTAAACTTGATAATTTTAAAAATCTTTTTACATCTTTATCTATTTTTTTTATTGTTCTGTTGTAATTATTTATTAATCCGTAATTATAAATAATTGCTATAATTTCTGCATGTTCTAAATATAAAATCAAAAGTTCGTTTTGTTTTTTTATATCTCTTTCATTTTTGCTTTGCAAGATAATTTCATCGATAGATTGTGTAAGCGATTTAATTCCAAAGATAAAAATATCGATATTATCTTTGCTAATTTTTCCTGTTCTATAATAGGCAGTAAAAATATTTTTACATTCTTCAAGAGAAAATATTTTATATGCAGGGTTTGCAGGAAGACTGTCAGTGTTTTGTGCAAAAATGTTACTCCGGTAACTTAAAAATATTATTATAAAAAAAAGAATATACCTGTAAAAAAATTTATTGTTCAAAGAAAATTTTATCATTTTTATTTAGTTCCTTGATTTGGTCTGTAAAAATCTCATTCGGGATAAGTTTTTTTGCATTTTTTAGATCGGCTTCTGAAGCTTTTATATTGTCAAGTGCAAAATAGACTTGCGAGCGGTATATAAGAGTTTGGTATTTTTCGTAATTATTTTTTGCTGAAGAAACAGCCTTGGAAAATTCTTTTAAAGCATTTTCGTAGCCGCCTCCTACGATCGGCGGAGCAAAAAACAGCCAAAGCCCGTAGGATAAATGAGCGGGAGAAAATTTTTTGTCTTTTTTTATAGCATTTAGGTAAAACTGCTGAGTTTCATGCGCTTCTGTAAACAATTTTTTTTCCGATAAGAATTGGAGAAATCTGGATTTTATATCGCCTAAGCTCAATAAGAACCATTTTCCTAAATCGGATTTTTTTTTGCCTTCCATAAAAGCAATACTTTCGTCATTTTGGCTTTTAAGCATTATGTAAATCTTTTTTTTGTCGGCTGAATCTTTGTTGCGGCTTAAAACGTTTATTTCTTCTAAAGTTATAAAATTTTTCAGGGTTATTTGTTCTTCGGGAGTTAAGGAACCTGCTGCGATTTTGTTCTTGTAGTTTTCCAAAGAATTTTGTATAGTCTCTATTTCGGTATTGTATAATTCTGCCTTAAATTTATAAAAATCGTCATATATTTTTTGAGAAAAGCCGTATACTCCGGCTATTAAAATCACGGTAAAAAGTATTTTTCTTTTCATTTTGCCCTCCATAATCTTTTGATGAATTTATAGAAGAATTATAAACTTTTTGTTCAAGTATTAAAAGTGATAAAAATCATATTTTATATGACATTTATCATGTAAAAAAATCCGTTAAAGTCGGGTTTTATGC
>CAUTTN010000036.1:0-13701 GCA_963541225.1 uncultured Treponema sp.
GCTCCGGTTGCAGAGTTTATGGGAGCAGTTAGCAGTTTACAATTAAAGATGAGAATAATCGGAGGCATCATTCTTATATTTTCGCTTATTGTTACCTTTTTTGTAGCTAGTGCAATGATAAAACCCATCAATGTTGTAGTCGGAGCCCTAAAAAACATAGCCCAAGGTGAAGGAGATTTGACAGCCCGACTTCCGCTCGTAGGAAATGACGAAATAACAGATTTATCGAAATACTTTAATCGGACGATAGAAAAAATAGGGTCGTCTATTAAAATCGTCGGCAAAAATACTATCGACATGACAAATATCGGCAATGAACTTGCGTCCAATATGACCGAAACCGCAAGTGCAGTCCATCAAATAAGAACCAATATTGACGGGGTAAAACAACAGGCTCTTACCCAAGCCGCAGGCGTTACCGAAACTGCCGGTACGGTGGAAGAAATTATCCGCACCATAAAACAGCTTAACGACAGTATAGAAAATCAATCGGCTTCCGTTGCCGAGTCTTCTTCAGCCATTGAACAAATGGTATCGAACATTGCCTCTATTACCCAAACCCTCGACAAAACAAATGATGTAGTTAAAACATTGGCAACCGCTACAGCAGAAGGCAAAGATACTATTTTATCGGCAGGCGGAATTACTCAAAAAGTAGCCGAAGAATCGGGCGGACTTTTAGAAGCCAGTAATGTTATCCAGCACATTGCAAGCCAGACAAACCTATTGGCAATGAACGCTGCCATAGAAGCCGCCCATGCAGGCGAAGCAGGTAAGGGTTTTGCGGTCGTCGCCGACGAAATCCGTAAGCTCGCAGAAGAAGCCGGTACGCAAGGCAAGACAATCACCGAAACGCTTAAAGTGCTTTCAGGCGAGATAGAAACTCTTTCCGCTTCCGCAAAAACCGCAGAAGAAAAGTTCAATGCTATTTTCGCCCTTTCGGAACAAGTCAAAACAATGAGCCAAAACCTTATGGACGCTATGCGTGAGCAGGAAAACGGCAGTCGCGAAGTACTTACTGCTATCCGCGATATTAACACCGTAACCAATCAGGTAAACGACGGTTCTGCCGAGATGCTTCGCGGCGGCGAAAACGTCGCACAGGAAATGCAAAAACTGGACGAACTTACACGCGTTATTACCGACAGTATGAACGAGATGGCTTCGGGTGCCGTGCAGATTAGCAATGCCGTACAGGAAGTAGACGCAATAAGTCAAAAGAACAAGCACAGCATAGAGAACCTTGTAAAAGAAGTAAGCAAATTTAAAGTGTAAATCAACGGGTAATGTGTAGTGGGTAATCGGTAGCCGATAACTTAATTACCCGTTAACCATTACTCATTACCGGTTAAGCCAACTTTTTATTCAAGCTCCAAACTAACCTCGCCTGAAATCAATTCTTTTTTTTCTTCCTCTTCGGTTTTTATAATCAAATGTCCCGAACCGTTTATGCCTAGAACTTCCGCTTCGTAAGTTTTGCCGTGGAACGGCAAAACTCTGACCCTCTTTCCGTCAAGCATGGAGAGGCTTCGGTATTCTTCCATAAGTTCGGTTTGCGGATAAAAACCGTAAAGGGCTTCTATCAGACAGGATAAGACTGAGGCAGCCAAAAAGTTGCGGCTGAAATGCGGTGGAACTTTTTCAAAAAGAGAGCCGGCTTTGTTTTTAAGATCTTCGGGAAAGGCTGAACCTTTTACGTTTATACCTATCCCTATAATCACTGCTTGAACGGAAGAAGTTTCCATGTCGATAATTCCCTCGCTCAAAATGCCGCAAATCTTTTTTCCGTTTAAGTAAATATCATTCACCCATTTTATCTGCGGTTCAAACCCGGCTTTTTTTAAGCATCGGCAAATAACTGCCGCAGAAATTGCGGTGTAAAGAGAATAGTCCGGCGGGATGTTTTTGCAGTCTTCTTTTTGCTGCGGAAGGAGCGGGCAAAAAATCAAACTGAAATATAAACCGGCTTCTTTAGGCGAATAAAAGCTGCGCGAAAACCTGCCGTGCCCCTGTGTTTGATGTTCGGCAAAAAGGACGGTTCCGTGCAGAGCCTTGGAATCCTGAAAAGAAGTCAGCCGTCTTTTTGCCTCGGTGTTTGTGGAATCTATCGTTTTAAAAACTTCAATCTTACTGCCGCAAAGGCTTTTAGAAAAAACAGATAAGTTTTTTTCTATCACGGAGGCATTTAAAATGTCCGACGAGGGGTTCAAGACATAGCCCTTATTTTGCCCGCCGTCAATTCCGTAGCCCTCGGCTCTTAATTTTTGTGCGGCTTTCCAAACCGAAACTCGCGAAATACCCAAACGGGCTGCTACTTCTTCGCCCGACAAGGCTTTTCCGTTTTGACTTATCAGCATATCCAAAAAAATGTCGCTTGTTTTTCTCTTCGCCATAAAAATCCTTTATAAATCATCTTAACATAGTTTTTGTTTTTTTTCTATTTGAATGACTGAACAATCAACAACCCCGACGCGAGCGTCGGGGTATGTTGTTCTCATAAGGTGGTTGCAGTCGGCTTTAATACCCTTCGTTACGACGCAAGCGTCGGGGTATTAAACCCTCCGCACGAATAAATTTCCAAAAAAAAATTATCGTGAAAATATTACGAACTTATGATCCTTTTGTTAATCTATAGACTAAACGGTAATTTTTTTGTAATCTATAGTTTATGGGACGGATAAAATTATACATTGATTATTTAAAAAACTATTTAAAAAAGAAAACGACACCTAAAACATTATCTATCGATTTAGAAGAAATAAAAGAAGAAACTTGGAAAGCCGATTTTTCAATGCCTGAAGAATCCCGTTTTGCAGAAGAAAAAGGCGACGGATATGAGGCTTTTTTTGAAAAATATAATTCCAAAGATGTTTTTTCTTTAGACCTTAAACGAAAACATTTATTCGCATGGACTATAAATCCTTTTTTCCGTTATAAAGATTTTGTTCTTGAAGCTTCGATAATTCTTCCGGAATTTTCTATACAAAAAAAAGAAAGCAATGCAGGAAGTTGTGCATGCGGCTTTATATTCAGACATATAAGCGATAAAGCTTTTTATGTGTTGCTTGTTTCGGATAAAAAATGGATACGCCTTGATGCAGTTGTAAACAGTACACCGATTCCCGTATTGGGTTGGACAAAACCTTTGGAAAGTATTGACGGAAACGAATGTAAAATAAAATTAATTTGTGCCGGAACTTCGATAACCGTTATTGTAAATAACTCATGGTTAGGTAAATTCGATTCCGACATAGTTCAAGCTGCCGGAAAAATAGGCTTTGCCGCACAAAACTGGGAAGATTATTCTTCCGCAAAATTTTATCTTACGGAATTTAAAATAACATCTTTTCCGATTGAAGTAGAAACAATCGATTCCGTTGCAAATACCCCTAAAGCAATTATGCCCGATGCTTATATAAATCTTGCAAGTACTTATTATGCTATGGGTCAATATGTATCGGCAATCTATCAATTAAAACAGGCATGGAAGTTACGGGAGCCCCAACTTCAAGAACATATCCTTGCAGGAAGAATTTATTTTGCTCAAAGGCTTACAGAGGAAGCCGAAATAGAATTTAGAAAAGCCTATGAGCTTGATAATGAAAATACGGAAGTTATTTCGGAACTGGCGGCTCTTTATTATCATTTGCACGATATAAAAAAATTAAAAGAAACTTTAAAAAAACTTTCTACAGAAAAAATAAAAAGTTCGGTGTTACTGTGCAGTCTTAAAGCTCATCTTTTAAGTGCCGAAGAAAAAAATGCGGAAGCTGCAAAGATGTATGCCCAAGCCTTTAAACTTGAACCTAAAAACGGTTTATTAAAATATAATGAAGGTAATGAACTAATCAAAGCCGGCGATACCGAAAAAGCCTGCGATGCTTATATTCAGGCTGCAAATCTTTTTTTGGCTTCAGAAGAATATAAAGATATGGCCGATACGGTTAATATACTCGAACGCATTTTACCGGATGATGAAAGAACATGGACAATAAGCGGTAAATTTCATTATGCACTGGAAAATACGGATGAAGCTTTATACAATTTTAAAAAATTATGCAAAGCAAAAACAAAAGATTCTACAATTTGGTATCTGTACGGACTTCTTGTTGAAGACGAAAAAGAAGCCGTTAAAGCATTTAAAAAAGCCTGTACCTTAAATCCCGATTATGGTCTTTATCAATTCCGTCTTGCAGAAACTCTTTATCTTAACGGAGAAGATTGTTCTAAACCTCTTGCGGCAGCTGAAGAACTTGAGCCTGAAAACGGCTGGGTTCATAATCTAAAAGGGCTTTGTGCAATGGATAATAATGATTTACAGCTTGCTCAAACCGAAATAGAAAAAGCAAGGAAACTTCTTCCGGACGAAATTGTAATCTTAGAAAATTATGTTGAAATTATGAGACTTCAGGGAAGGCTTGGCGAATGTCAAAATCTTTTTGAAATCGAAAAAGGAACAGCCGATTTGGCAGCAGAAAGGAATAGGGCAGAAGCCTTCCATATTTTTGCAAATGCTTTATTTTTTGACGGCAGATATGAAGATGCCGACACTTGGTATCAAAAAGCTTTAAAATTAAAACCCTCAGATACGGGTATTTTGACCGATAAGGCAGAAAACTCTCTTCAAATAGGACTTTTAAACGAGGCAGATGATCTTTTGGTTAAGGCTTTGGATATTGAACCTTCCGAGCGGATTTATAGACTTATTGCTTCTGTTTCAATGCAAAAAGGAGATTATATCCGTGCCGAAGTAACTCTAAAAAAGACCTTAGAAGAATTCGGGCAATCCGATGATGTCTTATTCGATTTGGCAAATCTTTATCTAAATACAAACCGTAAAGATAAGGCAGCAGAAATTATAAAACAACTCAAAGACTGTCAAAATAAACAAATACCGGAAACTTTAAAACAAAATTTAAAGAATAAATTATGATTGCCGAAATAAAAAAATCCAGCTCAAATTCGCAATATAAAAAAGCGGTAATACAAGTACCGCCTTCCAAAAGCCATTCTATAAGAGCCGTTTTACTTGCCGCTTTTGCAAATGCCCCCTCACAACTAGAAAATATTCTTTTAAGCGGAGATACTAAAACCGCATTTTCGGTAATAAACAAACTAGGTGCAGAAGTTTGTTTTTATAAAAATGATGAAAATCTAAATTCCGTTAAAATAATTCCCCCTAAACATGGAATTTTAAATTATTTAAGCAAAAAAGACGATTTGATAATCGATTGCGGAAATTCGGGATCTGTTTTTTATTTTTTAGGTTCGGCTCTTTCTATATTGCCTATCGACTTTATTTTGACAGGCGATTCTTCTATATGTACAAGACCTATAGCTCCTTTGCTGGAAATTTACGATCAGCTGAACATTCAATATGAATTTCTTTCAAATTCCGAAACGGCACCCATAAAAGTTTACGGAAGTAAAAGAGAAAATCATAAAAAAAAAATTTATTTAAGCGGAATTTTTTCACAGCCTATTACGGGACTTTTGCTTGCAAGCGTTTTTTTCGATAAGAGTATAGAAATAAATTTAAGCAGGGCAGGGGAGTTACCTTATTTGTGCATGACTGCCGAATGGCTTAATACTTGCGGTATAAAACATACCGTAAATGCCGATTTTACGAATTTTAAAATATACGGCGGACAAAATATAAAACCGATAAAAAAACTAATACCTGCCGATTGGTCAAGTGCAGCATTTCCTATTACTGCTGCCGTTGTAAGTAATAAAGATTTAGAACTTACAAATCTCGATATAAATGATGTTCAGGGAGATAAAAAAATTATTTCCATTTTAAAAAAAATGGGAGCCACAATTTATTGTAATCCGGAAGAAAAAAAAATACACATTAAAGCTTCACTTAAAAATCTTAAAGAAGGTATTTTTGACTGTTCGGACATTCCCGATACGGTTCCGGCATTATCTGCAATATCATGTTTTATATCCGGTAAAACTATTTTAAAAAATATAGAAATATGCCGGTATAAAGAGTGTGATAGAATTTCCGTAATCTGTTCGGAATTAAAAAAAATCGGAGCCGATATTAATGAAGGTAAAGATTTTTTAATTATAAACGGTACAGGCGGACAAAATTTACATACTGCCGTAACGGATAGTAATAGAGATCACCGGATAGGTTTAATGCTTGCAGCTTTGTCCGCAGGAATATCCTTTAAAGATTCTGAAGTCTTTAAAATACTTAATGCGGATTGTTTTGATATTTCATATCCGGAATTTATAAACGATATAAAAAAGTTAAATGTTAATATATCTTTAACGGATTAACATAAAATTTCAGTTGATTTAATACAACTTTTAGCATTTATAATAAAAAATAAACCTCCCGATTATAAGAATAAGTGGTTTGTGTTTAAAGGAGGTTTTATGTTTGAAAAACTGTTCAGCCTTTATCGTAAAAATCCTGCATATAAAAGAATTAGAGATCAAAAAAAACAAAAAAATCCTAAAAAAGAATGTGTGTGTTTATTACCGTTTAGGTATAAACAAATAAAGCATAATATTAAGTTGCTGGATTTAATTATGTCAATCACAAAAAACAATGGATGCGATGATTTTAAATAAAGAAAAATTATATTTTTATAGATTGAAGCATATTTATGTAAAGCAAACTTTTTAAAAATTGAAAGCATAACAAGTAGACAGAACATACATTATAGGAAGAAATATATTATTTTCATTTATATAATTTTTTATAAAGTTTAAAACACCGGTATATTTTTTGTATTAAATTATCTGCTTTTTGAAAACATTATACACCGATTTCGGTCTTCAAACTTTTACTTTCAACCTTTATTCGTTTACCTCATGTTCTTTTTGATTTAAGACAATTTTTATGGTTTTTACTTTATGACCTTCCATATCCTGAATTATAAAATCATAATTATTCCATACAGCTTTTTCATATTTTACAGGAATTTTTCCGAACAAATCAAAAACAAAACCTCCTAAAGTTTCAAATTCATCTACAGGCAGCTCGGCTTCTATTTTTTCGGCTAAATCGTCTAAATCAATGCGGGCATCGCAAAGCCATACTCCGGAGTTTAATTCGGTTATATCCTCGCCTTCATTGTCGAATTCGTCTTGAATATCACCGACAATCTCTTCAATTATGTCTTCCATACATACAATGCCGGAAACTCCGCCGTATTCATCTACGGCAACAGCTATATGAATATGCCTGCGTTTAAACTCTCTAAGAAGGCTATCGATTCTTTTTGACTCCGGAACAAAAAAAGGTTTTCTAACGACTTTCTCCAGTTTTATTTCTTCTTTTTTAGGCAATAATTTTACTATGTCTTTTACATAGAGAATTCCGATTACATTGTCAATAGATTCGTCATAAACCGGAAATCTTGAATGACCGCTTTCCGAAATTTTTTCCAAAATTTCAGCACTCGGAGTATCCAACGATAAAAAATCAACATCAATTCTTGGTATCATAACTTCTTTTACGGCTGTATTCGATAAGTCTACAATACCGAGTATCATATCACGTTTTTCTTCGTTTAAATTTTCTTTTAGTATTTGCGTAACATTACGCTTTTTTAATTTATCAAATATCCCCATTTTCTATTCCCGATATATAATTGTTGCTGTATATTGTTGAAGCAGTTTTTCTTGAAATTGAAGCATTTCCTGTTCAGGAGAATTATCGGCATGATCCATTCCTTTTAAATGCAAAATACCATGAATTAAAAGTCTTTTCAATTCTTCATTTAGACTTACTTGAAATTCGTTTGAGTTAAATTTGAGGCTGTCTATGCTGATTACAATATCGCCTGCATTAAATCTTTCCGTACCGTTTTCTGCAATATAAGTTTCTGCTTGTTCAAAGGATAGAACATCCGTAGGCAAATCTATCTTCCTGTATTGTTTGTTTAATTCTCTTATAAAATCATCATTACAAAATAATATAGAAATATCCCAATTTTTACATTCCAAATTATTTAAAACGCTTAAAATGAATTCGTTGACTTCTGTAATGGGTATACACCCCGGAGGTTCATCATTAAACGATATACTTATTACATTATCCATTAGTGTTTCCTTTTATATTTCCTTGAGAATTCGATTCATTTGTTTTTTGCACTTGTTTTTTATCGTTATCATCATTATCGTCAAAATTATTTTGATTTGGATATTCAATTCGTGAGTGATAATAACCGGCTAATATTTTGACAAATGAATTTTTGATTATGTTTATTTCTTTAAAAGTCAAATCGGAATTATCCAGTTGACCCGCTTCTATTTTTTTTGAGATAAGTTCGCTTATAAATTTTTCAAGACGCGGAACCGACGGTTTTTCAAGAGTCCGGCAAGCTGCTTCCACTACATCGGACAACATTACTACTGCCGATTCTTTTGAACGAGGCGGAGTTCCGGGGTATGAAAAATCTTCCGGATCAGTATCGGGATTTTGTTCTTTAGCTTTTGCATAAAAATAATAAATAAGACCGTTTCCGTGGTGTTCCGATATTATATCTATTACTTGTTGCGGAAGTCTTAATTGTCTTGCCTTTTCTACTCCTAATTTTACATGACTTCTTATTACGGTAGCGGAAAGACGCGGGTTTAAGTCCAAATGTTTATTATAACTTGTTTGATTTTCTACAAAATATTCGCCTTGTTCCATTTTACCTATATCATGATAATATGCCCCTACCCTTGCCAAAAGAGGATTTGCACCTATTTCCCTACATGCAGTTTCTGCAAGTGTTGCAACCATCATGGAATGATTATAAGTTCCGGAAACGGTTAGAAGCATTTTTTTCATTATAGGAGAATTTAGATCCGAAAGTTCCATCAGTCTAAAACTTGTAGGTGTATTAAGAAGTGTTTCCAAAATAGGCAAAAAGCCCAAAACAAAAATTCCGCTTATAAAACCGTTAAAAGCCGTACCGAAAATAACCACCGTAGAAATTGCCGTATCATTAAAAATTATCATAAAAGATAAGGCAATTAGAGGCTGAGCTATAGTCAAAAGCCCTGCTGTTTTTACTAAATCCATTCTTCTGCCGGTTATATTAATAAGAGCTGTTCCTGCCAAAGCCGAGAGTATCGAAAAAAAAGCCGGAAGAATTTTGTAGTCTGCTGCCCCGAAAACTGCAAGCGAAAGTATAAAAATTACACAAACTGCAACTTTTTGCGAAATAAGTGCGGATATAAGCATTGCAAAAAATGCAACGGGCAGTATCGGAAGCATATTGAACGGCATTACAAAAATATTTAACTTCGACATAAATAAAATAAATACGTATACAAAATCAAATGAAATTAAAATAAGAAGATTAAAATTAAAACCTAAAGTTTTATCCAAAATAGTTCCGGAAAGCAGAAAAAGACTTACTATTATGCTTATGAATAAAAATACTAAAGCTCCAAAAAAATGTCTGAAATCTATGTAATTACCTTCTTTTGAGTAAATTTTAAGTTGATTATAGGTTTCTTCGTTTATAATAAATCCTCTTTTTAATATTTTCTGATTTTTATTTATCGTAACGGTTACGGGTTTTACAAGACTTAAAGCCTCATTGAGTTTTTTTTCTGTTTCGGACACATTATATAAAACATTTGGTTTAATAAACGGAATTGCCAGTAGTAAAACTTGTTTTTCCATATCGGATTTTTTTATAGTTTTTAAAGTTTCTTTTATATAACCGCTTATATTTTCAAACTTAATAATACTATCAATAGGTACGGTGTCGTAAGACTGCATTTCGTTACGGCGTATTACGATGGTTATTGTAGAATCATTTAAATTTTCCAGAGCTAAAACAGGCATTTCCGTGATGCCTTCATCATACATTTTTTTTAAAATATTACTTGTAATTTCAAAACTTTCTTCAAGTAAACCGGAATTATAAAGTAACTCCAAATCTTTTTCATCAAATAATGTCGGATAATTTCCCAATACAATAAATTTAAATTCGCTAATTTTTTTTGTATTTGCTTTTATTTTTTTTATAAAATTTATAAATTCTGCGTAAACTTTTAAGTTTTTTTTGCCTATTTCTAAGTCTTTTTCAAAAACTGCCGTAACGGAATGCTTTGCTGCCGTTTTTCTTATTTCGGTTGCTTTTTCGTCGATGTATTCAATACTTCTATTGGAAGTTATATCCCTGTCTGCGACCATTCCTATTTCAAAATCGGAAATATCAAGACTTGAAAATCCCGTATTTTCAAAATAGCTTAAATAAATAAGCCCCGATAAAACAATATAGCTTATTGTTATGGCTATACTGATACCCTTATTACGTTTGATTTTTGCAATTAGCCGAGAAAATTTAATTAAAATTTTGTTTTCTTTTTTATTCTTTATCATAAGCCGTAATTATTTTTTGAACGAGAGAATGCCGAACGACATCGGATGCATAAAATTCTACTATTCCTATACCGTTTATATTCTTTAAGATAGAAACGGCATGGCTGAGCCCCGAATTCTTCGAACCCGAAATATCCGACTGTCCGGGATCGCCGGTTACTATAAGTTTTGAACCGCTTCCCATCCTCGTTAAAAACATTTTCATCTGCTCCTTTGTTGTATTTTGTGCTTCATCAAGTATTACCGCAGCATTATGAAGAGTTCTGCCCCGCATATATGCCAAAGGTGCTACTTCAATCATTTTTGTATCTTCCAGTTGCTTTATAAGTTCAAAAGGAAGAAGGTATTCTATGCTGTCATAAAGAGGTCTTAGGTAAGGAGTTATTTTTTGTATAAGGTCTCCCGGAAGGAAACCTAGACTTTCCCCTGCTTCGACTACAGGACGAGTCAGAACAATTTTCTTTACTTGACGGGATAAAAGCATTTGTAAAGCCGATGCAACCGACAAATATGTTTTTCCCGTACCTGCCGCCCCCAAACCGAAAGTTATATCGTTTTTACGGATAGACTTAATAAGCTCCAGCTGTCTTTCATTTTTAGGGTATACGGAACGTATTCCCCGCGGAATATGAATACAGCCTAATGAAAAATCATCATCTTCGGCAGTATTCATTGTTGCAATAAGAGATTCCAGATATTCCGAAGACGATTCGCCTTTAATTTCCGAAGAATTTACCGCTTTATCGATTATGTGCTGAAATTTTCTGCAAATTTCATTGTCGGAGGTTACAACACTTAGCTCATTCCCCTTGCACAAAACGGGAACCCCTAAATATTTTTCCAAATAAAGCAAATTTTTATCGTTGGCACCGCATAATGATGAGAGTATTTGTTTATCTTTTAGTATAATAGTATAAGTATCTTCCAAAAAAAATCCTTAAAATCCTGAACTTAAGTATTTGTATTTTATTTAATACCAAAAATCCTAAATAAGATTAAAATACAAAAAAGAACTTACGTCAAGTAGCATTTAACTTTTTTTTCATTTTATAAATTGTAAGAAGATAAAAAAGTAAAGGCTTTTTTAAAAATAATTACTTAAGTTTTTTTTTTACTTTCCGAAAATTAAATAAAGGACTTGAGTAATGAAAAAAGCAGTTTTTTTTCTATTTTTTATATTTGTATTTTATACGACATTTAGCGAAGAAGTTATTGAAGAACATGTTTACGGTAAACTTGTAGAAGAAATTTCTACGGCTGCACAACCTGTAGTTAAGGATAATTATATCATTTTTACCGCAAAATCTGCACGCCATGTGGGAATTGCCTTTGATCACGAAAATTATCGTTATATCCATTCTTTTAAAAAAATAATAAGAGAAGAATTTAAAGGAGAAAAAACGGAGCCTATATTATTTTATATTATGACAATTCCGGAAAAAATGAATCGAATAAAATATAGAGTTGTAATAGACGGGCTTTGGTCTATAGACCCTCTTAATCCGGATTATGTATTTGATAGTTTAAACGGTATGTCGGTTTCTCTCTTAAATGTTCCGTTTAAAAAAGAATATAAAACTACCATAGAAGACGAAAATACCGTTAAATTTACATACATAGGCGAAGCAAAAAAAATAATAAAGCTTGCAGGAAATTTTAATAATTGGGATCCTTTTATGTATGAACTTAATGAAATATCTCCCGGAAGATATGAGTTAAATTTAAATTTGCCTAAGGGAACATGGTTTTATGCCTATTTTAAAGGGAGTACCCAGCTTGCCGACATAACCAACAAAAATTATGTTTATACGGCTGACGGGCGGAAAGCTTCGGTAATTACGGTTGAATAAAATAGGAAAATTTATGAGCGAATATAAAATTCAAGGCGGCTTTCCGGTAAAGGGGACAATCAAAGCAAGCGGCAATAAAAATTCTGCACTACCTTGTATTGCCGCAGCAATTCTTTCGGAAGAACCCATTATTCTTAAAAACATACCGGAGATTGAAGATGTTTTTGTTATGTTACAAGTTTTTGAAGCATTAGGCGGAAAAACCGAAAAAATCGAAAACAATGTCTTCAAACTTACTATGAAAAAAATAAAAACGAGCGAAATACCCCAGGATATGGCATCAAAAATACGGGCTTCAATTTTATTTGCAGGTCCTCTTCTTGCCAGAACGGGAAAAGCCGTTTTACCTCCTCCCGGAGGCGATGTTATAGGTCGCCGCAGATTGGATACCCATTTTTTAGCTCTTACCGAACTTGGTGCAAGGGTAGAAATGGAACAACATTTCTCTTTTATATCGCATAAATTAAAAGGTGCCGATATTTTTTTGGATGAAGCCTCTGTTACTGCAACCGAAAATGCTATAATGGCGGCAGTACTTGCAGAAGGTTCTACAGTTATTACAAATGCTGCTTGTGAACCTCATGTACAGGACTTATGTAAAATGCTCAATAAAATGGGAGCAAAAATATCAGGAGCCGGTTCAAATATAATAACAATAGAAGGTGTAGAAAAGTTAGGCGGTACGGAATTTAAAGTATGTCCGGATTATATGGAAATAGGCTCATTTGTAGGACTTGCAGCAGTTACCAGAGGTCAGCTTCAAATAACGGATATCGAGCCTAAGGATATCAGACCTTTAAAAATAGCATTCGGCAAACTCGGTATCGGCTGGAAACTTGAAGGGACGACTTTAACGGTTCCGGATCAGCAAAAAATGCAGGTAAATTGCGACCTTGGAGGAATGATTCCTAAAATCGATGATGCCCCCTGGCCCGGCTTTCCTCCCGATCTTACCAGCATAATGGTTGTTATTGCAACACAAGTAGAAGGAACCGTCTTAATTCATGAAAAAATGTTTGAATCAAGAATGTTTTTTGTGGATAAACTAATAGGAATGGGTGCTAAAATTACCTTATGTGATCCGCACAGAGCCGTAATTTCAGGTCCCAGCGCTCTACACGGAAGCGAGCTCGTTTCTCCCGATGTAAGAGCCGGAATGGCTATGGTACTTGCCGCATGTTGTGCAAGAGGCGAAAGTATTATACGGAACGTATACCAAATAGAAAGAGGATACGAACACCTCGTCGAAAGACTTCAAAATGTAGGCGTTAAAATCGAGCGTTTATAGCTTATTTTTCCTGTTAATCTTTTAAATTTAACATTAGAAAACCTCTAAAAACTTCAGTTTTTAGAGGTTTTTTTAGATTTAATTTGCGATGTTTCAATTTAAGTCATTATAATATAAAACTTAAATTGAAACTCGTCGGGCATCTCTAAAAATCTAACCAAGTTTTTAGAGATGCCCATTAGTATTTTATTCTGATCTTTGGCAAAGCAAAATAG
>CAUTTN010000037.1:0-13322 GCA_963541225.1 uncultured Treponema sp.
TTATTTTTACCATATTTGTCGATTTTATCGTCTTTTATATATTTTTTCAAGTTATATGATTATTTTAAGAGTTAATAAAACATTTATTCGTGTGGAGGGTTTAATACCCCGACGCTTGCGTCGTAACAAAGGGTATTAAAGCCGACTGCAACCACCTTATGAGAACAACATACCCCGACGCTTGCGTCGGGGTTGTTGATTATTGCTGCAGCTTATCATTGTATATTCCGCTCTGAGGTATTTTGTCTTACAGGGGATGGCAGGGGCTTATAAAAATCTCTTTGGCGACCCCATTTATCATCTTCCCTATGGCACCCTTGTTTCTCTCTTTACTTTTTATACCCGCTTAAAGAAAAAATTCAAATATTCGTATCTTTCTTGATAATTAGGAATGAGGGGATACAATAAAGTCTGCTGTTTTTTTATTCAATCACAGGATTTTCTCTGGCTTTGTTTTCTCGTTCTTTTCTATTTTCTGCCTTTCCATAAAGAAAAGCACCAACTAAAGTTGCCGTAGTTCCTACAAGGACGGAAAAACCTGCAATACTTAAACCTTTTACAAGAAGGAATAATCCGCCCAATATTGCCGTAAATCCTAAAATAGAAGCAAATATTTGTCCCAGCTTCATTCGGCTTACATCAGCATTTATTACCGTTTTTTCAAGCTCCATTCTATGGTCTTGCTGTTTCTCAAATGCCGTCATAAATTTCTGCGTTATTCCGGGCATTATTTCCTCATATTCCATAAGCTCTTTAGGGGGAGGTAAAGGGGAAGAACGAGACAGAAAAATCAACTCTTGAGTTTGTGCAACTTGTGTTACGTCCCTTCGACTTATCGGGTTTTTCTTTTTCGACATTCTTTTTTTACCGCTTGAAAGGCAATCATACCGTCTTTTTGCATAGCCTGAATATCTGCCGTAAATGCTCTTCTATCGGCTTCTTGCCCTGTAGGAGATTCGTTATACATAGTATAGACGCCGAATAAATCAATCACGGATGCTATACCGTCTATTACTTTTGGTTTTGAAAATAAATAAGTACTCATATATAACCTCCCAACCTTCACTTCTTACTGTAATTATAATAAAAAATTAGCTTTATTCGGGCATCAGCCATCAATGCCCGAATGAGGTTCAATAATATATTATCTACTTCTCGATCAGCTTTGCCAAGTTTTCTGACGTAAAGCCTAGGTGTTCTGCGACCTTGGCTCCGGGGGCTGAGGTGCCGAAGCGCTCAATCGAAAAATTATCGCACTTGCAGCCTGTCCAGCCTTCCCAGCCTTGGGCGACTCCCGCCTCGGCGGTAACAACACGGATATGTTTTTTACATCCGCCCAAAACTCCATGTTTAAAATCCTTAGGCGAGTTTTCAAACCTTTCTTTAGACATAACGGAAACAACTCTGACCTTTTTATCCTTTACAAGGCTTGCAGCCTTTACTGCCATACTTACCTCGGAACCCGTAGCCAAAACAGTTACATCAGGAGTCCTATCCGGCTTGCCTACCGTACAGCCTGAGGCCGAAGCCTCTACATCCTTTACAATGTATGCACCGTTTTTAATCGATTCCCTCCAAAAAAGATCGCTCTTTTCCAAGACAGGTAAATTTTGGCGGCTTAAGATTAAGCAGACAGGGCCGTCCTTGTGTAAGAGAGCCTGCTTCCACGCCTCCCCTGTTTCCTCCGCATCGGCAGGGCGTAAAACAAGCACATTCGGAATAGCCCGCAATGAGGCTAAAAGTTCTATGGGCTGATGGGTGGGGCCGTCCTCCCCTACAAAGATTGAATCATGGGTAAAAACATAGATTGAAGGAAGCTTCATCAGGGCAGCAAGGCGGAGAGCCGGCCGTAAATAATCGGCAAAGACCAAGAAGGTCGCACAAAATGCCCTAAAACCTCCGTGAAGCTGAATACCGTTTGTGATTGTCCCCATTGCAAATTCCCTGATACCGAAATAAATATATCTTCCCGAAGGATTTTGATGAGAAAAGGCTGAAATTCCGTCCAAGCCTACGGCATTGGGGCCTTCCAAGTCGGCAGAACCTCCGACAAGATTGGGAAGAACTTTTGCAAACTCGTTTAAGGCCTTTTTTGAGGCGGCACGGGTTGCAATGCTTTCATCTTTTTTAAACTCAGGGAGCTTTACCGATTTTACAAGGGCTTCATCAGCTCCGCCTTGGGCAAAGGAAAGATCCCATTCTTTTCTTTTTTCGGGATTGGCCTTTGACCAGACTTCAAAGGTTTTATTCCATTCGGCTTCGGCAAGAGCGAGTTCTTCTTTTCTCTTTTTAAAGAAAGCATAAGCTTCTTCTGCAACATAAAAATCGCCTTTTCCTTCGAGTAAAAGATTTTTCTTGGCTTCGGCAATGCCGTCTTTTCCTAAGGGTGCACCGTGTGCCTTGTTTTTGCCTGCAACCGTCGGAGCCCCCTGCCCTATAACGGACTTTAATATTATAAGAGTCGGCCTTTCATCTTTTTTAGCTTCAAGAGTCAGGCGTTCAATATCTTCAAAGGAGTACATCGAGCCGCGCAATACCTGCCAGCCGTATGCCTTGTACCTTTCTTCGATGTTTTCGGTAAATGTTAAGTCGGTTGAACCGTCAATTGTAATCTTATTTTCATCATAATAAACGATGAGCTTTCCCAATTTTAAGTGGCCTGCCAAACTGGAGCTTTCGGAGGAAACGCCCTCCATCAAACAGCCCTCCCCTACAAGGGCATAAGTATAGTGATCTACTATTTTATGCTCGGCTGTGTTAAAGCGGGCGGCAAGCATTTTTTCGGCAATAGCCATACCTACGGCTGTAGAAATTCCTTGACCCAAGGGCCCTGTGGTGGTTTCAACACCGGGAGTGCCGCCGTATTCGGGATGCCCCGGACATTTGGAACCGAGCTGCCTAAAACTTTTTATATCTTCTATTGAAACATCGTAGCCTGAAATATGTAAGGCTGAATACAAAAGCATTGAACCGTGGCCTGCAGAAAGCACAAAGCGGTCCCTGTCTTTCCAATCCGGATTTTTAGGATTGTGTTTTAAGATTTTAGCATACAGGGCAGCACCCAATTCGGCAGCCCCCAAAGGGAGTCCCGGATGCCCTGAGTTGGCTTTTTCGATTGCGTCCATCGAAAGACTTCTGATTGAAAGAGCAATAGCTTCCAGTTCGTTTTTCATAAAAAACCTCCAAGGTTGTTAAACATACTTCTAAAAAGTTTACGCTTTTAAAAACTGTGAGAACTTCTAATTACGATAAGTTTTAAAAAGTTCTATATCTATCCTGTTATTCCGGAATTCTTTTTTAAAGCGGTAAGAGTATTTATTATATCCACCTTTGTGTCCGTATAGACATAAGACAGATTTTCAAGCGAGATAGACATTACATCAATATATCCGTATTCATCTTCATTCATTGTAAATAAAAATTCAAATGATTGCAACAGTTTACTCATTATTTGATGTATGATGACAGCCGATTGATTTTTAAAATCGGCAGGTTCGGTATTTTGAGATCTTAATTCGTTAAGAAAAACTAGAAGCTTTTTATAAAGGTATACCAAAGATGATCTAACTTCTCTAAAAACAGAATCCGTAAAAGGGTTGTAAGTAATCGAATAGTAACCGTAATTTTCCGACAAAATATATTTACATTTTTCCAAATTTATTTCTCTATTAGATATATATTCGGGTATCAACATTTCGGAAGTTTCGTTTAAAAATTTTTCTTTTAAAGATTCGTCTGACCTTTGTATATAATTTTCCGATAAAAAAGAAAGAATAAGACCTTTTATTACGGTATCCGTAATCGGCATTTTAATTTTTTTAAAAAACATCTCGTTTTTGCTAAAAGAGTTATTAGGATATTCAAACCATTCTCTGGGAATCGGAATAGGTTCTCCCACAATCCAAAATTTTTCTTCTATACCGTAGGGTACAACGGCAAAAATATTTCTCTTTTCAAAAAATAATTCCATAGGAGCCGCATTAAGATCGAATATAATATCTCCGCACATAAAATATGCAAAAGCCAATATTTCCTGTGTAGGAGAATTTATATGCAATATGTTCATGGAATTTTTTACGGCATTTTCAAAAATATCAAACCAAAATTCTATCTTTGTATTTGAAATATCGGGATATATCCCGTCTACAATTTCGAATTCTCCTTTTTCCCAGTTTAGTATTTTTATAAAAAATGTTAAACGTTCCGAAAACCCTCTATTAAGATAAATTTCGGAAAAATCCCAAACATTAAATTTAAAGTTTGCGTTGGGTTCAAAACCTTCATCAAAGCGGGCTAAAATAGCTTTATTTTCTTCATCCGAATCACATAAAATATGAGAAATATCATTTTCGGTATATAAAAAATAGAAATTCGAAATTCTTTCAAAAGGCAAAAAAACATTTTTTTTTGTAACTTCTTTACCTCTATAAAATATTTTTATATCTTGAGAATAGTTGTCCGGTTTTAAAAAAGGTAAAAATCTGGAACCCGGAATAAAAATACCGTCTTCCTTTTCCAAATCCGATATTTGCACCGGAAATATTTTACCGGAAAAAAAAGCTCCCCGTCCTATCCACATTTCAAATCCGTTTTCATCTGCAGGAATTACATAAGCAAGTCCGTGTCCTATTAAAATGTCGGATACTTTTTTACGAAAAGATTTTTTATCATATAAACTTAAAAATTCCAACAAATCGGTTATCAAAAACCATGTTCTATGTATTTTTAAAAATGTTTTAATTTCCGAAATAAGGAATTGATTTATAACCGCCGCCATATAGCGAATACTTATAACATATTCATCAAGTTTTTTCAAGCAAAGCATAATTTTATGGCAAAGCTTCTATGTTGAATATTAGGCATAGCCCGAATTAAATTTTTTATAGGCTTCCCATTGACCATGAAAGAAAAAGGGCGTATAATAATTCACCGTTAGGAGTTATTATGAAAAAAATTGTAGGTACTGTTGCAAGGGGGTTAATTGCACCGATTGTAAGTGAAGGTGATGATATAGCTCAAATCGCAGCCGATACACTTTTAACGGCAAGTACATCCGAGGGATTTACGATAAAAGACAAAGATATTCTTTCCGTAACAGAATCGATTGTTGCAAGAGCTCAAGGGAACTATGCTTTAACGGAAAATATTGTAAAGGATATTAAAAGCAAATTCAATGATGACTGCATCGGACTTGTATTTCCTATTTTGAGCAGAAACCGTTTTTCTGTTTGTTTGGAGGGTATTGCAAAGTCTAAAAATAAATTGGTTCTTATGTTGAACTATCCTTGTGACGAAGTAGGAAACCATATAATTGATCCTGACGTTTTTGAAGATTCGGAAGTTAATCCTTGGACAAATACTTTTACTCAAAAAGAATTTAGGGATAAATTCGGTTCGCATACGCATAAATTTACCGGAATTGATTATATAGAATATTACAACTCCATAATGAAAAAGTATAATGAAGAATCTTTTATAATCTTATCGAACGATCCGAAAAAAATAGTGGAATATACAACATCTGTTTTAGCTTGCGATATTCATACAAGGAAGAGAACAAAAAAACTTTTATCGAAAGCCGGTGCGAAAAAAGTCTTCGGTCTTGATGATATTTTGAGTAAGCCTGTTGACGGCAGTGGGTTTAATTCCGAATACGGACTTTTAGGTTCCAATAAAGCAGGCGAAGACCGTATAAAACTTTTTCCCAATGACGCTCAGCCTATTGTTGATAGAATCCAAAGTATAATAAAAGAAAAAACCGGAAAAACAATCGAAGTTATGATTTATGGTGACGGAGCATTTAAAGACCCTATAGGAAAAATATGGGAACTGGCGGATCCCGTTGTGTCACCGGCTTATACAAAAGGGCTTGAAGGAAGACCGAATGAAATTAAGTTAAAATATCTTGCAGATAATGACTTTAAAAATCTTTCCGATGAAGATAAGCAAACAGAAATAGCTGCCTATATAGAAAAACATCAGAAAGAAACATCATATAAGATGGATTCTCCCGAATCTCAAGGTACAACCCCCAGACGCTTGATAGATCTTGTAGGTTCTCTTTCGGACTTAACCTCCGGAAGCGGTGATAAAGGAACTCCTTTTATATTTATACAAGGTTATTTCGATAAATATACGGGATAATTTTATATTTTGAATGTGAGGCTTACCGATATTCTTTTAAAATAAAAGGCTTGCGGTTTGGAAGAATGTAAAATTTTTTCCGTAAAAAACATTTTATCTAACGAATAAACATATACATAGTCCGTACTCCAATAAGTTTCAAGACCGATGTGTATATGTTCATATAATTTGAACGTAAGTATACAGCCCGTTTCCGTATCCCAAAGAAGCTCGCCTAAATTTGAAGATTCCGGTAATGGTTTATAAAGTCTTTTTTGCGTATTTACTTCAAACCTGATATTATTAAGATATAAAGGCATTCCGTACTCGATAAAATAAGAGGCTTTATACACACTGCCGTTTCTATTTATACCCGTATCATTTTTATAAAACCAAAAACTATTTTTATCTAAAGGCAGCAATGCACGATAGTTAATAAATTGTCCTGTCCCTATTTTAAAATCTGCCCATTTATTTTTTAAAACTGCCGATAATTTAAAATACAAATTAAAACCTGCCGTAAAAGAAATAAATAATTTTGAAAAATTATAAGGAATTATTTTTTGCATTCCTTGGTTGTTTTTATTTTCTGCTATTCCGTAAAATTCGAATTTTGGAAATGACCAACCTGAGGCAAGATTTAATTCCGTAAAAAAATCCATACAGCATAACGGAAATATATACATTCCTAATTTTGTTTCTGCCGTTCCTGCTGTTAATTCTGTTCCTAAAAAAACATTTAAGATTCTATGTGTATTTTTTAAATCGGTATTTTTATAAAAATAGAAATTTTCAACAAACGATAAATAAAAATTCCAAGGATAGTCTGTCTTTAATTTTATTTCAGGTGTAAATTTTGTTGTAAGTATTTTATTATTTTTAGTAATTTTTAAATCTATGGTGTTCCCCGCTTCGGAAAATAAAACCTGTAGATTTAATATAAAAAAAATAAATAAAACTATTTCTATTTTTTTTAATAATAATTTCAATTTACTATACCTATAAATTCCTTTTAATCATCAACAGTATTTAAAAAATTTTAATGTTAAGTATTTATCGTTTAAATATCCGATAGAGTACCGTGTTTCATTGCATATACTTCCATAGTATCTCCTAATTTAAAAAATTTACTTATTACCATAAGAACTTTTTGTACCGTATTATTTTTAGCTATGGATTGGATAATATTAAATCTCTCCGGATGATGACCGGTAGAAACTATTTTTAGTACTTTAAAACCGTATTTTTCAAGTTGATATTTTACGTTTTTTTCATCCCACATAGAATAATGATCTGTAGGACTTTGCATAAAGAATTTATGAGGAGAAAACCGTCCTGTAACTCCTGAAAGATTCGGTGTCGAAAATGCAAATATTCCTCCCGGAATTAAAAGTTTATTTACTTGTTTTAGTACACTATCCAAATCCTGAAAATGTTCTATAACATACCACATGCTTATTGCGGTAAAACTTCCGTCGGTTATCGGAATGGAAATTTTTTCATAGCCTGAACCGGTAATTGTTTTTTTAAATATAAATTCAAATTTTTCCGGTAATGCCGGAAATGCGGAAATAAATGCAGGAAGTTTTAAATTTTCTTTTATATATTCAATTGCAGATTCCGAAATATCCGTACCGACAGACTGCCACCCGCTTTGTTTGGCTGCCGCTAAAAAGGGTCCATAAGCACAGCCGATATCCAAAATTTTCTTTTCATTGCTAAAAATATTATTACCTTTTTTGTGAAAAACCATTCGATATAAATCGTCGATTATACTCATTCGCCTTAAACCCTGCTTTCGTATAGCTTCGAAATCCTCCAAATAAGTTTTTCCATACTGAGCTTTGTATTCATCGAAAAAATAATTCCGGGTATATTTTTTTGGCGGACTTATAATAAATGAAAGATAATACATTCCGCAATTTAAACATTTTGCAACTGTACGGTCTTTAGTTCTTGCTGCAATTTCAAAAGGTTTTCCATAACCGCAAATAGGGCAATGATGTTTGTAGCCGAAAGATAAATTTTTTATAAAAGCAGGCAAATTGATTGATTTTGAATGAGGTGTAATAAGTTTTGGAATTTTTATTCCTGTTGAAAATACTTCCGCTAAATTTTTTACATCAGGAATTCCTGCCGGTAATGCTGTAAATCCTGCAGCTGTTCCCAATTTATGATGATAATCGGTTGGAGATATCAGTACGACGAAACATCCTGCCGCGAGAGCTTCGAATGCTGTAAATCCATAATGAGTAACGATTAAATCCCATTCATGTAAACGTTCTCTTAAATTTTCAATATGAGAAAAAGTTTTTATTTTTCCGCCACATTCGTTTATATCTTCAAATGTTAAATTTAAATCTATTGCCGAAACTTTAAATTTTAATTTACTTAAATTCATTGCTGTAGGAAGAGACATCCTATATGAGTTTTCTCCTCCGCAAACGACTAAGACTTTTGTTTTTTCGGGATTTAAATATGCTTTTGTGTTTTTTGATTTTATTTTTTTTCTATTCTCAGGTAACGGAATAAATGCCGGTTCATAAATATTAGAATGATATTCTATACCTATTTCATTTTTATTGTTGTTAATGCTTGTAAGCGAAGGAAGTATATCTAAAATAAAATCAGATAAACGTCGTCCGTCACCGCCGTCATCTATTGCTGCAACAGGACCTATATTTTTAAACATGAGCATCTCTTCTTCGCTTGTTCTAAATCTATCCAGAACAATAAGGGCAGCTGTTTTAGGCAGTTCATGTATAAGGATATCTTCAGGTATTTTTTTTAAAACTTCTTTTGAAAAATTTGGATAATCCGTTTTCGGAATATAAATTAAACATCTGACATTATTTAGTAATTCGAGTACAATTCCGCAAACTCTCCTCAGATGACCGCTTCCTTGCCCCTTTATAATTGAAGGACAGAAAATAATAGTACGGATAGAATAATTATATGCATTAATTATATCGTGAGGGAAAGGTTTTGTTTTTTTATTTACCAAAAGGTATTTCATCATTTGTTTTGCATTTTCATAATCTTCGGGAGTATCTACCGTTGTTCTTACATCCGGAAAATACCACTGAACGGGTGCAGTCTCCCTGATACATCTAAATATATCGGGATGATGATAAATTGCAGGCCCTACATGTTCACGTTCATATTCGCTTATGGAATTTTTTTCTGCTTTAATCAAAGATTCGGCTTTTAATATTTCTATACCGGAACCGTGAGGAAGTCCTGTATATGTAAAATAATCGGGTTTGCCTAATTCAAAGTATCTTCGGATAGAGGATTCTGCTGCTTGTGTAAATATAAACGGATTATCGGCAGTAACCCGTACGATGGAAGAAATATTTTTTTTATCTTTATCGTTGTTTATAAAGTTTACAGCATCGCAAAATCTTTTTAATACGTCTTCTTCCGATCCTTCAATACAAATAAAATTCAATTCATCTGCAATGTCTTTAAAATATTCTTTAGTTCCATCTGCACAAGCCAAAATAAAATAATCTGCAGGAATATCCCGTATTGAATTTAAAACCCGATATAGAATAGGCTTGCCTTCTAAATCGAGTAAAGCTTTACCGTGAAGTCGTGATGAATTGAGTCTTGCCTGTACAATTATTGCTATGCCTTCATAGGAATCTATCATAAAACAGGCTCCCATTCTGCAATTAATTTATGCGGTGTTATTTGAAAATTATGTTTATACATATTTATCCAGTTCTTTGTAGCTTTAAATTGTCTGTATACTTTAAACGGATTTAATCCGGATCGCAGCATATAAGAAAAAAATATTCTATTGGGGATATAAGCTCCTTTTTTGCCTATATTGACGGCAAGGTTTTTTAGGTAGAAAAGAAAATATGAGTCATCTACCGAAATGTCTTCTGCCGTAAGTTGACTTTCATAATTCATTTTAAATGTATTTAATATTATGTTTTCATATCCCCAAAGATATGTTCTAAAATTAAAATCCAAATTTTGCCAATGAGGATTTATTATTGTATAATCAAATCCTCCTAATTGTAAGAATTTATTACGGTTATAAATTCCTACAAAATCATATAGATAAAGCGTTTTGACTAAATTTTGTTTGCAAACAAATGGTTCCGTAAAAAAGTCTTTGCCTGAAATTGCAGGGACAATCTGTACCGGTATGTTATTCTTTTTTATATCGAATAATATAGGTGCAGCTGCAATATATTTTTCATTGTTTAGCTGCTCGGTTATTTTTAAATTAAAAATATTATTTTGTAAAAGTATATCGCTCCATGTTACAAGAACATATTTGGAACTAACCTCGGACATTCCTATGTTAATCATTTCGCCTATGGAAATTTTTTCTGCAGGAAGTAAAAACTGTATCGACGGAAACTGTGAAGAAAGTTGTTCCAATTCAAAATTCCGCTGACTGTTTTCTATAACTACTATTGAAGAAAAACCCGTTTTAATCAGATTTTTAAAAACCGAATTAAGATGATAGTTATGTCCCCGGCTTAATATAATAGCAGATATATCTTTTTCTGAAGTATCGAATTCATTTTTACCTAAAATTGTGTAAGATATTTTTCTTTCATTAAAAATTGTAGGTATAGTATTCATCGCAATGCTCACAAAGACCTCCATACTTACAATTTAAATGTTCTTTATAAATTTTAAAAGCTTTTTCTCTTATACTATCAAAATTATCGGAAAAAGCATTGCCCAAAATATTGTTACAAAAAATATCTTCTTTGCAGAGAGGTACTGTACCATTGCTTAATATATACATATCTCTTTTTAAATGCCAACATGGACGGCGTTCAAATGGAGATAAATCGGCAACTCTTTTATCGTCAAGCTGCTTGCAATAAGTATCAAATTTTTGAATGATAACATTTACATTTAACTCTTTCCAAAAGCGGTAAAAAGGTTCAACTTCACTTTCATTTTCATTCATACGTATAATTTGAACCCATACGGCTGAAGGTAAAACCTTATTTATACTGTCTGCAAATGTTACTGCCTGTTTTAATTTGATATTCGCTTCATCTTCATTTATTCTGTGAATATTTGCATACATAGCGGAACTTACAGCATCAATACATATAATAAAATATACGGGCAGTATTCCGTTTTTACGCTTTGGAGTATTTTTTACAAGTTCCGCAATTTTTTCTGCCATGCTTGTTCTCCAACCTGAACCCGTTGTTTCAATTAACACCGAAAGATTAGGATAGGATAAGATTTTTTCTATTATTTCTAAAATATCGGGGTGTAATAAAGGTTCTCCAAAAATAGAAAGGGAAATAACGGCATCATCGGAATAATTTGAAATTTTTTCTGCAAGTGCAAAAAAATCTTTTTTTTCCATAATTTTTTTTGCCGATTTTTGTTCAGGCTTATAAATGGAATTAAAAGGATTTACCGGATTTATTTCTATACCGTAATATGCGGGAATAGTAAATAATTTATCCTCTTTTTGCTTAATTAATTCGGCGTAATTTTCCGAATTAATATCCGTAAATTCATTGCATAATAAAAAATTTCTTTTTGTGTCTGCGGTAAAACTAAGTCGTAGGTATCTTAAATCGTTAGGAGATATTACCGTTTCTATGTCGTAATTATTTATGTCTTTTTTTATTGTATCGAAGATAAATGTTCTGCCTACTTCGGTTTTATCGTCTTTCGAAACTTTTGCAAGAATACGGCACAGCCCTGAATTTACGATTTCGGGACAAAGACCTATAGGATATCCGTCGGTAAAACTATATTCGGCTCTATATTCTATATGGTTTTTAAAAAGTTTTTCCGTTAATTTTAAATCGATAAACGGCATATCTGCATGCAAAAAAAATATGTTTTCAAAATCGGAATGTTTTTCTATAAACTCTACCGTTTTTGAAAATACGTCATGCGGAGTGCTGCTTTCTAATTCCGACACTTCGTAATCCGCGGTAAAATTTACATTATTTAAAAAAGAGGTTATATTTGTTTTTTGAAATTGTCGAGTTAAAATTAATAATTTTTTGCATTCAGGAAAATCTGCCGCTTTCCGGCATGCTGCCTCGAAAGGACTTATTCCATTGACCATTTTTTTAAAGGCATACGAAGAAATATTATATGCGGATAAAACGGAAAAAGATTTCATAATATCCTTATCGGCAATATAAATACTTTATTTTAATTTTTTGGCAGCCGTAACGGCTTTTTCTTTTGAAGAATAAAGTTGTACACAGGATCGGGGAACCCAACCCTCTCCGACATGTATCCAAATAGTTTGATTTTCATTTTTACGGATTATTTCCAAACCTTCTACGGGAAGAATATCGAGTCTTCTGGCGTGAGCGATGGTTATCCCGTCTTCTCCCGGTTTGTCTTTTAGCGAGATATAGGTTTCCATTATTAGGGCAAAATGGTTTGCATCATCCATTGCCGTACCCGGGGGTAATTGCACATCGCTTAAACCTCTATCTTTTTTGCAAGAAAGCAGAAAAAAAATTATACAATAGATGAGAAGTAGTTTTTTCATCTTATAGACTGTTTACAAAAATAATGTTTTTGAAAACAATAAATGCAAAACAGCCGAAGCAAGGCATAGATAGCCTATTATTTCTTCATAATTTTTAAAAGCCGTTAAAAATTCGGGTAAATTGGGCTGTTCGGTTTTTGTGTCCAAAAATCTCAATAAAAATACTATGGAACCGCTTAACCCTGCAATAACAGGAATTAAGTCGCCCGCTATGATTATTCTTGAATCTACCGGACTTAACATTTTAGAAACTGCCGTAAATCCCGAAAAAATTGTAAGCAAAATCAAAAAAGTAGGATCTTTTAAAATAGGATATTTACCTTCAAAATCTTCGCCTGAATCATCATTTTTAGGTTTGTCCAAAAAAGTTAATATTAATCCCATTATTAAAGTAGTTGCTACAGAAAGAAAATAAAACGGTAACATATTTACCTCCTCTTAAAATTTTAAGCATGGCTATATCTGCTGCCTTTGTCAATTTTATAGATAATATATATGTTTTTTCAAAAAAAAACAATCGGGTATATTGAAAATCAAGAGTTTAATATAATAAATGCCTAAAGCATTTGTGCGGAGGGGGTATTTTCCGATAAGCGAGGGGAGAATAACCACCACTTTTTGAAAATTTATCCGTATTTTCAGACTTTTATTCGTGCGGAGGCTTTAATACCCCGACGCTCTG
>CAUTTN010000038.1:0-13221 GCA_963541225.1 uncultured Treponema sp.
GGGAAAAATTATGGATTTAAGTTTTAGGTTATCAAAAGATGCAGAGCATATCGCATTAATGAGTAAAGATGTGCAAGAGCTTCATTATAGATTGTATCCTGAGTATTTTAAACCTTTTTCATATGATGAAACATTAAACTTTTTTAAAAAGCAATTACAAGAAGAAAATTGGTTTTGCTATATTGTCTCTTGTGATGGAAAAGATACCGGTTATGCTTTATTTTATATTCGGGATTATCAAGAAAGTCCTTTTAGAAAAGCCTATAGAGGAATACATATCGATCAAATCGGCATAGCGCCTGAATACAGACGAAAGGGAATCGGCAAGGCCTTTATAAAAGAAATTGAAAAAATTGCCGTTAAAGAGAAAGCCTCACAAATCGAGTTGACTCATTGGGAGCTGAATGAAGATGCAAAGTGTTTCTATGAGAGTCTTGGCTTTGATACATATATCAGATTTGTTGTTAAAAAAATATAAAGCCCCCAATAATAAATAGCCTTGATTTTATCTGAAAAAAGGCACCGCTATACATGACGGTAAGCCGAAACTCTCCGTATCTTTAAACGGCATTATTTGTACCGATTAAAATAAACTTTAATCAAATATATCAATTTAGTACGATTCTTTCAATAATTAAAGCCGATTATATTAGAGAAATCGCTTCAAATCCTGTTGCGCTTGCCATGATATTTAACTTTGATACTCTTGACATTGTGATATTTTAATGATACTTTTTTACACTAAACGGAAATACCATTTGATGAAAGATAAAAAAAAGTCTTTGACATTAATTATTTTTTTTCTCATTGTAAGACTAACTCTTTTATCGGCGGATATTTCCGTTACGGATGCGGCGGCAAAACTAAAACTTGAAGTATGGTGGGAACCCTTATCTGAAGAACTTGTTTTTAAAAGAAACGGCATGGAGGCAAGTTGTAAAATAGGGCAAGATTTAATTCTTTTTGGAAAAAAAAACATAAATTTTGCGGCTCCGCCTTATAAAAAACACGGACTTATATATTTAAGCGGCGAAATGTATAAAAAACTGGAAACTTTTTTTGCTTTTCCGAAAAATGACCATAAATATAAAGTCGGCGTAATTTTGATAGATCCGGGGCATGGCGGGAAAGACCCCGGTACCGTAGGTTCTTATACCGAAAACGGTAAAACGACTATCGTAAAAGAAAAAGACATAGCTTTAAAAGTAAGCCTTGATCTATACGCCATGCTGAAAAAGGTATATCCCGATAAGAAAATTCTTCTTACAAGAGATAAAGATGTCTATCCGACTCTTGAAGACAGAGTAAATATGGCAAATGCCGTTAAATTAAAAAAAAACGAAAGTATTCTATATGTTTCGATTCATGTTAATGCTTCTCCTAACCCGAAAGCTACAGGGTTTGAAGTCTGGTATCTGCCTCCCGAATACCGTCGCCAAGTTTTAGGTAAAACCGACGCTCCAAAAGAAATTCATTCGATATTAAATTCGATGATGGAAGAAGAATTTACTACCGAAAGCATTTTAATGGCAAAAAGCATTTTAGACGGACTTGACACTAAAATCGGCAGTAAAAGTAAAAACCGCGGTATCCGTGAAAATCAATGGTTTGTTGTGCGTAATGTAAATATGCCAAGTGTTTTAATCGAATTGGGTTTTATAACCAATAAAGAAGAAATAAGATTGCTTGATTCTCCGGCATATTTAAAAAAATGTACCGAAGGAATATATAACGGTTTGTCGGCATTTATAAGCGATTTTGAAACATGACCTTCTTTTGAACAAAAAATGTTGAAATATATAAAATTATACCGAAAATTAAATAAGGACTATCTATGGACTATATAAAAACAAAAATAATTTCGGCTTTAATCATAGCCGCAGTTTTTTTTACGGTATTATTTACCGTAATATTAAATAAAAAACATGAGCGTTATATCCTTTTTTTTAAAAATTCGTTCAACTCCGAAATTGAAGCCGAAATAAGATACTTGCCTAAACAGAACATAAAGCCTGAAGAAGCCGCTTTTATGGAAGAATTGGCTCTTGGACCTGTAAATCACGATTTATATTCTTTTATAAATCCTAAATTCAAACTGATTTCGTGCTTTTCCAAAGAAGGGATTCTGCATGTAAATTTTCCTGAAAACATGCTCGAAAACATAAAAGAAGGTTTTGACTCCGATGATATTGCCATGCTTCTTCAAAAAAACATCTTTACAAATCTGAAACACATTAATGAAGCTGTTATTTACATCGAAGGCAAAGAAATTTACAAATTATCAAAAAAATAATGTCAAATATTGCTAAAAAGTGTTGACAAAATTAAATTATTACGTATACTTATATATAACAGGGCATAATAAGTGCATATAAAGGAGTTTTTAGATGAAAAAAACATTGATACTTGTAGCTATGGCATTCCTTTTAATGGGTGCCGTTGCAGTTGCTGAAGAAGCAGTTTTGATTGATTTCGCATTGCTCAATGCAGATATCGTTGCAAACGAAGCCGGAGCAATGACGCAGAATCGCCGAACCGTAATGGATTACGGTCAGGTTGCAGGTGCTTCATACACCGATGAGCAAAAAGCTTTGATGAGAAGTTCATTGGCAATAGCTAACTGGGAAGTTGTATTGAATTCTTCTTCAAGAGATCCCCTTGCTGTTGCTGTTTCTCATACAAAAGAAGCTCCGGTAAGTGCTGAAGCAAAGAACTTCAAATCTCAGAGAATTATGGGTATACGTATTCAGTTTCCTGAATGGGCTCATAATGCAAGTGCTGAAGTTAAACCTGCTTTCTTGATTCCTGCTTACGAAAAGATGGCTCAGGTTGACGATAACGGAAATCTTCAAGAGCCCACAGAAGAAGACAAAGCTTCCGGAAAGGGAAGATTTGAAGACGGTCATGGTGTTATTAAAAACACTGGTGTTATTAAAGCTATTGCCGTAAACACCTATGGTATGAATTTCCCTCACGGCTTGTATGTTCTTCTTAGAAATCAGTATGGTGAAGTAAAAAGATACTTCATGGGATATCTTTTGTTTGATGGCTGGAGAGAAATGGTATGGACAAATCCTGCCTATGTTACTTTGGTAAAAGCAAGAGAAGTAAGGCTTTATCCTGCTTATCCTACAGCATTGCCTCATATTGCTTTTGCAGGCTTCCTTATTACAAGAGATGCAACTCATGACGGCGGCGAATTCGTAGGATATATCAAAGACGTAAAAGTTATTTACGACAAAGCCGTATTAAACACCGTAAGAGATTTTGCCGATGAAGATATTTGGGGTATTCAAACCGACAGAGAAATGAAAAAGAAGAAGATTGAAGTTGAAAAATTCGGTCATATTCAAGTTCTCCGCTTCCTCGAACAAGAAAAAATGGCAACGGAATCCGGATTTAAACCGTCCGAAGGTGCTGAAAACGCACAACAAAACACTAACCAACAATAAGGTTTGATTAAACAGGTAAAAGTAGAGATTATCTCTACTTTTACCTTATTTTTGATTGTCCTGTTAATAAATTATGTCGGAAGAATTGGATTGGTTGCCTAAAAAAGATAAACTTAGGGACTTATATACGTCTTATGTTCCACATCTTAATATTTTGATTGGTCGTTTGGAAGAATATTTGCGTTCTATAGTAAAAATATCTTCTTCGCCTACGTATAAAGTTCGGGTAAAAAGTTATGCAAGTTATTATTCAAAACTGTTGAAATTTCCGCCAAAAGCCGGTTCCCCTGATTTACCTGTATTGACAGATATTTTGGGGGCTAGAATAATATGTGCTTTTTTACAGGATTTAAAAGAAGTAGAAAATGTATTAACCAAAAATTTTAAAATCATTGAAGTTGAAAGAAAAGGCTCCGGTCGGACTTTTATGGAGTTCGGGTATGAGTCTATTCATTTTTTGCTTGAAATTCCTGAAGAATTCAAAGTCGGGTTGGTTTTGCCTGAAGGTTTAATTTTTGAAATTCAGCTTAGAACAATATTGCAGGATGCGTGGGCGGAAGTAGAGCATGAAATTATTTACAAGCAAGAATTTTCTCCTTTTGACACACCTTTAAGACGTAAATTAGCTTCGATAAATGCAAGTTTAAATCTTGCCGATATTATTTTTCAGGAAATACGGGATTACCAAAATAAGCTGAATAATGAACTGGATCAGCGGCGTTTGGGTTTTTATTCCAAAGCCGACGAGTACACGTCTTCATTGCTCCCCGATATATCACCGTCGTCAGGCAATACGGAGGGGCATAACGATGATATTCCCTCTTTTGAAACAATTGATGATTTAATTTTGGCAGCTATTGAGGCTCACAATAAAAACTTATTTGAAAAAGCCGAAAAAATTTATACAAAAATTATTGAACAAAACCCCAATAATGTGGTACTATCTGTAGTCTATAAACATAGGGGAATGGCATATTTTGCTCAAGGTAATTATGAGGCTGCCTATAAAGATTTTTTGGAAAGTTGTAAGTATAATTCGGCTAATTTTAGGGCTTACTACTATGTAGGTATTGCTTTAACCTTGTTGAATAAAGACGAAGAAGCAGTTGAATATTTTTCCAAATCTTTGGAGATAAATAAATTTCAGGCTCATGTTTACTATAGAAGAGCCTTGTCATATTATAAGCAGGGGCTTTATCCTGAAGCAATGAGCGATTTGGATAAGTCTGCCGATTTGGGCATGGATAAAGAAGATGAAAAAAAATTGCGAATAGCTATTGCAAAAAAGATAGATATAGTATAGTCTATCGGACTTTCAATATTAGTTATAGAAATCAATCACGGAGGTAAACACAAATGAAAAATCGATCTGCGATTAAAAGGCATAAACAGAGCGAAGTCCGCCGAATGAGGAACAGAATGGCAAAAAGCGAAGTACGTACAACAGCAAAAAAATATACGGAGGCCGTTCACTCAGGAGATGCCGAAAAAGCGAATGTTTTATTTAAAGAACTTGCAAGTAAACTTGATTCGGCAGCAAGAAAAGGAATTTTAACTAAAAATTCTGCTGCAAGAAAAAAGTCAAGAATGCAGTTATTATTTAATGCTTCTTTTCAGGCAAAATAGGATGTAAAAATACCGTAACGGTTGACCGGCTGCGGTATTTTTATCCCATTTTATGCCGGTATTTTTTATAGCTTATGAAACAAAAACAGACAAAGTCATCACTTATAGATTTTATTTACAGGAATAATCCGGACTATAGATTAAAAGATGTAAAGAGCATTGTAGACGATTTTTTGGCAGCAGTTACGGATTCTTTAAAAGACGGGCAGAATGTGGAAATACGAGGTCTCGGGACATTTGATCTTCCCTTGGTTAAAGCTCGAAAAAATGCCCATAATCCGAGAACAGGTGAAAAAATTTCTATAAAAAGTCATTATAGGGTTAAATTTAAACCGTCTTCGGATTTGCGGGAAGCGGTAAAACAGATTAAAGTAAAAAAAACTTCCAAAAATGAAAAGAAGTAGTTTTTTTTTCTGTAATTTTTTTCTTGCTGTTTTAGGTGCAATTTTTTTTGCCGGTTCGCATTCAAATTATCTTTTCGTAAAAGGGCTTCCTTTTTTAGCTTATATTTCGCTGGTTCCTTTTTTTATTTTGATAAAAAGAGTTAGTCTAAAATATGTATCTTTATGGGGAGCCTTTTGCGGTATTCTTTCTTATTTTTTATTTAATTTTTGGATTATTTTCTTTCATCCTTTGGCTGTTTATATAATAATTATTCAATATGCAATTGTGTATGCTTGTCTTTTTCCGGTTTTAAAAATAGCCGATTTAAGTTTTCCTAAGTATGGTTTTTTGGCTCAATCAATTTTATGGGTTGGGTATGAGTATATAAAAACTTTAGGATTTACCGGTTATCCTTACGGAATTATGGGGTACACCCAATGGCAGATACCTTTTTTGGTTAGAACTTCATCGGTATTTGGTGTTTTCGGGCTTTCGTTTTTAATTGTACTTTTTTCGGCTATTTTGTCATTGTCTGTTTATAAAGCCTTTTTTGCAGGAAAATTAAAAAAAAACGGCTTTCGGTCTTTTAAAATCTCTTTTTTTGCTTGTAAAAATTTTTTTATTATATGGATTTGTTTATTTTTAGGTTTTTGCTTTTATGGTTTTTTTTCTTACCGGTCTTATGAGAATTTTCCAAAAAAGAAAATTGTATTGGTTCAACCGAATAGGGATCCTTGGATAGGTAACATTGAAGTCTATAAACAAAATTTTGAAGATTTAAAAAATTTGTCCGAAAGAGCCATGCAGCAAAACGAAAAACCGGATTTAATTGTGTGGCCGGAAACTGCTTTTGTACCCAGAATAAAATGGCATTACAAATATTCGGAAAATAGGGGTTCGTCATTGCTTGTAAGAGATTTGCTTAAATTTATAAATGATTCGGATATACCTTTTTTAATCGGAAATGATGATGCCGTTTTAAAAAATGAAACGGAACCTCCTTCCGATGATAACAGATTAGATTATAATGCTGCTCTTTTCTTTATTCCGAAAAAAAATGTTCTGCCTCCCGAACCGGATACTTATAGAAAAATACATCTTGTTCCTTTTACAGAGCATTTTCCGTATAAAAATATGTTTCCTTTGATTTATGATTTTTTGGAAAAAAATGATACACATTTTTGGGAAAAGGGAAATGATGTTGTTATTTTTAAGTTAAAAGATTTACGGATAGGAACTCCGATTTGTTTTGAGGATATTTTCGGGTATATTTCGGCTACGTTCGTTAAAAATAATGCAAATCTGATTATAAATATAACGAATGATGCATGGGCGAGTAGTTTGACGGCTCAATATCAGCATTTGGGTATGGCTGTATTCCGTGCTGCCGAAAACCGTGTGCCGCTTTTGCGTGCTGCTATTTCGGGGCAAACTGCTTATATCACACCTAACGGGGAGATTGAATCTATGCTGGAACCTTTTAGTTCCGGTTTTTTGCAGACTGAGGTTCCCGTATTGACAAAACATTTTAAAACGGTTTACACTGTTGCAGGCGATTTTTTCGGTTCCGGAGCCGCTTTAAGTTCTTTTTTTATTTTGTTTTTTGCGTTTTTTAAAAGATTAAAAAAATAATGTCGGAGATAAGATTTAAATGAAAAAAAATAATAGACATAGAGAAAAACCCACAACTATTTTGGGGAAAGAAACCTATTTTGAAGGTATTTTGAAATTTTCTGAAACATTACGTATTGACGGTAAATTTTCCGGAGCTATAGATGCACAAGGTGCTTTACTTATTTCGAAAAATGCGGAATGTCATGTTCAATATGTAAAGGCTGCTTCTATTATTGTGGAAGGTTCTGTTGCAGGTTCTCTTTCTGCTGCGGATAGGATAGAATTAAAACCCGAGTGTTCGGTAAGAGGGGATTTGACAGCAAACCGTATAAAGATAGAAGATAAGGTTTCTTTTGAGGGGGCTGTCAAGATGATTCAAAACAATAATTTTGCAGAGAAAAATCTTTTTTCTATCAAGCCCGAGCAGTTAAAAGAGCAGTTTAGGCGGAAGTAGTAATGGGACTCAACGAAGATGTTTTTGAGTTTTTAAAAGGTTTAGGCATAAAACTTATTACGGCAGAATCTTTGACGGGAGGTTTGATTTCTGCAAAATTTACGGAGATTCCGGGAGCTTCCGAAGTTTTTTGGGGCGGCTTTTCTGTTTATTCGCCTGAAGCGAAAATAAATCTTTTAGGTGTGGACCCTTTAGTAATTGAAAATTACGGCGTAGTAAGTTTGCAAACTGCCGAAGCTATGTCTTTGGGTGCTTTAAAGTTATTTCTCGACGATAAAAAAAATAAAGCTGTGTCCGTTGCGGTTACAGGTATAGCAGGTCCCGGAGGAGGAACCGAAGACTGTCCCGTGGGAACGGTGTGTATCGGATTGTCGCATAACTTGCCGAATGATGTAAAAATTTTTTCTAAAAGGTTTTTGTTTTTAGGTAATAGAGATGAAGTTAGAGAAAAAACCGTTTTGGAATCTTTTAGGTTGATTTTAGATCTTTGTTCTTGTTTTGTTGAAACCGGTGGAGAGGATAAATGCAAATTACAAAGGCTGAAAGCAAAAAAAATTTAGGTCTGATTTTTTTCGGTACTATAACTTCGTTGATAGGCGATGAGCTTGGAAGTGTGGCTGTTTCCATTTGGGTTGCATTGCAAACAGGTAATCCTATAAATTTTGCAATTGTATATTCTGTAGGTAAATTTTCAAGAATTATTTTTTCTTTTTTTTCAGGTTCGGTTGTAGATAGTTTTAATAAAAAACTTATTTTATATTTGTCGGATTTTATTCAATGTTTTTTGAATTTTTGTGTTTTAGGGGTAATAGTTTTAAATTTAAATTTTAATATAAAGGTTGTTTTATTTTGTATTATAAATTTTTTATCGGGAATATGTCTTTCGTTTTTTAAACCTGCAAGCCGCTCTATTTTACCGGAAATTGTGCATGAGGAAAATTTGAATAAAGCTAATGTGTATTTGGAAGTATCTAAAACCTTTATTTCGATGTTATCTATAATCTTTGCGGCAGGGCTTGTTATGTTTTTGGGCTGTGAGATTTGCATTTTTATAAATGCCGTAACATTTTTTATTTCCGGTTTGTCGGAAATGCTTATAACATACAGTTTTAAAATACCGGAAAAAAAGTCAGGCAAAAATTCTAAAATTACCAAAATTGCGGAAGGATATAAATATGTTTTGAGCGAAAGAAGGCTTTTTAAGTTAGCTCTTATTGCTGCCGGTTTAAATTTTTTTTCGACACCTATTTTTTCGAATGTTTTGACGTATCAATATAAAGATTTATTTTTAAAAGGCTGTTTTAATTCTTTACGGTTTTTCGGTTATATTTTGCAAGACGAAAAAACTTTTTTGACGGGTTTTTCTTCCGTAACTTTTTTTGCATTAGGTTTAGGAAATATTGTAGGAAGTTTTTTTTCGCAAAAAAATATAAAACTAAATATAACCGGACTTGTTATTTTTTGCAATATCGTTACGAGTTTAATATTCGGGCTGTATTTTTTTATGTTGATTATGTTTGAGGTTCTGTGCAATATTTTTATTTTGGCTTTGGTTGCCGGGTTTTCCTCATTTTTATCGGGTTTCGCCATGGGGCTTTTTAATGTTTATGTTACGACTTTATATCAAAAACATGTAAATCCTGAGTTCTTGGGCAGATTTTTTGCGTTTAATACGGTTTTAATCCAAATATCTTCACCGATGGGTATGCTTTTATGCAGTGCCTTTATATCTTTAACAGGAATATTTTATCCTGTCTTTTTAATTTCGGCATTTTTTTCATGTTTTTTGCTTTGGTTTTCAAGAGGTTTTTAGAATATCCGGTTAACGGCTTGTTAATGGAAAACACTGCAAACCCGGTTTTGTCAGCTTAATGTTTAATCGATATTTTATTCGTGCGGAGGGTTTAATACCTGCCGTTTCTCGGCAACGCTTCTTGCGTCGTAATAAAGGGTATTAAAGCCGACTGCAACCACCTTATGAGAACAACATACCCCGACGCTTGCGTCGGGGTTGTTGATTCGTGCGGAGGGTTTAATACCCAAACGTTATGCGACGGGAACGTTGATTGTATTTTGCATATCGGCATTATAGCTTAAAATAAATATCGGGTAAGTTTAAAATTTTGCGTGTAATTTCTTTACTAAATCTTTATTTTTTTGTATTATATCTTCCTAAAAGCCGATCCGATTTAGCGGTATAATAAATATTTTAGGTTATTCGTGCGGAGGCTTTAATACCCCTACGCACTGCGTCGGGGTTGTTGATTAAAACGGCTTTTTACCGGAGATTTTATGAGAATTGTTATAAAGAAAGATTATGATGAATGTTCTTTGTGGACTGCAAATTATATTTGCAATAAAATTTTGGAATTTAACCCTACTAAAGAAAAACCATTTGTGCTTGGTTTGCCTACAGGCTCTACTCCTATAGGTGTTTATAAAGAACTTATCAAAAAAAACAAAGAAGGTATTATTTCTTTTAAAAATGTCATAACGTTTAATATGGACGAGTATGTAGGGCTTCCTCCCGAACACAGTCAAAGCTATCATTATTTTATGATGGAAAACTTTTTTAATCATATAGATATAGATTTGAAAAATGTACATATTCTTGACGGTATGGCGAAGAATTTAAAAGAAGAATGTAAAAACTACGAAAAGAAAATTGCTTCTTACGGAAAAATACATTTGTTTTTGGGAGGCATAGGGGCTGACGGACACATGGCTTTTAATGAACCGGGGTCTTCGCTTGTTTCCCGTACACGTGAAAAAAACTTAACCGAAGATACTATTTTAATGAATGCACGTTTTTTTGAAGGCGATTCTCATCTTGTGCCTAAGACGGCTTTAACGGTAGGTATCGGAACAATAATGGATGCGGAGGAAGTTGTTATAATGGCGACGGGGTATTCTAAGGCGAGAGCAATTCATCATGCGATAGAAGAAGGTGTTAGTCATATTTGGACGGTAAGTGCATTACAGCTTCATGCCAAGGCGGTTATTGTTTGCGATGAAGAAGCGACGGATGAATTAAAGGTTAAGACTGTCCGCTATTTTATGGATATAGAAAAAAGAAGATAAGGTTTTTAGATGTATAAAAAAGATCAGTATGTTCTTCAAACCGTTTCATTTTTTATTTTGTTTGCATTAATGCTTTTTTTGGTGGGTAAATTATTTTTACCTTATGCAAGCGTACTTTTGTGGTCTGCCGTAATTTATATTTTGGTAAGTCCTTTATACAATAAAATATTATCGAAAATGGATAAAAACAAAAAAGGATTTGTCATAAAAAAAAGGCTTTTGGCAGGTTTTTTTTCGATACTTACCGTTTTGGTCGTTGCCGGTATTCTTTCTTTTGTGATAGTTAAAATATTCGGGCAGGGGAGGATACTTATTCAAAGTTTAACTAATTTTTTGGAAACGGTAAAAATTCCGACGGACGGAAGTACAAAAAGCGAATTTGCAAATACGGTTCTTACTCTTTCCATGGGAACAATAGATATTTCCAATCTCGATTTGGAAAGACAAATTTTAAATTTACTTTATAATTCTTCAGATAAGATTTTGAGATATGCCACGAATTTTGCAAAAAATGCAGGTTCTTTCTTTTTATCGCTTGTGTTTTTTGCTTTTTCGCTTTATTTTTTTTATATTGACGGGGCTTATCTTGTTGCCGTTTTAAAAAGAGCTATTCCTATCGATAATGAAACTTCGACAAAGATATTTGCTAAGATAAAGGACATTACGACAAATCTTTTTAAGGGACTTTTTTTGGTTTCTTTTTATCAGTGTTTGGCTTCTTTTTTTATATATTTTGTGTTCGGTGTACAAAGTTCTTTGTTATTGGCTATACTTACATTCTTTAGTTCCTTTTTACCTCTTGTCGGGTGCAGTTTAATATGGATGCCTGTCGGTATTAGCTTGTGTTTTACGTCGAGCATTATAAAAGGGTTTGCTTTTTTGATTATTGCCGGTTCCTGCATAAGTTTTATGGATAATTTTTTGCGTCCTTTCTTTTTAAAAGATAGAATAAAAATACATCCTTTGTTAATTTTTTTTTCCATGTTAGGCGGTGTTAAAATGTTTGCTTTTGACGGAATTGTACTTGGTCCCATGATTGTAATTTTATTTTTTACCATTTTGGATATGGCTTTGGACGTGGAAGAAAAAAAAGACGGGAAAGAAGATACTCTAGAAGATTTAGTATAAAATTTTGTAATATAGGAGATTCGATAAACAGTTCGTCGGAAGTTCGGTTTCACTGTTTATCTTTGAGTTTGTATTCAAACCGTTTGAAAAATGTTTTATAAGGAAAATTATGATTAGCGAAAACACAGTATTGCCTGTTAAGGCTTTGTTTAATGAAAATGGAGATATCGAAACTCATAAACGCCGTATGATAGGCGGTAATACGACAAATTTAAATGATTTTAATAATATGAAATACGTTTGGGCATCCGAATGGTATAGGCAGGCTATGAATAATTTTTGGATTCCTGAAGAAATCAATATGAATGCCGATGTACAAGATTACAGAAAACTTTCGTTTGCAGAAAAAACGGCTTATGACAAAATTCTTTCATTTCTTATTTTTTTGGATAGTATTCAAACTGCAAATCTCCCAAACGTGGGGCAGTATATAACTGCCAATGAAGTAAATCTTTGTCTTACTATTCAGGCTTTTCAGGAAGCTGTACATTCCCAAAGCTATAGTTATATGCTGGATACTATATGTTCTCCCGACGAAAGAAGTAAAATACTTTATCAATGGCGTGATGATGAACATCTTTTGCGCCGGAATAAATTTATAGGAGATCTTTATAACGAATTCCAAAACGATAAAAGCGTTTCGGCATTTTTAAAAGTATGTATTGCAAATTATATTTTGGAAGGTATTTATTTTTATTCTGGGTTTATGTTCTTTTATAATTTGGGTAGAAATAACAAAATGCCCGGTTCGGTACAGGAAATCCGCTATATAAATCGTGACGAAAATACGCATCTTTGGCTTTTCCGCTCTATTATTCAGGAATTGCAAAAAGAAGAACCGCAGCTTTTTACCGAACAAAATATAGAAATTTTTAGAGCGATGATAAAAGAAGGCTGTGAACAAGAAATTGCATGGGGGCATTATGTTATAGGGAATGAACTTCCGGGGCTTAATACCGGTATGATAACCGATTATATCAGGTATTTGGGTAATTTAAGATGTGAAAATCTTGGATTTAAACCTATATACGACGGTTATATGGAAGAACCTTCTTCTATGAGCTGGGTAAGTCAATATAGCAACGCCAATTTAATCAAAACCGATTTTTTTGAAGCAAAATCTACGGCTTACGCAAAAGCCTCTGCCATGATAGATGATTTATAACTTGTTAATCTGCTGATGGATTAAAACCCTTTGTGTCAGCAATTTTACTTTTAAGAATCAACAACCCCGACGTAGAGCATTGCTTAGAAACGGCAGGTATTAAACCCTCCGCACGAATGAAACCGGTGCGTTTGCTCTGTTTTACATGACAGCCTTACTTTTCCAAATTTAAAAAAAATGATATACTCTTATCGTAAAAATTTATGTGTGAAAAAATTTTTTTTCGCAAATTAATATTTGCTGCAAAAAGTTTTTATGGGAGTTGCGATAAACAGTTCGGCAGAAATTCTGCCTCTCTGTTTATCTTCGAGTTTTGT
>CAUTTN010000039.1:0-13062 GCA_963541225.1 uncultured Treponema sp.
TGGGCAATACTGGAATCGAACCAGTGACCCCAAGCGTGTCATGCTTGTACTCTAACCAACTGAGCTAATTGCCCTAAAATTTACCAATAAAAATGAATAATATCAGATTTTTCACTTTACGTCAATAGCTTTTAATGTTATATTATAGTCAAGGTACTTTTTGAGTACTTAATTTACACTTTAGGAGTATAACAATGAACAAAGAAATAAGCTTTTTTTTATGTAAAGAGAAAAAAGGAACTATTATCGGTATTGACTGTTGTCCTGATGCTGAAGTTTTTTGCTGCGGTGAAAAACTTTCAGCCGTTAAAATCGGAAGTGTTGATGCCGCTAAAGAAAAACATGTGCCTGTAGTAGAAGTAAACGGAAACATTGTAAAAGTCAAAGTCGGTTCTGTTGCCCATCCCATGACTGAAGAACATCATATAGCTTGGGTATGCCTTAAAACGGAAAAAGGAATCCAGTTTAAAGAGTTGCCTGTTACAGGGGTTCCTGAAGTCGAATTTTCCTTAACTCCAGATGATAAAGTTATCGAGGCTTACGAATTCTGTAATCTTCACGGTGTTTGGTCGGGAAAATAATTTATTCTTTACAAATGGATTTTATACCAAGACGTTTTGTTTTAAAATGAAGCCTGAATCCTTCTGAAGGTATATCTTTTTAAGAGCAGTATGCTATGCAGTCAGGCTGTTGAGTGAGGCACCGATTAATTGGTGCCTTTTTATTTTTGTGCGGAAGGTTTGATATCCGACGTTTTACGTCTAAGCTATGCGTCTTGGGTGTTGATTTTCAAGCCGGAGAGCAATAAAACACAGGAGAGCAGAAAACCGGAATAAGCCGTAAGAGTTGAATTCTTTACACAGCTGCATAAAGTGAATATTCATACAACAGAATTTTAGTATAAGCTGCACTCTCTAAAATATTTTAAGTTTCCGGAAAGTTTAATCGGAATTTGCTTTACATTCCGATATATTTTTTACCGTAATCTCCGTTTCGGTATTTTCAGACGGCTCCGGAGGGTGTATTTCGATAGTAATGTTGTCGTCTTTAGTATCTATAAAAGCGGTGCTTTCAGGATAAAATTCTTCGCTTATTATTTTTAGCGATAATTCGTCTTCCAGTTTTGTTTGCAAAAGCCTTCGCATCGGTCTTGCTCCGTATGAAGGGGCATAGCCGTTTTTTATAAAATAATTTTCTGCGGATTCGGAAAGCTCTATAAATAAATGCTTTTTTTCGATTCTTTTTTTAAATTTGTTAAGTTCTATATTTAAGATTTGTTTTATATCTTCTTCGTCTAAGGGCTTAAAAACCAAAATGTCATCAATCCTGTTTATAAACTCAGGTGATAAAAATCTTTTAATTTCGTTTTCCGCATTTGCTTTTATTTCGGAGTAGGGTAATACGCCCGAACCGGTCGGGTTAAAGCCGAGCTGTTGTTCTTTGATGATAAGTTTTGAACCTGCATTGCTGGTCATTATAATAACCGTATTTTTAAAATTGACGGCATAACCTCTGCTGTCTCTTAGTTCGCCTTCTTCCAAAACTTGCAGCAGCATGTTAAAGACATCCGGGTGGGCTTTTTCGATTTCGTCCAACAGTAAAACCGAGTACGGATTACGCCGTATTTTTTCGGTTAAAAATCCGCCATTTTCAAAGCCGATGTATCCGGGAGGAGCTCCTACTAACCTTGCCGCATTGTGTTTTTCCATATAATCGCTCATGTCAACTCTGATTAAAGCATCTTTGGAGCCGAATAGAAATTCTGCAAGAGTTTTTGCTAAAAGCGTTTTTCCTACTCCTGTCGGACCTAAAAGTAAAAATGAACCTATCGGTCTTTCCGGTGAAGATATTCCTGCTTTGGATCTTCTTATCGAATTTGATAAAACGGAAACAGCTTCGTCTTGTCCTATTACACTTCTTTTTAGTTCTTCTTCTATATTTAAAATACGTTTCAACTCATCGCTGTTTAGCTTGTTTATGGGTATGTCGGTCATAGCCGATATTACTTCGGTTATGTCGTCTTCTTCTATAATCGATGTAGGAAAATCGGAGAGGTTTTCCCAACGCGTTTTTATTTCTATAAGCTCGTTTTTTAAAGCTAAGACTTCATCACGGACAAGAGCGGCTTTTTCGTAATTTTGCAGTTCGACAAGTTCTTGCTTTTCTCCGATTAAATGTCTGATTCTTTCTTCAATTTGAGAAAGTTCTACGGGGCGTTTATCGCAGCTTATTTTTTTCATTGCCCCTGCTTCGTCAATTATGTCTATCGCTTTGTCCGGAAAAAATCTATCCGGAATGTATCGTTTGGCATATTCAATTGTTTTTTGAATTATATTTTTATCATAAAATACATGGTGATGTTCTTCGTATTTATGTTTAATGCCGCAAAGGATTTCAAAAGTTTCTTCTTCGGAAGGTTCTTTTACGGACACCATTTGAAAACGTCTTTCCAAGGCTGCATCGTTTTGAAAGTTTTTTCTGTATTCGTCTATTGTCGTAGCTCCTATACATTGAATTTCTCCGCGAGCCAGAGCCGGTTTTAAAATATTTGCAGCATCCATAGCTCCTTGGGAACCGCCTGTACCTATCAATGTGTGAAGTTCATCTATAAAAAGGATTATGTTTTTGTTTTCTTGTATTTCGTTTATAATCTGTTTTATGCGTTCTTCAAACTGACCTCTGTATTTTGTACCTGCAATGACAGATGCTAAATCGAGGGCGATAATTTTTTTGCTTAGGAGGTTTCTCGGAACGTTTTCGTTTATTATTGCATAGGCAAGACCTTCCACGATTGAAGTTTTTCCTATACCGGGATCTCCTACGAGTACAGGATTGTTTTTTGTCCGCCTTGAAAGTATTTGAATAAGGCGTTTTATTTCTTTTTCTCTACCGATGATAGGATCTATTAAGCCGTCCCTAACAGTGTCGGTTAAATTTTTTCCGAATTCCATAAGGGCTGTATGCTTGCTTTTTGGTTCTTGATTTTGACTGCTGCTGTTTATCCAGCTGTTTTGCATATATAGTTTTGTTACTGTCCGCCTTAAATCTTCCAAAAAAATATTGTTTTTTATCAAAAAGTTAGCCAGTAAAGAATTTTCTTCTCTGGCGAGTCCTATTATTATATGTTCCGTGCCTATAAGACTTTGTCGCATCGTTCTCGATTCTATTGCGGCAAGGTCTATAATGGTTTTAATGCGTCTTGAAGGAGGTATTTCGGTTAAAGTCGTTATTCCGTTTTTTACGGGGATATTTTTTTCTACTATGACTTGTAAGTTTAACATGTCGATGTTAAGCTGTTGTAAAACGGCATAGCCTTTGCCGACTTTATTTCTTACAAGTGCGATAAGAATATGTTCAGGCTGAAAAAAATCGGCGTTTACATTTCTGGCTTCCTGCTGACCCAAAACGGTCAATAATCTGTTTGCATTAAGCGAAAGACCTTGAATCATAATATCCTCCATAAACCTTATATAATTCGGACATTAGAGCAGACTTCTTGAATTAAAAGAGCTCTGCTCTCTTCAATTGAAGATTCGTTAATTTTGCTGCTTTTTTTTGCAAAATCAACATCGTTTAATAATAAAAATGCTATATGTCCCATTTGGCTTTTAAAAAGCATTGCGTTGCATTGTTCATTTGTTATACCTGCAATAAGTCCCAGATTTAAACCTAATTTGATCTTAAATATAATATCGGCAGCTTCTTTAAATTCCATCAATTTTGCGCTTTGAGATACGGCAACGGCTCTGCTTAACATATCCTGCATTTGGATTTTATTTTTTTCGGCAAATTCTTTGCGTGCATTTCTCTCTTCGTTTATTATCTTTTGAATTGCAAGGTTAAATTCTTCAATTTGTGTTTGTTCGTTATTGCCTGCCGAACATGATGTAGATATAGAAAAAATTGCACCTATCGAAGTTTTGGAATTGGGCGTATAGTAGCCTAATATGTTTAAACCTGCGGAGTTTGCTGTTTCCGCTATTATTCTGAGTTTATTTAAATTTAATATGCCGGGAAGAGAACAAAGGGCTGTCAATTTAAGTCCTGATCCTATTTGCATTATATCGGAAGTTATAAAACCTATGTCTTCTGCTGCCGCAAAAAACATTCCGGTCATTTTTTGGTACAATTCTTTAATGGGAGTATAAGCTGCTTCAGGAGAAAGTCCCGAAATAAAAGATGCCATGTTTAGATGATCTTCTAAATTTATTCCGGCATAAATACTTCCGCTATCATGAAGTATCAAACTTTTTATGGGAGTATCGGGAGTTTTGGAAAATACTATGCCCCGCTCTTCAAGCAGTTTTGCAGCCAAAGGATCAATAGAATCGAAACGCAATTTTTTATAAAAAGCGGAATCTTCAAGCGAATCGAAAAAATTATAAACAAGATTTATTATTTCAAGAGAATCTTCTTTGTTCATGGTAGGAGGAAATAAAAAGCCGGAAATATTTCTTGCAAGGTCAGCCCGTGTAAATAGCACTACATCGTTTTCATTTCCGGTTTCGTCATACCACCCTGTAAGCCTAGATACCATATTGTTTCTCCAGAGCTTTTAATTCGTCACGCAATAATGCTGCCTGCTCATATTCTTCAGCATTTAAGGCTTTTTGAAGTTTTTGCTTTAATTCCAGAATACTTAGTTTTTGACTAAATTCTTTTGGTACCGCATTTTGAACTTTACCTGTGTATTTTATGTTAGTTTTGACTTTTCTTAATATGTTTGTTATTTCGGATTTAAAACACAAAAAACAATTTATGCACCCGATTTTTTTATCTTTTTGAATTTCGGAAAGTTTTTTTCCGCAATATGGGCATGAAAGATAATTTAGCTCTTCATTTTTTTTATTTTTATCGTATTTGTTTAAGAGCTTTGTGATCGATATATCAAGGTTTTCGGGAAACATTTCAAGCCCCCATTTTTTTGCACAATCTCTGCACAAAAAAATATGCTTTACATTACTACCGATGCTTTGCTCTACCGAAATATCGGCATTTTTATTTTTACAAACATCACAAATCATATTTTTCTCATAATATCAATAGGTTTTTCTTTGCCTGCTTTTATGGCCGGTATTATACATACCGTTACCGCTAATACTAACATAAAAACGGTTATTATGTAAAGTTCTTTAAAATTTATATTTACCGGTATGTGTTCTAAATAATAAGCCGGATTTAAAATGCTTATCTCCATTACGGCTGTATCTTTAAAAAAGAGCATATACAATGAACGCTGTAAATAATTTAAAATATTTTCGGCAAATACAAAGATTTCGTTTATATTTATTGCCGTTAAAATTCCTAAAGGCATTCCTATTATAATTCCTCCTAATGCAGTTAAAAATCCTGCGGTTAAAAACGTTATTGTAATTGAAAAAGGAGATGTTCCTGCCGCTTTTAAAATTGCAATATCTTTTTGTCTTTCCATTACCAGCATAACAATAGCAGAAGATATGTTTGCCGAGGCTACAAGTACAATTAAAAACATGATAAATATTAAAAGGTTTTTTGTTGTTTGAAAAGAATTAAAAGTTTGTTTATTAAGTTCCGCCCATGTAAAAACCGAAAAACTTTCCGGTAAAATTCCGTATAATTCATTTTTTAAATTTTCCATTTTATCGGAGTTAAAAGGATCTTGTGTTGAAACTAAAATCGCTGTTAAAGATGAAGATAAAGACATAATTTTTTCTCCCTGTTTTAACGGGATAAAAACCCAAAGTGCGTCCAATTCCTGATAACCTGAAGAAATAATACCCGAAATTTTAAATGTAGAAATTTTAGGCAAAACATTTCCTTGCAAGGTTTTTGACATAGTAATTATTCTGCATGTGTCGCCTGCGGTCAAGTCCAGTTTTTCAGCTATTTTTGCTCCCAATATTACGGAGTTTTCTTGGTCAAATTCCAATTTACCTTTTATTACTTTGATTAGTTTTTTTGCATTTTCATTCTCTTTAAAAAATTCCGGTTCTATAGCCCTTATTGAACCTCCGCTTCTGCCGTTTTTTCCTATTACCAATCCTGATGCCGTTCTTTCAATCCAAGCATTTCGGACAAAATCGTTTTTAAGCTGTATAAAAAGATTTTCTTTTACTGCAATTTCTTCTTCACAATGTTGGAAACCGCCGTAAGGCTTAAAATTTATAAGTTTAAGATGACTTGTTCCTAGCTCTATTGTACGGGAAGTAATTCCTTCAATCATTCCGTCCGAAACTACAAGCACAACGATAAGAGGAATTATACTTATACCTATTCCTATCATAGAACCTATCAAACTTTTACGTGCATTTGATACGGTTTTTCCGGCTCCGGCACCCAAAAATCTAAAAGCTATTTTGATAAATACAAGGTTTTTCATTCTTGCTCCAATTTTCCTCCGTGCAGTCTATAGCATACATCGGTCATACTTGCAATTTTAGAATCGTGAGTAACGATTATTAAAGTTTTTTTATGTTTGTCGGTTATGGAAAATAAAAGTTCTCTTACATTTTTAGAATTTACATGATCCAAATTGCCAGTAGGTTCATCTGCCAAAACCAACGAAGGCGAATTTATTAAAGCTCTGGCAACTGCAATTCTTTGTCTTTCTCCTCCGGATAGTTGCATTGGAAAATGATCTTTTCTGTCTGCAAGTTTTATATCTTCTAAAATAGATAATGCCGTTTCTTTTACATCTTTTTTCGATTTGCCTGCAATTAAGCCGGGCAGCATTATATTTTCAAGAGCCGTAAAATCTTTTAGTAAATAATGAAATTGAAAAACCAAGCCTAAAAAAGAACTTCTATATTTAGTAAGACCTGTTTCATCAAGTTCATGTACGGCATAATTTCCTGCATAAATTTTTCCGCTGTCGCAAGATTCAAGACCTCCGAGTATATTTAAAAAAGTACTTTTTCCCGAACCCGATTCTCCGATTATGGCAATTTTTTTTGTTTCTTCTATTTTAAAATTAACATTGTCCAATATGACAAGTTTTTCGTTAGGAGATAAAAAAGTTTTTGTCAAATCGGAAATTTCTATAATAGGATTATTCATACCGCAACACCTCCGCAGGTTTTAGTTTTAATATTTTTTTTGCCGCTATCATAGCAGCGGAAGATGCCGAAAAAACACCGAAAAGAAAAATATAAAATATTTCGGCAAAAAAAAGTCTTACAGGAATATTTTCAAAATAAAAAGTATAACGACTTAAAATATAAAATTCGTCTCCGCTTTCCATCGAAGTTAATATCGAAAAAAATATGATTATATTGTTTACGGCAAATTCTATAATTGCAAAGACCGAATTTATTTGTACGGCGAGTAATAATCCTAACAGCAAACCGGAAAATGCTCCTATAAAACCTATGGAAAAACCGTTTGCTATAAACAAAAACTGAATTTGTTTTGGAGATGCTCCTACCGATGTTAGTATTGCAATTTCTTCTTTGCGTTCGTAAATTGATCTACGCATTCCGTTATAAATATTTACTGCAACAACCAAGAAAATTAAAACAACCAAAAGCAGCATAGTGTTTTTTTCTACCCGAAGTGTTCCGAAAAATGCGTGATTATAAGTACGCCATGATTCTGCTTTAATTTCCGGTATATTTTTTTTTATTGCGGACATGTAAAAATAATCGTCATTTTGGTTATACAGTTTAACCGATGCGTATATATTTTTTTCGTCGCCTAAAATTTCTTTACTTTTTTGGAGAGATATAAATGCAAACGAGGAATCTATCATATAAAACCCTGTTTTAAAAATACCTTTAATAATTAAAGTTTTATTTTCAGGAAAGATATCGGTTTTTGATGTTCCCGAAGCAGCTACTATATTTACTTTATCTCCTACTTTAAAAGAAAGCTGGCGGGCAAGTTCATATCCTATAACTATGGAGTTTTTTTCCGATATATCGAATTCACCAAAAATAATTCTTATTGCGGAAGCAAATCCCGGATCCTTTTGTAAAATATTTTCATCGACGGCACGTATTAAAGCTCCTCCTTGACTAGAAGCAGAACCTTGAATTAAAGTTTGCTCTTCTCTAAACATAAAAAATGATTTATGTAATTTTAGATTTTCTACTTGTTTTAATTTTTCTTCATCACCGTATAAACGTATATGACCAGAGCTTACTTCTAAAATAGTATCAATAAAACTCATTTGGAAACCGTTCATTACAGCAAGAACAACTATTAAAACCGTTACTCCGAAAGCAATTCCTAAAATAGAAAAAATTGTTGTAGCAAACGAACGTCCTTTTGTATCTGCCGAATTAAATCTGTTTAAAACAAATAAAATCCATTTTAATTTATTCTTTGTCATTTTAAATATCTTCCTCAAAAGAATTTACTTTTTTTCCATTTACAAAAATATGGACTATCTTTTTACTTTTTTTGTATTCAATTAATGTAGTTTTTTTTCCGTCGATAAAATCTTCTTGTGTTTTTTTTTCTCCATCCGGATAATAAGTAAATGCGGAAGTTTTTATAATGCCGTCTTTTTCAAATACCGTTTTTATAAGTAAGTTATTTTTATAGGTATTGATTGTTTTTTCAATCGGGTCTTCGTACTCTAAATCAAAAACTGTCTTTTCGATTTCATTTCCGTTTTCATCATATTTTAATTTTATTATTTTATTTTGAGTACTTATTTCGGTTCCGCTTTTTTTTCCTGCAATATATGTATATATTTTTTTTTCTAAAAGTTTATCTTTTTCATAAAGTACCGATATGATTTTATTTCCGCTTTTGTCGAATTTTTCAAAGAACCATTTATCCCCAAAGCCTACCATAAAACCGGTCTTATAGATTGCAGAAAATCCGTCGTCAATTATTATTTTATTTTCTTCCTTTTTCTCCTGCTCGGTAATTTCCATGTCCTGTTGCAGTAAATCTCCAACTTCTTCCGAAAAACTGCAAACTATATTTAAAAGGAAAATTATAAATATAAAAAAAGTTTTTTTTAAGATCATAGTTTATATATTGCCGATAAATTCGTTTACATATTTTTCTGAAGAGAACAAAGAAATGTCTTCATATTTTTCTCCGTTACCTATAAAAAATACAGGAAGATTAAATTCTTTGCCTATGGTTACGGCTATACCGCCTTTTGCTGTAGAATCATATTTGGTCAAAAAAACGGCATCTACTCCTACCGCATTATGAAAAACTTCAGCTTGCCTTAAACCGTTTTGTCCTGTAGTAGAATCAAGTACAAGTATTTTTTTATAACAGTCTTCGGCAGCTTTTGTTTTTGCAATTCTATCTATTTTTTGTAATTCGCGTACAAGATTTTCTTTGTTATGCAAACGACCTGCCGTATCGGCAAGGACAAGCCCTCCGCCCGTTGCAGTCATCGCTTCGGCAGCATCAAAAATTACTGCACCCGGATCACCGCCGTGCTGATGAGCTACAGTACGGACATTTAATTTTTCGCCGTGATATTTCAACTGCTCTATTGCGGCTGCTCTGAACGTATCCCCTGCCGCTAAAATAACCGGTACGGAATAATTTTTTTTATAATAATTTGCCATCTTTGCAGCGGAAGTTGTTTTTCCTACACCGTTTACTCCCAATAAAAGATAAACGGAAACTTTGTCTGCTGTCGGAATAAAATTACACGACTTTACATTAGATAAAAGAATATTGTAAAGAGCTTTTAATATTTGTTCTTTGTTTGTCAGTTTTTCTTTTTTACAAACAGTTTTCAATGCTTCTTCAATTTCTACCGCAGTTTTTGCTCCTATATCGCCTTCGATAAGAGTGTCGGTTAAATCTTCAAAAAAAGATTCTTCCGGACCTTTATATAATCCGAATAGTTTTTTTAATCCCTCAGCAAAATTTTTTTTCATTTAAGTTTGTCCTCCACAGTTGTTTTTTTATTTTCAGTAGGTATAATATTTTGTGTTGTTAAAGGTTTTATTTTTTTTAAAAAATCTTCTTCAGAATATTCGGGTACTTTTATATTTTTATTTATTTTACGCGGTAAAGATTTGTCCGCTTTTACAAGATAGAGTATTAATTGAATAAAATAATTTATACCAAGTGTGATTGTTATACCTTGAAATATACCGTGTGTCATACCAAGCCTATTTATTCTATTTACGGTTTCTTGATTTTTTTTTAATTTATTTGACATAAATGAAGTATATTGATCATCGTGTATAGAGCCTAAAATCATTGTAACAGGTAAAGTTACATAAAAAGCTCCTAAAGACCAGTATAAAATTTTCCTTTGAAGCTCAATTGATTTTTTTACATTTTTTTTATTTAATTTTATGATCATGTTGTTGATAGCTGAAGAAGAACCTATTTTATTGCCGTCAACATATCCGAATGTATTAATATCTTCCTGCATAAATTCCAAAATAGAAATTTTTTTAGGTATATTTATTATACCCGGAACAGAAGCAGTGTATTGACTTTTAAAAAAAATATGGGGATTTTTAGTTTCATCTGTAAAACCTATTTTTGCCGTTTCTAATTTTTGCAAGTTTATTTTTAAGGCATAAGCGTTTGAATCTTTTATTTCTATTTTTTTTGAAGCAGATATATATTCTTCTGCAGAAACACTTATGTCGTATAAACCGCGATGTAAATTTATAGGTTTTGAAAAATCTTTTATCATTTTATTATTTATATAAAGTTTGGCATTTTCAGGTTGTATATCGAAATATATTTTTGTTTCTTTTGTATTTTGAACAGCATTGTATATTTGCAAAGAAATATTTTTTACAATCTTTTCGGCATCTTCATATTTTCCGGCATCTGAAAATTCGTAAATTTTTAAACCGTTTATTCCCGTATCCAGTTTTACATTTATAACCATATAACCTGAAATGTTTTTTATAGTACCGTAAATTAAAGCGGAAATTTTTTCGTTTTTTAAACTTTCACCTAAATTAATTCCATCATTTTTTACATATAAAGATTCACCGTCTTTCCATAAACTTATGGGTTTAGGTTTTTCGGCAGTAAAAAATTTTTGATCTTCAATTTTTATATCCAGCTTTGCCGACTCAATTTCCTTTTCTTTTTTTTCTATATCGGTTTGAAGTTTTTTTATTTTTGCTGTTTTTGCTTTTTCATCTTCTATAGATAAGAATAGATTATCTTTTTCTTCGATTAGTTTTGCTCTTTCTTTTATCAAATTTATTTTTTTTAGTGAAACATCCATCATCTGCCGCATTTTCCTTTCTTCAAAAGGAACAAGCCTTTCTGCGTCTTTGTTTAAATTAAGAAGAAACATTTGAGGAATTACCGTTTTGTAATTTTGGTAAATTGACGGTAATTCTTCCGTTTTAAATTCGGCAACAGCAATTATCCAGTCTGAGTCGGCTGAATTTTTTCCGGCTTGTTGAGAATGTAAAAAAAATGCGGCAGTCAAAAAAATAAAGAAAAAACTTTTTTTCAATATTTTTTCCGTTAAATTATAAAAATTAATCTTCATCGTCAAAATTTATATCTTCAAGTTTTGTGTTTAAAAACACATTTATAAACTCGTCTATATCCCCGTCCATTACAGCCTGAATGTTTCCGGTTTCATGTTTTGTTCTGTGATCTTTTACCATTGTATACGGTTGAAATACGTAAGATCTAATTTGATTTCCCCATGAAATACCTTTTTTTTCACCTGCAAATTTCATATTTTCTTTTTCTTTTTGTTCTTCGTAATAATTATACAAGCGCGATTTTAATATGCTCATTGCTGTTGTTCTATTGCTTAATTGACTTCTTTGTGTTTGACATGCAACAACAATTCCTGTGGGAATATGGGTTATGCGTACAGCCGAATCTGTTTTGTTTACATGTTGACCGCCGGCTCCTCCGGAGCGGTAAGTGTCTACACGCAAATCTTCGGGACGTATGTCTACTTCAATTGTATCGTCCAATACAGGAAAAACAAATACGGAAGTAAAAGAAGTATGTCTTTTGCCGTTGGAATCGAAAGGACTTATTCTTACAAGTCTGTGTATTCCCATTTCGCCTTTTAAAAGTCCGAAAGCGTAGTCGCCGGTTATTTCGAAAGTTGCCGATTTAACGCCTCCCTCTGCTTCTAAATAGTCTACCGTTTCAATTTTAAATCCGCGGGTTTCGCACCATCTTAAATACATGCGGACAAGCATACTTGCCCAATCGCACGCTTCGGTACCTCCGGCTCCGGCATGAATTGTAAGATAAGCTGCATTTTTATCTGCTTCTCCCGAAAGCAAGTTAAGGGTATTGAGCTTTTTATATTTTTCGTATAGAGTATTATATACTTCTTCTATTTCGGCTATAAGCTGATTGCTTGGATCCTCGTATGAAAGGTCAATCAAAACTTCCAAATCCGATAATTCTTGAATGAGTTCCTGCCAAGGATAAATGCGGTTTTTTAGACTTTTTATTTCGGTCATTATTTTTTCCGCTTTTTTTGAATCATTCCAAAAATCGCCATCTGATGTAAGAGCTTCTTTTTCTGCTATTTTTATTTTAACTGTATCGGGGTCAAAGCCTCCTCCATATTTCGTTTACTTCATTTTGTAAATCTTGCAGCTTTGCTCTATAATCTTCCATCTGTGTTCTCCAAATAAAATAATAAGTTTTTTGAATATGTTGAAAATATAATTTGGAATATATAAAAAATTCCGTTTTTATATATATTTTCTATTTTGCCGGAGGTCTTACCAGTACACGCCGCCACTTTTTTTTGTATAGTGTTGTAATCGCCAAAACGTCTTGTATGGGATATTGATAAAGGCGGACGACATCATAATAATCGGTAACTCTGTCTATATCTTGTTTTAGAGCTGTAAGCCCGTTTTCCGTAATTGTTACCGATTCCCAACATGCACGCTGAACACGTTCAAACCCATTGGCTGTAAGAACTTCAGCTAAATTTGCGGCGGTTTCTTTTCCTCCCGGATCTATTACGACTGAAACAAACATGACTCTAAGAATACGCTAAAAAAGCAAAATAGTCAATCTGTATATACCGGTGCAAATTCGTATCGGGACAATCAACAAACCCCGACGCTCGTGTAGGGGTATTAAACCCTCCGCACGAATAAAAGATTAATCGATAGTTAAGTCCAAGTT
>CAUTTN010000040.1:0-12884 GCA_963541225.1 uncultured Treponema sp.
GACCGTATTTATTTAACTACGGTGGCGCGAATGACTTTGTTCAAAATAGGTATGTGAGTGAAGTAGTTACCCTAGACCCCGGCGAAGCACAGTGGGAAGAATGGAAGAGCAACCACCCCTAAAATAGCCTTTACAAATAACAACACGGTAGCGGTAAAAAGTTCAGAAAGAGCTTTTTACTGCTGTATAGTACGCAAATACATTAAAAACCGTACAGGTATTTTGCGAAAGCGGGTACATTAGTTATGAATGAACCCGCTTTTGCCTTAATTACATTTTAAAGAATTGTATTATTTTTTACTATTCAAAAAAACTCGAAATTCATACTAAATATATTTTTTCGTACTGACCCGGAATCCCCGTCCGAAACCATAAAACATTTAAAAAACTAAAAAATCTTTTGTTCATTTTACAACAATATTTTTCTAAATATCTTAAAAATAAAACCGAAAATTTAAAAGATAAATAACTAGGAGGTTCTATATGCAGGCAGTAGATATGCACTTGCAGCCGTATCTTGTCAGAGAAACCGAACAAGCCGAAAGACCGCAAGATGTAAAAAAAGCCACTGCAGAACCGGCTCGAAACGGAGATTCATTCCTGGCAATGTTAAAAAAGTTGATTGCCGGCTCCACGGATGGGGGCTCTGAAGATTTTAATGTCGAAATACAGTCGAAAAATCTTCAAAAGGAAGCGGGAATGCAGGACTTATCGGAGCTATCGGAAATACAAAAAGACGATAAGACCGATGGTATTAAAAATACCGGTTTAATCAGGCAAAAAAAAGAAACCAAAGTTTTAAATAAGGCTAATAAACCGGAAACACCTGAAGAAAAAATTGAAAAAAAAGCCGATACATTTTCTTTTAAAGAAAATTTTAAGGAAGCGGAAGACCTAAAAATCGACTTTGCAGAAGAAGTTGATCTTAAAAATTTTATGCCGACAGAAATTGACGATTCCGAAAATGCGGTTCTTTTTTCCGATTCTGTTTTAAAAGAAATTGAAAAAAAAGAGAAAAAAAGCGATTATAAAAATAAGGATAATCCTTTAGGGCTAAATTTAACTTCTCCCATTCAAAAATCGGAAAATAAAAACATAACCAAAAAAAGTTTTGATGTTACGGTAGAGGAAAAAGAAGTAAAATCAAAAAAATCTTTTTCAAAACAGACTAAACCTGTAATTACCGTAGAAGATTTACGGCTGAAAAATAATATCCAAGCCGATGCTTCTATACATAAAAGCGGAACTGAAACCCGTGTCGAAACAGATAATACTACGGATATGGTAATTGATTTTAGGGGCAAAATGCAGAATAACGGTTTTTCGGGAGTTAAAGATACCTCTCAGTTTTCCGGAGAAAGCCAAAAAGCAAGTCAAACTTTTTCTGCAATGCTGGCACAAGAAATCAGGGATTCGGCTGCCGACTTTGTACAAGCCGGAAAAATTGTACTAAGGGATAATAATGCAGGAGAAATAAGACTTCAGCTTAAACCCGAACATTTGGGAAATGTAAAAATCCATTTAAAGTTGGAAGACGGCAAAAAAGTAAACGGACTTGTTACCGTATCGACAAAAGAGGCTTATGAGGCCTTTGAAGAAAATCTTGAAAACCTTTCTAACGAATTTATAGAAAACGGATTTGAATTTGCCGAATTCAATTTGAATTTATCGGATTTTTCTTCCGGTAAAAATTATGCTCAAGATTTTTCTTTTGAAAGTAATTTATTTGCCGAAAATGAAAAACAAGGTTTAAGGCAGTCCGAAAAAAATGCCGATAAATTAAATGTATACAGTTATGTCTACGGATCGACTGTGGATGTTTTAGCTTAAAGTGAGGTAATTATGCAGGTAACAAATATAAATAAAGCAACTGAAGTTGTTGCTGAACGTATGCAGCTTATTGAAAATTTTAAGGCAGAAATGAGTCCTGAAGAAAAAGCCATTTTGGAAATGGAAGTAAACGGTTTAAACAAAAAGAATTTTTCCGAAGGCAGGGTTCCTAAACAAGAACTCGGTAAAGATGATTTTCTTCAACTTTTGATAGCGCAACTTACACATCAGGATCCGACTTCGCCTATGGAAGATACGCAATTCATAGGGCAAATGGCACAATTTTCTTCACTTGAACAAATGACGAATATGAATAAAACATTTACGGCTCTTTCGGATATGTTGACAGGTTCTTCGGCTGTAAATGCAGTCGGTAAAAAAGTAGATTTGGAGTTAGGTTCTTCTAATCTTTCGGGATATATTTCGGCAGCAACACGAGGAGCCAATCCTGAAGTTATGGTAAACGGAAACTGGTACAGCTGGTCTGCCGTTAAGACAATTTATGCAGAATAAAAAATAGGGGGCAATATTATGATGAGATCTTTATTTTCCGGTGTTTCGGGAATGCAAAACCACCAAACAAGAATGGACGTTATAGGTAATAACGTTGCAAACGTAAATACAACTGGTTTTAAACGCGGTAGGGTAAATTTTCAAGATTTGATTTCGCAGCAGTTAAGCGGTGCGGCTAAGCCTACCGAAGACCTGGGCGGTGTAAACCCTAAAGAAGTCGGATTAGGTATGATGGTAGCAAGTATCGACACAGTCTTTACCCAAGGTGCTTTACAGACGACAGGGGTAAATACCGATCTTGCTATTCAGGGAAACGGTTTTTTTGTACTTAAAGACGGCGATAAAAGTTTTTATACCAGAGCAGGAGCATTCAATATAGACAGAGAAGGTACTCTTGTAAACCCTGCAAACGGAATGAGAGTTCAAGGCTGGATGGCAGAAGAAGCCGACGGTTTTAGAATTATAAATACTTCCGGTCAAACTGAAGACTTAATCATTCCTGTAGGTCAAAAAATAGATGCAAAGGCTACTACTTCGGTAAATTATGCATGTAACCTCGATAAACGATTACCGGAATTACCCGAAAATGCAAACAGAGCTCAAACACTTCAATCTACATGGTCTACCGAATTTAAAATTTATGACAGTTTCGGCGAAGCTCATGAACTTCAAATAGATTTTACCCGTGTTCCGGGCGAACAAAATGCATGGACTGCAACCGTAAATGTTGATCCTACAAATGCGGAAGCTGCCGCAACATCGACAGGTATCGGAACAACCGAAGGAACAGGAAATACCTTTGTAGTACGCTTCGACAATAACGGACATCTTGCTTCCGTAACGGACACAGCAGGTAACGTTACGGCTCCGACAGGACAAGTATTGGTACAGGTTGCCTACAACGTTACGGGTTCTACACCGGAAGAAGGAGGTGCCTTGCAGCGTCAGATTTTAAACATAAACTTAGGCGAAATCGGTACTTCCAAAAATACAATAACTCAGTTTTCCGACAAGAGTACAACAAAGGCTTACGAACAAGACGGTTACGGAATGGGTTATTTGGAAAACTTTAGGATTGATCAAAGCGGAGTAATTACGGGAGTTTATTCCAACGGTGTAAGACAGGAAATAGGACAACTTGCAATGGCAAGTTTCACAAACCAAGGAGGCTTGGAAAAAGCAGGTGACAATACTTATATCCAGTCCAACAACTCCGGTGTTGCAAACATTTCGGTTTCCGGTACTGTCGGAAAAGGTAAACTTATCGGTGGAACTTTGGAAATGAGTAACGTTGATTTAACGGACCAATTCGTAGATATGATCGTTACCCAAAAAGGTTTTCAGGCAGGAGCCAAAACAATTCAGACTTCGGATACAATGTTAGAAACAGTCTTGAATTTAAAACGATAATTTGATATAATTTAGGGTATTTTTATGATACAGGTAACGCGGTTAAATGGGTCAAAATATTGGATTAATCCTCATCAGATTGAAACGATAGAATGTAGACCTGATGTTACTATGCAAATGCTTTCCGGAAAGTTTTATGTTGTAAAAGAAACTCCCGAAGAAATAATAGAAGCAATAACCGCTTACCGCCGTAAAATCGGTATTTTTAAAAACGAATAATAGGGGAAAGTATGGATATAGCGTCATTTATAGGTATATTCGGAGGTATAGGAGTTGTAGCATTCGGTGCTATAATCGGCGGTTCTGCCGGCGGTCTTGTAAATATTCCTTCAGTATTTATTACTCTCGGGGGCTCTTACATGTGTCTGTTTTTGACATATCCTCTTTCATACACAATAGGAATTTTTAAAGTTATGGGGCGAGTTTTTAAAGTTACCGATTACGGAGAAAAAACTCTTGTTCAGCGTTTTGTTGCTCTATCGGAAAAAAGCCGCCGTGCGGGACTTCTTGCTTTGGAAGAAGAAATCGAAGACTTTGAAGATGCGTTTATGCGTGCAGGTTTAAGAAACGTTGTTGACGGAATAGACGGCGAAGCCATTAGGATGCTGATGGAAAATGAGCTTAATCAGCTTGAAGAAAGACATAATACTTGGATTTCGGTCGTGAACGCATGGGCAACCCTTGCTCCCGGTTTCGGTATGTTGGGTACGGTTATCGGGCTTATCGGTATGTTGCTGAACCTTGAAGATAAAAGTGCCTTGGGACCGAACATGGCAACGGCTCTTGTTACTACCCTTTACGGATCACTGCTTCAAAACTGGCTTTTTGTTCCTATAGCTTCAAAATTAACCTATCAAAATAATATGGAAGTAAAAGCCAAAGAAATGGTTATAGAAGGCGTTTTGGCAATTCAGGCAGGTGATAACCCCCGAATTTTAGCTCAAAGGCTTATTACTTATTTAAAACCGGCAGACAGAAAAGCTATTGAAGCCGAAGTATTAAAGGATTAAAATGGCAAGACGAAAAAAAGGCGGTGCATCCGGAGCCGGAAGCGGCTGGCTTACAACTTACGCAGACATGGTTACTCTTATGTTGTGCTTTTTCGTAATGCTTTTTGAACCATCCGAGGTAGACACAACAACACTTCAGGCAATGTCTGCTTCCATAAACGGAGATCCGACAGGCGGAGGCTTGTCTGTTTCTGCCGGAAAACTTTCCGATTTGGGAAACGTCATAAATTCGCTTCCCTCGATGGAAAAAGGGAAAATGCTTGCTTCGGCACTAAAAAAAGCAGTTTCTCTTTTTGCTCCGGAAATAAAAACAAACAAAATCGCCGTAACAAGCGATGAAAGGGGACTTGTTATAAGTCTTGCTTCCGACGTGTTTTTTTATCCCGGAAGTGCGGAACTTAATATAATTGAGTCCAGAGATGTTCTTTTAAACCTTGCACAATTTTTGTCTTCGGACGATCTTGCTTCAAGACGTTTTAGGATTGAAGGTCATACGGATTCCGGAGTTACGGATCCGTCGATATGGAAAAGTAACTGGGAGCTTTCTGCGACCAGAGCTGTAAATGTTTTACATAATCTTACAGATTTCGGAGCTCAGGAATCCCGATTTTCCGTAGCAGGATATGCAGATACCCGCCCGATTTTTTCAAACGAAACGGCTGAAGGAAGAGCATATAACAGAAGAGTTGATATAATTATTCTGGACGAAGGACATTTTTAATGATATAATAAAACCGTTATCGGTTTTGCAAAATATAAGAGGAGAAAATTATGGCTGATGATGACTTAATGGACGACAATGAAGGTATGCAAGATGATGCAGTCTCCGCTATTAAACCTAAAAAGAAAGGCGGAGGTCTTATATTAATGCTTATAAAGTGGATAGCTATTGTTTTGGGAGCTTTGATAGTTATTGTTACTATTGTAGTTATAACAATGAATATCCGCGACAAAAAAGGAAGAACTCAGTCCGAATATCCTGTTTCGGAAGAATACAGGGACACAAGGGACGTTTTGCAATGGTATCAGGCAATCGGTATTTTAAAAATTCAAACCGCAGAAAGAATACCGGCTACACTTATAGTCGATATTGCCATAGGATATACCAACAACGATAAATCTACCCCTCAAGAACTTTCTGCAAGAAAGATTGAGATAATAGATTTTTTAAGGTCATACTTTAAAAATAAGACCGTAGCAGAATTACGGCAAGAAGAAAAGATAAAAATAGAAATCAGGAACGAGATAAACGATAATATCTTAACAAAAAATAAAATAAAGGATGTGCGTTTTACCCAATACGACATAGTCGAACAGTAAACCGCTTAGGAGAGCCATGACAGAAGTTCTTTCTCAGGATGAAATTGATCAACTTCTCACAGCAATAAGCTCAGGCGATACGGAAACGGAAGATTTTAAATCTATAAACGATGCACGTAAAATAAAGATTTACGACTTCAAGCGTCCCGATAAGTTTTCAAAAGAGCAAATAAGAACTGTACGAATGATGCATGAAACATTTGCCCGTCTTACAACAACTACGCTTTCCGCCCAGCTGCGAAGCATGGCTCATGTTCATGTGGCAACAGTAGAACAGCTTACTTATGAAGAATTTATAAGATCAATTCCTACACCTACAACACTAGCGATTATAAATATGGATCCTTTACGAGCTAACGCCGTTTTGGAAATCGACCCGGCAATTACTTTTTCCATAATAGACAGACTTTTCGGCGGAAAAGGCGAGAGTACAAAAGTTCAGCGAGAACTTACCGAAATCGAAAATTCGGTTATGGAAGGAGTTGTCGTCCGTATTTTGGCAAACATGCGTGAAACATGGACCAGCGTTATCGATTTACGTCCGCGTTTAGGAAATATCGATACAAACCCGCAATTTGTTCAGATTGTTACACCATCGGAAATGGTGCTTTTGGTAACTCTTGAAACAAAAGTAGGAGAGGAAGAAGGTATGATGAATATCTGTCTTCCCTACATTACGCTTGAACCGATTATTTCAAAACTTTCTACACAATTTTGGTTTTCGTCGGTACGACGTGCTTCTACCGGGCAATATGCAGCGGCGATTAAAGACAAACTTTCAACTGTAGATGTAGACATAGTTGCAGAAATAGGTTCACTCGATGTTTCTGTCCGTGATGTTTTAAATTTAAGAAAAGGAGATGTCGTAAGACTGCCTAACGTAAGAGTCGGCGATCCTTTTAAACTAAGCGTAGGAAACAGACCGAAATTTCTTTGTCAACCCGGCGTAAAAGGTAAAAAATTAGCCGTTCAAGTTTTAGAAAAAATAGAAGATATTACCAACGATGAATTTGAAGAATTGTCATCGGAAGGAGATGATTTATATGAGTGATGGTTCAGTTTCTCAAGACGAAATAGATGCATTGTTATCGGGTGTCGGAGGTTCAAGCAGTGCAATGGCTGGAGCTTCTTCAAGCAATACTTTGTCAAGTTTTAAACAAAACGCCTTGCTTCAATTTGCAAACGGAAATACACCAGGTTTAACCTCAAATTTGGAATCGATGATGGGTAAAAGCATTTCCGTTTCGGAACCTGTAATAGAATTAACTAACAGAGATGACTTATTACATAAAGTTTCCGAAATGGTTGTTGCGACCCTTATAGATTTTTCCGGAGCTGCCGAAGGCGACCATGCCTTTATAATGAATCCCGAACTTGCAAAAAAAGTTATAAGTTTGGTAAACCATGAAGACGATGCCGAAATTGATGATATGGGACTTTCCGTAATAAGTGAAACAATAGCTCAATATGTAGGAACGGAATTGACCTTTCTTGACGGCTCGGGACTTAAAGGCATTACTTCCAATCCTGCAGAATCTCTCCATGTACCCAAAGCCATGATAAGGCTGCCTCAAAGAGATTTTGTGGGAATAACATACAATATACAAATAGAAGATACATCTTATCAGCTATGGGAAGTAATAGCTGAAGATGTTGCCGATTCAATTGTAAATTCCATAGCAGGTCATGATCCCTCAACGCAGCAACCTACACCGGCTATGGGAGGAGTGCCTAATAACGGTAATTCGGCAGGAATGAATCAGTTTATGCCTCAAGGAGGAATGCAAATGGGCAATATGCAATCCAATATGGCAGGAATGCCACAGATGGGAATGGGTACGAATGTCCAGCCCGTTCAATTCCAGCCACTCCAAGGTTTTTCGCAACAGGAAGAACAGGGAAACATCAGTCTTATCATGGACGTTTACATGGAAATGACTGTAGAACTTGGAAGAACAAAAAAAATGATAAAAGAAATACTAGGAATGGGTGAAGGTCATATTCTTGAGCTTGATAAACTGGCAGGTGAACCTGTCGATGTTCTTGTAAACCATAAACCTATAGCAAAAGGTGAAGTCGTCGTTATCGAAGAAAGTTTCGGTGTACGTATAACCGAGATTTTATCGCCTGCGGAACGTATATCTGATATGTAATAAAATCGGACAGGATATAGATGAGAATATTCTCCTGTAGGAAATTGCCTTTTTTGATTTTATTTTTAGCTTTTGCAGTTTTTCTTTTCGGGCAAACTCCCAAAGATTCCGAAACCTCTTCGGGAAAGAGTTTGCCTGACGAAAAAGGAATTCTCCTTGACGGAAAACAAAGTGACGATTTAAATAAAGAGCAAACCGATAAAAGTAATACGGAAGCCTCCGGTAAAGAAGAAAAAGGGCTTATCGATGGTACCGTAAATAATCCGATAACGGGCGGTTTCATTCAGCTTTTTTTGGCTCTTTTGGCAGTATGTATTTTGGCATACCTTGTTCTTAAATTTTTAAAAAAATCGTCCAAATTTTACGGAACAGACGATCCTTATCTAAAAAATGTTGCTTCAATAAACATTGCTCAGGGAAAAAGCATTCATGTTATTACTCTGGGAGAAAAAGCCTATATTGTCGGCGTTACCGATTCTGCAATAAATAAAATCGGAGAACTTGAAGATAAAAATCTTGTAAATGCTATGAATTTGGAAAACGATAAAAGAAGTTCTCCAAAAAAAGATTTTGCGTCTATGTTATCTGCTTTTATTCCTTCAATTAAAAATGAAACGAATAACCCGATAGATGAAGATTTTTTTGCTTCGCAAAGAACACGACTTAACAATGCGGCACAAAATACTACGGAGGAAAATAAGTGAAAAAAAAACTGTTTTTGATTTTACTTTTTATTTTTACTCTTTTTTCTTTATCAGGTATTTATGCTCAAGACAGAAATTTTCCCGATAATTCTTCTATCGGCAGAACCGATAATGATCCAAACAGACAAGCCGGGCGTATTCCATTTATAAATTTTTCCATACGCGAGCCTTCATCCAATAAAGATGTTGCTTTTTCCGTTCAGCTTCTAATTTTTATAACCCTTATATCGATTGCTCCCAGTTTAATGCTTTTGATGACGGCATTTTTGCGTTTAAGCATTGTTTTGGATTTTGTAAAACGGGCTTTGTCTTTGCAGCAGGTTCCGCCAACTCAGGTGTTAAACGGTATAGCTTTTTTTCTTACCTTGTTTATAATGTGGCCGACTTTTTCGCAAATTTACAACAACTCTTTTAAACCTATGGCGGACGGACAAATCGGAATTGAAGAAGCATACCGCGAAGCCGAAAAACCTATGCGGTATTTTATGTATAAACAAATGCAAAAAAATCCTTCACATATTCGTACATTTATGGCAATGGCAAAATTAGAAAAACCGAACACTCTGGCAGATGTTCCGACACGCATTCTAATTGCAGCTTTTATTTTGCATGAACTTACAATAGCTTTTCAAATAGGTATTTTTCTATACTTGCCTTTTATAATCGTTGATATGATTGTTGCAAGTATATTAATGTCTATGGGTATGATTATGCTTCCGCCTATTCAGATATCTATGCCTTTTAAATTAATTCTTTTCGTAATGGTAGACGGCTGGGGGTTGATCTTCGGAAAGCTGTTTGAATCTTTTTTATAAAGATTAAATCGAAATTAAAAAATATTTAACGTTTTATATTCATCTTGAGGAGATAATCAAATGAAAAAATTATTTTTACATAAAACTGTTTTTGCGGTTTTATGTGCCGGACTTATTTTTACGGGCTGTTCTTCAAAAGAAAACAGCTATGACGTTGCGGTAATAGGAAGCGGTGGAGCAGGTCTTTCAGCTGCTATTTCTGCACAAAAAGCAGGAGCTTCCGTTATAGTGCTTGAAAAAATGGCATTTGCAGGCGGTAATACCAATTATGCAACAGGCGGCTTAAACGCCTCCGAAACGTCGGTTCAAAAAAGCAAAGGAATAGCAGATTCCAATGAACAGTTTTTTGAAGATACTATGAAAGGCGGTAAACAAAAAAATAATCCCGATCTGGTAAAAATCCTTACTTCCAGATCGGGAGAAACCATCGATTGGCTTATATCTCTCGGTATGGACTTATCCGATGTTGGAAAACTGGCAGGTGCAACAAATCATAGAGCTCACCGCCCTTCAGGCGGAGCTGCCATCGGAAGTCACTTTACCGGTGTTATGGTCAAAGCTGCCGAAAAAGCAGGTATAACTATCCGCTATAATGCAAAAGTTACCGGAATAATAAATAAAAACGGAAAAGTTGCAGGTGTATCGTTTATATCTGAAGGAAAACAAATCGACATAAAAGCAAAATCCGTAATTATAGCAACGGGAGGTTTCGGTTCAAACCCAGAAATAATTGTTTCATATAAACCTTCATTAAAAGGGTTTGGAACTACAAATCATCCCGGAGCTACCGGAGATGCTTTTGAATGGATTAAACCTTTTAATGCCGCTTTAAAAGATATGGAAGAAATTCAAACACATCCTACAGTTGTACCTAAAAAAAATATAATGATTACGGAAGCAGTGCGCGGAAACGGTGCTATCATGATCAACAGAGAAAGCAAAAGGTTTGAACAAGAGATGGCAACCAGAGATGCTATGTCCGAGGCTATTTTAAACCAAACTGGAAGCACTGCATTTCTGTTTTTTGATCAGGGGGTACGGGAATCTCTCAAAGCAATTGAATCCTACCACAAAAAAGGACTCCTTTCCGAAGGTGAAACAATTGCAGAACTCGCCGAACATCTAAATATTCCTGTAGCAGAATTGGAAGCTACAGTAAAAAGATATAACGAATTTGTTGAAAACAAAAAAGACGAAGATTTCGGAAGAGCCGATATGCCTCGAAAACTCGAAAAACCGCCTTTTTATGCTGTAGAAGTAGGTCCTGCCGTTCATCACACAATGGGCGGTATCGTCATAAACGAAAAAGCCGAAGTTTTAGATACAAAAGGAAATGTTATTCCGGGACTTTTTGCAGCCGGTGAGGTAACCGGAGGAGTGCACGGAGCAAACCGTTTGGGCGGCAATGCTATGGCAGACATAGCAGTTTTCGGTAAAATTGCCGGAGAAAGTGCCGCTGCTTTTGTAAAAAAATAACCTAAGTCATCACATAATGTACATCTATGTACATTATGTGATGACTAAATTTCAGATATAACATTAAGTCTTGAAGCCTACTGTCTTTTTCGGTATAATTTAAATTATATGGAAATATCCTTAGAAACGATAAAAAAACTTTCTGTTACAGTTATGGGGCTTGGCTTAAACGGCGGAGGACTTGTAACCGCAGAATTCTTTGCCAAACACGGAGCAAATGTAACCGTTACCGATTTAAAAACAGAAGAAGAATTAAAACCCTCTGTGGAAAAACTAAAAGTTTTTTCAAACATACGTTTTGTGTTGGGCTGCCATCGTTTGGAGGATTTTCAAAATTCGGATCTCGTAATAAAAAACCCCGGAGTTAAACGAGAAGGCAATAAATTTCTTGAAGTTGCAAAAAACATTGAATCGGATATTTCTATTTTTCTTTCTTTATCAAAATCTCCTATTTTAGCGGTTACCGGCAGCAAGGGTAAATCGTCTACAGTAAGTGCTTTGTATTACGGACTAAAAAATTCGAACTTTAATGCTTTTTTGGGAGGCAATATAACCGTAAGTCCGTTAAGTTTTTTGGAACAAACCGATGAGCATACTCCGGTCGTTTTGGAACTTTCTAGTTGGCAACTTGCCGACTTAAAAAACCGGTCTTATTTTAAACCCGAAATTTCTATAATAACTCCGATTATGCCGGATCATCTAAATTGGTACGGTACAATGGAAAAATATGTCGCCGATAAAAAATTAATATACAAAAATATGGATGAGAGCAATATTCTCATTTGTAATTATGATGACGGCTGGGGAAAAATTTTTGCATCGGAAACAAAAGCAAAAGTTTTTTGGTATAGCGAAAAAAAATTACCTGAAAATTCGGACGGGGCTTTTTTTGATAACGATCAAAACGGAATTTGCAAAATAAACGGTAAAAAATACAACATTCTTTCTTCAAAGGCAAAAGTTCCCGGCATAAAATTACGGCAAAACGTTTTAAATGCGGGGCTTGCACTTTTGTTATACGGCGTAAAACAGGATAAACTTTTAAATGTAATGGATTCTTATGGAGGCATTGAACACCGCATGGAATGTTTTTATGAAAAAAACGGTGTGAAATTTTATAATGACAGTGCGGCGACAATTCCCGAAGCAGCGGCAGCGGCTGTAAACGCTTTTTCTAAACCGCCGATATTAATTTGCGGCGGAACAGATAAAAATTTGGACTTTACTCCTTTAGTACAAAATGCCCGTAAAGCAAAAAATATTTTTTTGCTTAATGGTTCCGGAACGGAAGTTTTAATTCCGCTTTTAAAAAATAACGGAATTAAATATATCGGCGGTTTTAACGCTTTAGAAGAACTCCTTGCCGTCTTAAAGCCTCGCCTTGAAAAAGGCGATAATGTCGTGCTCTCCCCCGGAGCTACAAGTTTTGGAATGTTTAAAAATGAATTTGACCGCGGTAATAAATTTAAAGAAGCCGTAAAAAAAATAATATAAATAGAAGAACCTCTAAAAGCTGATCTGCAACCTGTTTTACGGATTAGTAAATCGATTCTTTACGGAGCAAACAGGAAGATTTAATTTTTGAGGTTTTCAATTATTCAGGAGGCTGATATGAGCTGTTCACTTATTAATGAAGATTTCGATTTATTAAAA
>CAUTTN010000041.1:0-12811 GCA_963541225.1 uncultured Treponema sp.
ATTAGAAAAATCGGAAAATCAATAAGTACCCGTAAAAATTTATTTTTACGGGTACTGTATTTTATCTATACTGTGTATTGGCTTTTAACATTTGATATTCTGTTTTTAGGGGATTATAACATAAAACATATCGTCATATATACAAGGTCCTTTTAGTCCGTTTTCAAAGAAATGATTTGCCAATCAGTAAAACGGATTATTTGTCAACGCTGATATGTTAATCGGTTTTTAAATATATCCGCTAATTTATATTTGCTTCATCGGCTTTTTGAACCATTTTGCTTTGCCAGTTTATTAAATATTTTTCGGCTTCTTCCGAAACGCCTTTAATGTCTGCCATTATTCTGAATACGGGTTCCGTACCCGAACCCCGCATCCAAATAAATCCCACAGGTTTTTCATCTTTGCCGTAAAACTGAATTTTAAGACCGCCTTTTTGCGATATACCGAAATCCGGAATATTTGTTTGTTGAATAGTTCCGTTATTGCAAATAGGTTTAAAACTAATTATGCCGAACTTTGATCTAAGTTCTTCTTTTTTTTCTTCCCACTCTTGTTCAAATATTTTTTGATAACGTCTTTTTAAAACTGCATGATCTTGCGTAGTAATTTTTAAAACGGCTCTACTTTCTCCTGTAGGAGTTGTAGTATAAAGCGGTATTGTTTCGATTATATCTTCTAAAGAAAAATCTTCTTTATATTTTTCGGGTGTACCGGCTTTTCCGCACCATATTTCAAAAAGTCCTTTTTTATCTTTTTCCGATTTTAAAAGAAAAAATTTTAAAATTGCAAAGATTGTGTTTATAGGATCCCTGACGGAGGACGGATATGTTATATTTCCTCCGTTTGAACCTTCTCCCAATATGCGTACGATGTAATTTTTATTCCGTAATTCCGAAGCTAAGTTTACAACATTGGCTTCCCCTACTTCGGCTCTAAAAACTTCGGCATTAAAACATTCGGCTATTTCTTCTATACGCAAAGAGGTGGGGCCGTTTACCGCAATAGCCAACGGGTTATTGTTTTCTTTGCAGTAAAAAAGATACGACAATTCCGCAATTACGGAAAGAGCAAATACTTCTTGAGCTTCCAATACTAAAGCTTTATTTCTTTTTGTACTCCAATAAATTATATTGCCTCTATCCCCGTCGCAATCCGGCATGTAGCCTAAAAAACATTTTTTTTCAAAACTATTTTTATTTATTTTTTCATATTTTTCCATTTCTGCGGCACAAAAATTTAAGTTTTCGCCTTCCGGTAAAATGGCATGACGAATATCGCCTTCTTTCTCTGCAATTCCTATTAAATTTATTCCGCAGTCTTCAAAAAAAATCCTGTCAATGGAAGAAGCTCTTGCACTTCCGTTAAAATCGGCAATTATACAAAATGGGGTATTTTCGTTTTTTGCTTTTTCACAAGTTATTTTGCATAAATCAAAAAAATCTTTTTGAGCAGTTTTATCGGAAGATGCCGAAATAACTTCTTTAGAAAAATTATAATAGGCAGCCAATGCTTCCTTTTTTAAAAGCGGTATATGTTTTAATACCATTGCAGTTTTTTCTTTATCCATATCTGCAAGGATTTTATCGGCTTTATTAGCGCTTCCGCTTTGCATACAGTTTTCCGTAAAATCTTTTATAAGAATTTTTGACTGTTCCGCATTTAAAACACCGCCTAAATTAAGTCCGAATTTAATACCGTTATAACCTATCGGATTATGGCTTGCAGAAATATAGATAAATGCTGCTTTTATGTTTTTTGAATAAGCCATTATTTCCGGTGCCGCTGAACATCCTATCGCTTTAAGATTATAGTTTGTGCGACTTAAGGCTTTTATAAAAGTTTCTTCCAATAAGCTGCCTGTAGGACGGGCATCTCTTCCTATAACTATTGTGTTTATGTGTTTAAATTCGTTTTTTAAAAAAGATGCAAAAGCTGTTGCCGCATGGGTTATTAAAAGTAAATCGGCATACTTTACAGACTTTATTTTATCTTCGCTTTTTCCTGTTTCCGCAAAAATTTTTCTCCACCCTGAAGCAGATAAAATCATTTTATCAAATTCGGTTTTAAGTTCATTATCGCTTATCATTTAAAACTATTCCTTTTCTTTTAGAATAACGGTATCGACTTCTGAAAGAGATTGAAAGTCTTGAGTCATTTTTTTTATATCCAATCCTTTGGGGACATTTATAAAAAGAATGATTTTAGAAAATTCTTTTTTCGTTCTGGAAGTTCTAACATTTGTCGATATTATAGAAATGGAATATTCCGAAAGAATATTTAAAACATCGGACATTTGAGGCATGGTACCTTGGTAATAAATTTCCAAGAATTTATTTTGTCTTAGCGGAAATAATTTTAACTCTATTCTATTCATAATCGAAAGCGTAAGTAAGGAAAGAAAAGTCATTGCTCCGCCAAGTACATAAAGCCCGCTGCCTATGGCAAGCCCTATTCCCGCAATTACCCAAATTGAAGCTGCTGTAGTAAGACCCTTTACATTGACACCTACTTTTAAAATAGCACCTGCTCCCAAAAAACCCATACCCGATACAACTTGTGCTGCAATACGTGCCGGATCACCTGTATTATAAGCCTGATAAATCCATATGGAAACCATCATCATACCGCAGGCACCCATACATATAAGAATATGAGTACGAAGCCCTGCAATCTGTCTTTTTCCGGCTCGCTCCATACCTATGCAGCAGCCTGCCAAAAAACTTACAACCAAACGCAAAATCATCATTTTTTCAGTTAAAACGGCTGCATCCATAAACTCTCCATTTGCCCTGAGGGGGACTTGAACCCCCATGCCGTTAAGCACTAGTACCTGAAACTAGCGTGTCTACCAATTCCACCATCGGGGCATGTAGTGTTTTTTAAATAAGAAATATATTATAAGTTATTTTTTGTTTTTTGTCAATTTAAACCTTATTAAAAACATGGACCCGGAATGAAATCAAAGTATGGTAAAATAATGTTATGGTGTAAGTGCTAAAAAAAATTAGGGTTTAACTTCGGTAGCCGGAATACGTCCGTCTCGTCAAGTCAAGTTCTGCATTGATGAAAGATTTTATAGAACAAAAATAGATTATTTATAGATTAAAACATCTGCTTGTAAAATATCCTTATTTTGTGTAAAATTAATAAGCTTGTTTATTAGGCATAAATTATAATGAAATTAGGAGCACCTATGAGCATTACAAAAGATATAGAAGTCTTAATTCCTCACAGAAAACCTTTTTTGTTTGTCGATGAAATAATTAGTGCGGACGAAAAAGGAAGTGTGAGTGAACATATTTTTACTGATGACGAATTCTTTTTCAAAGGGCACTTTCCGGAATACCCTGTAGTTCCCGGCGTTATTTTGGTAGAAACTATGGCTCAGGCAGGCGGAGCAGCTTTAAGTTTTCAAAAAATATTTGAAGAAGGTTCTTTGTTTTTTTTGGCAACTGTAGATAAAGTAAAGTTCCGCTCGCAAGTAAAACCAGGCGATAAAGCAAGAATGGAAATTACAAACATTAGAGTTTCAAAGCGTATGATTAAACAATCAGGAAAACTATATGTAGGAGAAACCCTCGCTGCAGAAGCAGAATGGATGTGCTTAGTTGGTAAATCCGAATAGCTTTAAACTTATTTAATACTTATATTCATATTCCGGTTTTATAGTCAAAGTTCTTAAGTGTTTATATAAAATTTTTGCTAGGAGTTAGAGCTGTGTAATCTTAGTAAAGTTGACTTTGATTTTTCGGATATTAGATTTGCTTAGAACTCTTTAAAATAAATATCTTTAAATCGGCAAAGTCGCTAAATCAACTTTGTCGATATTGATGCCGGCATAAGTTTTTATGTACAAGTTATTTTGTAAAATATGGAAACGGAAGAGGCAGGAATCGAACCTGCCATTGCGAATTATGCAACCTACGGTTTTGAAGACCGTGGGAGCCACCAGACCCCATCAGCTTCCAAAAATAATATGCCATATAAAAATTATTTTGTCAATACGGATTTTTGACCTTATAAAATGTTAAAACCTGCTGCATATATATTAATATTTTTTAGATATTCTCTACATATTTACTCATGCAAAAAACTAACCGTAGTTATTTAGTCCGGTGTGTTGTGCCATTGAAATAAGTTTACTTTGCAGCTTTTGTGTTTTTTTAAGCAGCTGTTGTAAATCAAAGCTATCCTTCCTACTATGCAGCTCATCTTTTTCGACATCGCTTACATCACGCTTTACATCAACCTGCGGTATGGACTCTTAGCCGTATCGTATTTCTTTATGACCTTTGTGCCTATCCGTTCTTTCCAAATAATGTTCATTGAAGGTAAAAAAAGTTTACTAGCTTGTTATAGTGTTGAAAACCTCTAAAAACTTCAGCTTTTTAGAGGTTTTTCTTGGATTTAATTTGCTATGTTGTTAATAAGTCATTGTTATATAAAGATTTATTAAAAACTCGTCGGGTATCTCTATTCCGAAGGATGCGAAGCAAATCCAACAAGTTTTTTAGAGATGCTATGTTCATAAACGGTCAGCCGTAATCGTGCAGGGCTTTTTTCACTCAAATCTTATAAAGTGGTTGTAGTCGTATACAATATTCCTACACTGAACGTCGGGGTATTGTATTCTCCGTTTAAATCGAAAAAAGGTGCGGATCGGAATAAGTTTATTCGGATTCTTTGCTGGTCGTGTCGTTGAAATACCTAGGATAGAATATTTTGGAATTTCCGACTTGAGAATTCTATATGTATGCACTATTTTTCAGAATGTGAATGGCATACTCTTGGTTGTAACAGGTTATTGGTATAAGACCGTCGATAATTTTCGTTTTCTGTTTCTTACTTGCCGTGCTGCATTGTTTTGTACAAAAACCGAGTTTTAAGGAAATTTTTATCGATACCGTAAAACGGATTATCCTCCAAAACGAATAGTAAATTGGTTTAATTTTAGTTTACATAACCGTTCTTTTATTCGTGCGGAGGGTTTAATACCTGACGTTTTACGTCCACGCTCTGCGTCGTAACAAAGGGTATTAAAGCCGACTGCAACCAATACAGTGCGAAACATTGAGCACTGTACCCCGATGCTCTGTGTCGGGGTTGTTGATTTTTCTATAAATTATTCTAACAGACTTTTTTTATGCAAATTTCCTGCAAAAGTAAAAACTTATAAGGTTTCTTTATATAAACATTAAATAAATATTGCCGATAACTATATAGAATTGAAAAAATTAAAATATTTTACTTAACTTAAAGTAGGTTAAAACGGTTATACCGTTAGAGGGGTTTTAGAAAAATTTAAAAAAAATTATTTATTTGTTTGACTTTTTCTAAAATAAGTAGTATAATGTTTTGTAAGATTTTAGAGATTTTTTAACATTACATAAACTAAGTAGGAGAATTATGAATAATAACGATATCATCGCCGGATTTGATGAAGAAAAAGATGACAGCCTTAAAATAAGGTTACAGAAAGTCGAACGTTTAGATAAATGTATTGTAGTATTTTTAAACGGCTATATCGACACTTATAATTCGGCATTTTTTCAGAAAAAAATTGCAAAACTGATTGACGGTGGTTATGTACAGATAATATTTAACTGTGCAGCTTTAAATTATGTTTCATCAACCGGAATAGGTTCTTTTACGGCTTTTTTAAAAACGGTAAAACCCAAAGGCGGAGATGTTGTGTTACTTGAAATACAGCCGAAAGTTTATGAAATTTTTCAGCTTTTAGGTTTTTCGCAATTTTTCAATATTAAAGATTCTCTTTCGGAAGCCGTGTCATTTTTTCAAAATTCTACTTCTGCAACACATACGGATATTTTTCCCAAAATATTTGCATGTCCTATTTGTACAAAAAAACTTAAAGCTACAAAAGCAGGGCGTTTTAGGTGTTCCGAGTGTAAAAGTATTCTTGCCATCGACGACAATGCTCAGGTGTTCTTAGGTTAAAGTTTAGAATATTTTATAAAGTCCAAGACTGTCGATAAAAATTATGCCGAAGAACTTTGGTTAATAGGTTTATTTTTACAGTGGTTAATACTTAAATTGTAATATCGAAACCGTATAACTGTGCTTTATAAATATAAGATTTTCAGTTGTCTATGTAGCATTAAATCATCCGTGCATTTTGTACGGATGTATTTTTTTGTTTAGTACATAGAGTCTTACTTAAAATATGCTCAAGTTATCCTAATGGCTTTCTGTTTTTAATCAAAATCGATAAAATATTTATATTTTTTATTTGACCGATAGGAGGTAAAATATGAAAATAGAACTTTTAGCCCCGGCAGGAAATCATGAAGCTCTTGATGCTGCAATAGGCGAGGGTGCCGATGCCGTATATCTCGGTCTAAAAAGCTTTAATGCAAGAATGCGTTCTTCTAATTTTGCATGGTCGCAATTTGAGGCAGCTGTTGAAACTTTGCATAAAAAAGATAAGAAAATATATGTAACTGTGAATACTCTTTTAACTGAAGATGAAACGGATAAAATGTTCCGGTTTTTGGGGTATCTTAATCAAGTTCAGCCTGACGGAATTATAGTTCAAGATTTCGGAATTGTTCAAATGGCAAAGACTTATTTTCCTAAACTTAAACTTCATGCATCAACACAAATGAATATCGCCTCCTCAAAAGCGGCAAATGCTTTAAGCCATTCTGGGATTTCCCGTGTCGTTTTGGCAAGGGAGCTTTCTTTAACCGAAATAGAACAAATAAATATTAGTACTTCTTGTGAACTTGAAGTTTTTGTACACGGTGCATTATGTATATGCGAATCAGGATTATGCCTTTTTTCGTCTTATCTGGGAGGTAAATCCGCTAACCGCGGTATGTGTACGCAAGCCTGCAGACGTTTGTATTCTGCTCATACTCCTAAGGGTAAACAGGAAGGCTATTATTTTTCTCCCTGCGATTTACAGTTGATAGATTATGTTCCCGACCTTATAAAAGCCGGCGTTTCATCATTTAAAATTGAAGGACGGATGAAAAGTGCCGAATATGTGGGAACCGTTGTGTCCGCTTACCGCTATGTAATAGATAATTGGGAAAAAGACAAAAAAGCCGCTATCGAAACCGGAAAAAGAATTCTTGCAAACGATTTTTCAAGAAAAAAAACTTCATTTCTGTTTGTTTCTTCTAATGCGAACAATATTTTAAACCCGAATCAGGCGGGCGGTACAGGGATATTTTTAGGTAATATCGAAAAAGTTAAAAATTTTAAGATTACACAAGTTGAAGGAAAAACAAAAGAAGATGTTTCCAGAAAAGTTCATTATGTGCTTTTAAAAGGCGGAAGCTATATCCCGAATTTTGGAGATTCGATAAGGTTGCATAAAAAAGATGATACGGGACGCGAAAGTTGGAAAGTACAAGATTTAAGAATAGAAGGAAATGCCGTATGGATTCAAATTCCGTCAAATTTCGGAATAGGCGACAGTGTTTATCTTCTTCAAACAAAGAGCATGAGTAAACGGTATTCTCAAGTTTTGCCGAAAAATCTGGATAAATTTAGAAAAAGACCCGGCGGAGAAAAAGCACCTATTCTTAAAATATACCCTGAAGGCTTACATAAACAGGAATCTTTAAAACCGGTCGAAGAAAAACAAAAAAATATTTCAAAACAAACAAAGAATTTTGATAGAAAAAAACTTTTGTCAAAATCAAATGTGGATATTTTTCCCGACGGGTTTTATGTACAAGTTTCTTCCGTCAATAGTCTTCATACGGTACTTTCGGAAAAACCCGTACGCGTTATTATAAATTTGAATGAAGACACAAAAAAAGGTTTGGAACTTTCGTTAAAAGGAGGAAAACCCTTACCTTTTTCTAAACGCGAGATTTTTATTTCTCTTGATCCTTTTGTGCCGGAAAAAACAAGTTCGGAACTGGAAAGTTTTTTAACTCAACTGATTGAAGAAGGGTATACTCAATTTATAATTAATAATCCTGCTCATATTGCAATGCTGAAAAGTAAAAAAGTAAATATTATTGCAGGAATGTATCTTTATGCCTTTAACCGCTATGTTTTAAACTGGCTTCAAGAAAATAATATTTTGAGATTTGTTTCGCCGATAGAAAATTCGCAAGAAAATTTGGAAGCAGTTTTTGATCCGGGAATGAGGAAGCAGGTTTTAATACCGGTATTTTGTTATCCTGCTTTATTTAGAATGCGGTTTACTTTACCCGGCTCTTATGATTTTTTATATTTTTCGGATAAGCAAGGGGCGGAATTTAAAGCTTTTTCCACACCATCTGCTTCTTTTGTACTGCCCGAAAAACCTTTTTCTATAACCGATAGGATTTCAGCCTTAGAAAAAAAAGGATTTTCCAAATTTTTGATCGATTTTTCGCATACCGAAATAGAAAGAAGCGAATACCGAAAAATTATCGCTACTTGTAAAAAAAGCGGCTTTTTGGAGGATATTTCCCGATTTAATTGGAAAGAAGGTTTTTATGATCCCGTAAAAGTGGAAGCCTTAAAAAATAAGAAAAATTAAATATTTACGGTTCTTACCTTTAAATTTTTATTTTATCCGCTTGAAATTTTACGTATATTAGAATAGAATTAATGTAACTTAATTTTTGGAGTTTTAAATAATGAATGTTTACCGCTTTTGTGTTAAAACAAAACAAAATGATTTTATAGATATTCCCCAAAACAAAAAACTTTTGGAGCAAGCGTTTATTTTAGGTTTTAAAACCATAGAAAATATTACATCTTCAAACCTATATTTTGTAAGGGGTAATGTTTCGGAAGAAGAAAAAAAACTATTATCCGGTTTTTTATTTTGTGATGAAGTTTATGAATACTGCGAAACAGATATGAAATTTTTTGATGAGGAAAATCTTCATTATATTGAAACATGTTTAAAACCCGGTGTAAGTGATTCTTCGTCAAGGGAAGCATTACGGGCTGTAAGGGAATTAGGTATTAAAGGAGTTGAAGAAATAACAAGCGGTACCGCTTTTACGGTTAAAGGAAAATTATCTTCCAATGACTTAAAAAAACTTGCAACATCTTTATTATGTAATGAAGTTATATCCGGGTATAAGATCGGCTTTGCCGAACCTTCTTGGACTTCGGAAAATAAGCCCAATATGCAAGTGGAGCTGATCGAAATTGCATCAATGACAGATGATGAGCTTTTAAAACTTTCCGAAGAAAGACGGGCTGCCTTGGATTTAAAAGAAATGCAGGCAATCCGTTCATATTTTCAGCAAGAAAAAAGAAAATGCACCGATGCGGAATTTGAGATGATAGCTCAAACTTGGAGCGAACATTGTGTTCATAAAACGTTTAAAGCAAAAATAGAAATCGATAAAGAATCTTTAAATGATGAACAAAAAAAGGTCTATCCCGATTTTTGTGTAAATAATGTACTTAAAACCTATATTAAAAAAGCTACCGATGATATAAATGCCGCTTGGGTGTTGTCTTCTTTTGTGGATAATGCCGGAATTATAGAATTCGACGATAAATATGAAATTTCGTTTAAGGCGGAAACTCATAATCATCCGTCTGCCGTTGAACCTTTCGGAGGAGCAAATACGGGTGTCGGAGGTGTTATACGTGATGTTATGGGCGTATCTGCACGTCCTTTTGCGGTAACCGATGTTTTGTGTTTCGGCTTCCCGGAAACTCCGGCAGAAAAAGTACTGGAGGGTTCTATACATCCAAAACTTATTATTTCGGGTGTTATAGAGGGTGTAAAGGATTATGGAAATAAAATGGGGATTCCTACCGTAAACGGAGGCGTTCATTACCATGAAGCATATTCATTGAATCCTTTGGTATATTGCGGTTGTGCAGGAATTGCTCCGCGTAATAGACACAAGGCAGAAATCAAACCGAAAGACCATATTGTATCGCTTGGGGGAAAAACCGGACGGGACGGTTTAAGGGGAGCGACTTTTTCGTCTATGGTAATGAGTGCCGATACAGGTTTATCTGCAGGATCTTCCGTGCAGATAGGCGAACCGATAATTCAAAAGAAGACGGCAGAAGTTTTGCTCGCTGCAAGAGATATGGCTCTTTATTCGGCAATTACCGATTGCGGTGCAGGAGGTTATTCTTCGGCGATAGGCGAAATGGCTTCTGTTCTTGGCTGCGATGTAGATATTGCCAAAGTTCCCGTAAAATATGCAGGTCTTGCTCCTTGGGAGATTTGGCTTTCCGAAGCCCAAGAAAGAATGGTAATTGCCGTTCCGGAAAATAATTTAGCGGCACTTCAAAAAATTTGTGATGAAAACGATGTCGAGCTTACCGATTTAGGAATTTTCACCGGCGACAAATATATAAAAGTAAGATTTTCGGAGAAAGAAGTTATTAATCTGTCTTGCGAATTTTTACATTCAGGACCGCCTCAACGCGAATTAAAAGCCGCTCCTCCGGTCAATGCAAGCGGTGTTTTTACAAAAATAGAATATCCCGAATATTCAAAGCCGGATTTTCAAAAAGCCTTGCAAGCAATTTTACGCCACCATGCGGTAAACTCAAAAGAAGATATTGTAAGGCTATATGATCACGAAGTTCAAGGAGGTACGGTTTTACGACCTTATGATGGTTTAAAAGGCAATGTACCGCAAGATGCAGCGGTAATAAAACCATTAGAAACAGGCGGCACAAAAGCCGTAGCTCTTTCAAACAGTTTAAATCCCAGACAGGGGCTTATTGATCCTTATGGAGCGGCAGCTTGTGCAATAGACGAGGCTGTCCGTAATGCCGTTGCAGTGGGAGCAGATCCCGAAAAAATTGCAATACTTGACAATTTTTGCTTAGGCGATCCCAAACGTTCGGAAACAATTTGGGCTTTAATCGAAATGGCTCGTTCCTGTTATAACACGGCTATGACTTTTAAAACTCCGTTTATATCGGGTAAAGATTCTTTTAATAATGAATACCTATCCGAAAACGGGGAACGTTTATCGATTCCTCCTTCTCTTCTAATTTCTGCAATAGGCATTGTGCCGGATATTGGAAAAGTTCCGGGAACCGAATTTAAAAATGATAATTCTTCAGTTTATCTAATCGGAAAGCCGGAATTTGCTTTCGGCGGTTCCGTCTTTGCAGAAATATTCGGAATTCCTCAAGGCGAATCGGATAAAGTACCTCCGTTTAAAACAGAGTCCGCTATCTTATACAAAAAATTCCATAAAGCAATTTTAGAAAACTGTGTTGCTGCAAGTCACGATTTAAGCGAAGGCGGTTTAGCCGTAACACTTTTTGAAATGAGTTTGGACGGTATAGGTATTGAACTTGAGCAAAATTTGGATAAAATTTTAAATTCTTCCCGAATTTCAGCCTTATTCGGAGAAACAACGGGCTGTATTGCAGCAGAAGTGCCGCAAGAAAAAGTAACGCTTTTTGAAGAAATAATGCAGGGTTCCGCAATCTATAAAATAGGCAAAACAAAAAAGGGTATCGGATTTCAGCTGTAGAAATTATAAAAATGTAATTTTTTACACTTTATACGCATATTCTCTAATCGATAATTCTTTTTGTTTTAATGGTTCCTGTTTTTTTTCTTAAGATGTTTTAGTTTCGGCGAGCCTGAAAGCTTACATCCCGTGATAAAAAGAATAGGAACCAAAAGTAAAAATACGGGTACTACCGTAATAAAGGCAATGAATAAATCGTATTTATCTCCCACTATTCCCATTATAAAACTTGCCGTGCTGTAGCCGGGAACACCGAAACAGGATAGAAAGATCATAAGTGCCGTTGCGTCTACAGGAAGGATTGCTGCGGCAAAGGATTGTATTGTCGGCCAAAGGCATGCAAGGCAAAGCCCCATGCAAAATAAAAATGCAGCCAACCCGAAAAGGGAATTTACAAAAATAAATAAGAGGCTTACTATAAATGAGGCAGCCGAGGAAACAATTATAGCTTTTTGGATTGAAACTCTTTTCAAAATTTTACTGTTTAAAGAGCGTCCTATAAACATTCCGAGAGCAAAACATGCCGTTACAATCCCTGCATGAAATGCAGAGGCTTTCAGATAAAGCTGAATCAGGGTAGCCGACCAAAAGGCAAAAGCTCCTTCGGCTCCTCCTGCAAAGAAGAGTGCAAGAGCGAAAAGCCAAAAAGAGGGTAGAGAAAATATTTCTTTAAAAGCAGCTTTGCTTCCGTCGGAGGGAGGGAGTTTTATTTTTTTTGATGAAGGGTAGGAAAAGCAAATCAAAAGTGCAAAAACGGATAAGCCTATGTAAATATATCTCCAGTTTATTCCTACCGAAAGAAGATAACCGAAACCTATCAGTCCGGAACAAGTTCCCAATGGCCAAAAAGCGTGCATCATATTCATCTTTGCTCCTGTATCGTTAGGATATAAATCGTTTACAATAGGAGTAAGCAAGGCTTCCATATTTGCAACGCCCAAGCCCATACATAGGGCACTTAAAAGAGCCGTAAAAAAGTTCGTGCTTTTCGAAAAGAAAAAAAGTCCTGCGGTTAATATCAAAAGAGAGGTTTTCAGCACTTTTATCTTGCCGAATTTGGCGGCAAAGATTGGACTTATAAAAAGAATTATCATCTGCTCAACAGCACAAAGCATTCCGAATAAACCGGCTTGTGTAAGCGAAAAGTTTAAGTCCCTTTTAATATTTACCAAACATATAGATATTGCAATAGAAGAAAGGGAGTAAACCAAAAAACTAAAACCTGCAACATTAAAAGTTCTTTTTCTTAAATCTCTCATAATAAAAATTATCGGCATAATAGTAGTTTTTGTAAAAACTGTCAATATTTATTCGTGCGGAGGGTTTAATACCCCGATGCTTGCGTCGTAACAAAGGGTATT
>CAUTTN010000042.1:0-12740 GCA_963541225.1 uncultured Treponema sp.
CATCATATTTCTTTATGACCTTTGCTTCTACTCGTTGTTTTGAAATCAACACCCCCGACGCAGAGCGTCGAGGTATGTTGTTCTCATAAGGTGGTTGCAGTCGGATTCAATACCCGGATGCTGAATGTCAGGGTATTGAATCCTCAGCACGAATAATCTTCATCGAAGGGAAAAAGAAATTGACGAGCTTATTAAACCTGTTCGGAAACTTCCGTTTCTGAACAGGTCACCTTGAAATGCGATGTTCTAAATCGTGCTATTTGTACGATTTAGAACTCGTCGACCTGTTCGAAAACACAGTTATCGAACAGGTCTAATACCGCTTGACCGTTTCTTCGCTCAATTTCTTTTTCGTTTTCATGTCTAACCCCATTGAGCCATTCCTTTTGGCTTCTATTTTGGATTCCTTAAAATACGGCATTGCAGGAAATACCAACTTCCGAAAATGCCGTATTGGTGCGCGTGAGTGCACATGTATATACGCGAGTTTTCGAGAGAAAACTCGATGTTAGAAGCGGCACGCCTACTTAAGTGCTGCTTCTAACACTGAGGTTTTCACGTGATGAACAGCTTTTTTTTCGGTTAGATTTAACGTGAGGCAATGCGCTCCCTTGACTTTACATAAAAAAATATATATACTCATATCACTGGTATCAATATGAGAGATATAATAATCCTTGCAAAAAATTTTTATGGGAGAAAATAAACTTTATGAAAGAAATTCAAACAAATTGCGAAGAAAAAATGAAAAAAACGGTAGCTTCTCTTAAAGAAGAATTTAATATGCTACGAACAGGAAGAGCATCTTCAGCAATTTTCGATAAAATAAGAGTAAACTGCTATGGAGAACCCACTCCATTAAATCAAATTGCAAGTGTTTCTATTCCTGAAGCAAGACTTGTAGTAATTCAGCCTTGGGACAAATCCCTGATAACCGAAATCGAAAAAGCGGTATTGCAGTCGGACTTATCGGTAAACCCTTCAAATGACGGAAAAGTTATTAGAATTTCTATTCCGCCTTTAACCGAAGAACGCCGCAAAGATCTTGCAAAGAAAGCCAAATCGATGGCAGAAAATTCGCGTGTTTCAATAAGAAATATAAGACGCGACGGTATTGATGAAGTCAAAAAAATGCAAAAAGACGGAACCATAAGCGAAGATCAGCTTAAAACTGCCGAAGAAAGTTTTCAAAAAATAACCGATTCTTTTATTACGGAAATAAATAAAATTCTAGAAGAAAAAGAAAAAGAAATATTGGAGAACTAAGGATGTCGGAAAACCTGAAGCATATTGCATTTGTACTTGACGGCAATGGCAGATGGGCTCAAAAAAAAGGTATGCCCAGAACTATGGGTCATAAAGAAGGTTTAACAGCATTAAAAAAAACGGTAAAAGCCGTTTCCGACAAAGGAATACCTTATATTACCCTTTATACTTTTTCAACCGAAAACTGGAAACGCACGGAAGAAGAAGTCGGTTTTTTAATGGGGCTAATAAAAAAACATCTTAGAGCAGAACTTGATTTTTATATAGAAAATAATTTAAAAGTTTTACACATTGGGGATATTACAGGTTTACCTAAAGAAATACAGGAAGAATTGGTATCGGTTCAAAATAAGACAGCTTCTTTTACGGGAACAACTATTCTTCTTGCTATAAATTACGGCGGCAGAGACGAAATTATCAGAGCCATAAAAAGATTAACAGCAGAAGAATTAACTTCATTAGATGAAAAATCTTTTTCTTCTAAGTTAGATACAAAAGAAACACCTCCCGTTGACTTACTTATAAGAACGGGCGGAGAAAAGCGGTTAAGCAATTTTTTGTTGTGGCAAAGTGCATATGCAGAACTTTATTTTTCGGACATACTTTGGCCCGACTGGACTGTGGAAGATTTGGAAAAAGCTATCGAAGATTACAACGGAAGAGAAAGACGGTTCGGCAAAGCCTAAAGATAGACTTATAAAAACCGTATTAATAATTCCGATGTGAGGTATCGTTGCCGCATAAACTGCAAATGACAAATTTGAGTATTAATATTTTTGTACAAATACCTTTTTTAATATTTATTTTTAGTTATTGAGGAGAATTTAAAATGAGGAAATTATTAGAACGGCTTATTGTTTTTTTTGTAGGCGGTCCTCTTATCTTGTCTTTAATTTATTATTTACCTCACTATAATTTTTTAGCATACCATATTTTAATAATTACAGCAGGAATATTGGCAAATTCCGAAATGTACAATCTTTTATCTCAAAAAATAAAATGTTATCCTAAAAATATTTTAAGTTTTTTTGGTTCGGCATTAATTATTATCTCTTACATCTCAGGTTTTAAACTCTTTCCGCAGGCGTATATTATTCATGGATTTTGGGTATTAACGCTTTTGATTATTTCGTCGGAAATAATTTTTTCTTTCGGCGGTATTTTTACTGAAAGCATTATAAGAATAATGACGGGCGTTTTTATGTTTGTTTATCCGTGGGGGCTTTTGGTATATTTTTCAGCTGCTACTGCTTTGCCTTATGCAAACAAAGCAATTCTCACATTTTTCCTTATGAGTTTCAGCTGCGACTCAATTGCTTGGCTTTTCGGAATGCTTTTCGGCGGAACTAACCGCGGTTTTATAAAAGCAAGCCCCAAAAAAAGTATTGCAGGGTTTATAGGCGGATATGCAGGTTCTATTACAGCTGCTATCGGAGTGTACTTTCTTTTTAAAGAATTTAAATTATTTTTACCTCAACTAATAATAATCGCCGTTTTGATAGCAACTGCCGCAATAATAGGAGATTTAATCGAATCAATTTTAAAAAGAACTGCCGAAATAAAAGATTCAGGTCAAGTAATAGTTGGAAGAGGAGGAATCTTGGACAGCATAGATTCTCTGCTTTTTGCAGCACCCGTTTTTTATGTTTCTTTTAAATTCTTTGCAGGCGGATTTTAGGTGTCAAAAAAAAGAGTTTTATTATTGGGAGCAAGCGGCTCTATCGGAAAAAATACTTTAGATATTTTAAAATCCTTTGAAGATAGATTTTATCTTGCAGGTTTTTCGGTACACGATAATTTAAAGGCTGCAAAGCAAATACGACAAGAATTTCCGGAAGCTGTTTTTTATTCTACCAAAACATCAAGTACCAATTTAAAGCATGAAACCGACGGTAAAATATTGGAAAAACTTATTTTGGAATCGGAACCGGATATAATCTTAAACGGTATCGCAGGTTATGCAGGTCTAAAGGCTTCTATTCTTTCCATAAAACACGGAATAGATTTAGCTCTTGCAAACAAAGAAACAATAGTTACCGCCGGAGAATTAATTTTAAAAGAAGCCGAAAAAAGAAATGTAAACATAATACCTGTAGACTCCGAACATGCCGCAATTTTTTCGCTGATAAATGCACATAAAAAAATAAATATTAAAAAAATTATTATTACGGCTTCAGGAGGAGCTTTTAAAAATACTCCTTCTGCGGATTTAAAAAAAATGAAAGCCTCCGATGCACTGCAACATCCGACATGGAATATGGGAGGAAAAATTACAATTGACTCTGCAACACTTGCAAATAAAGGTCTTGAAATTATAGAAGCCGTAAAACTTTTTAGTATAGACGCAAAAAACATAGTACCCGTAATCCATCCGCAGAGCATTGTTCATTCAATGATACAAACCGTAAATGGAGAAATTTATGCACAAATGTCGTCTCCCGATATGAGAAATCCCATTTTCAATGCCCTTGTATATCCGGCTCTTCCGCCGGAATATTTAAAACCTCTGGACTTTTCCAAAGGCTTTAATTTGGAATTTTTTCCGCCCAGATTTGACGACTTTCCTCTTTTAGACCTGGGCATCAAAGCCGCAGAAAAACTAAGAAGTTACCCCATCGCTTTTAATTCTGCAAACGAAGAGGCGGTCTATGCTTTTATAAAAGGCAAAATAAGGTTTACCGATATACCGAACATTGTAGCCGAGGTTTTAAATTTCGATTGGTCTCAAACACCTATATGCCTTGAAGATGTTTATGAATATGATTTAAAGGCAAGAAAAATAGCAAAAAAATTGATACTATAAGCATTTTTAAAAACAGGAATTTTTTATACTTCCGATAAAACTATAAATAGATATTTTTATGTTGACTTTTTCTCTTCTATTATGTAAACTTATTTAAATTTATATTATTAGGACAAGAAATAAATGGTGAAAAATAAAATTTTTATTATCGTTTTTATATTTTTAGAATTATCAATTTTTTCTCAAGCAGCAGTAGATCTATTTGATCCCTTTTATGAAGATTTAAATATCTGGGAGAATAGCGGTCTTATTAACGATACTCCTTCTATCCGCCCATATCCGTTACAAGAAATAAAAAGAATATTAAATCATATTATCGAAAAAGGCGATGAGGGACAAATAAAATCTGCCCAAAATCATTATAAGCGTTTATTCGGCAGAATTTTTCACTTCGGAGCAGGGAGTGAATTAAACATAAAACTGCCGCAAAAAAAAACAGAATTCGGGTTGCAGCCTTTTGTCGATATCAACACGGAATTTTCAAAATACTTAACGATTTCAGGAACTTTAAGTCCGCTATTAACAAACGAATATCCGGAATATACCACACATCCTCAATTCCGATATTCCAAATATGATGCTCCAACAGATAATGTATCTATTGGAAAACTTAAGGCTTTATGGAATTTTAATACAGGAGCAGCTATAGGAACACCCGAATATTATTTAAGCGCAGGTATTGCAAGAACAGATTTTGGACCATTCTATGGCTCAAATATTATTATAGGACCTCAAGCTGTTCATCAAGGTCAGTTTAATTTTGTAGTAAATAAAAAAAAATGGTCATACACTCAATCTTTACTTACTTTAACGGCTAGAAATGATCTTGGAACCGGCTATAAAACACCTGGCAAGTTTTTAACATTACATGCATTAAACATACGCCCATTACCTTGGCTGTCATTAGGTTTTGTTGAAACTATTATATACGGAAACCGATTTGAACCTATTTATTTTATTCCATTTTCAGTATATTTTGTAAGCCAAGGATTATATGGTTTTCCCGATAATAGCTTACTCGGATTTATGTTTACGGTAAAACCTATTTCAGGATTAAAAATAGACGGTGTACTATTTGCTGACGATATAGGTTTTAATGAAATTGTAAAATTTAAAAAAGATGCCAAATGGAGAATGGCAGGACAGTTCGGTGTTTCTTATACTATGCCTAACTCGCATTGGTTTACTCTGGCAGATATAAATTACACCTTTGTTACCCCATATTGCTATACACATTTTCATGATGGTATTGCAGGAAAAACTAACTATGAAAATTATACACATAATAGAGTACCGTTAGGAAGCAATTTACAACCTAACTCGGATCGTATTAATATTAAAACTAAATTTACTCCACTCGAAGGTCTTAATATTAATTTATCTAACACGTTTATAAGACATGCTAATATTACCGAAAGTATAACAGACCCGGCTATCTTAAAAGAATATATTACAACGGAAAAATATTCAACGGACGGATCTATTTTTAATCATTCTGCAATAACATCCGGTTCAGGAAATGAAACATCAGCTAAGGCTCATGCTTTTTTATACTCAACCCCATTTTTAAAACAACAAACAATTCAATATGTCAATCAGTTAGAACTTGATGTTTCATTTCAACTTCCTATTGTAAAATCGGGTGGAAACATGCAGTTTAAAGCAGGATATATATTTGAAACAAACATTAACCCCGGAGTAAATAATCATATTTACAAACGATCCGGTAATATTGCAAATTTTAAAACAGATAAAGAATATATTGAAGAAGCCAATAGACAACTTTCAGACTGGAGAAGCAAAGCTATGGGAAAAGAATTTAATCATTATTTTAATATCGGTGTAAGAATAGCATACTAAAATAATTGACTGTTTGGGAAATTGTAATGTCATTTTCTTTTATGATGCAATTCCGCTAAAATGTAAATCTGTTTTTGTACTTGCAGGAAGTAAAATAAATGAACAATATAAAGCTAATCAAGCGGGCCGAAGTTTTAGGGTATTGCATGGGCGTAAAAAAAGCGGTAGATGCCGTTTTAAATGCTTTGGCAGAAAATAAACAAACTGGTTCCAAGTTTAAAATATATACTTTCGGACCTCTCATTCATAATCCTGCAACAATGGAATACTTAAAAAAATGCGGAGTGCAAACTATTTATTCCGAAGAATTTGAAAAAGAACAGAGTTATATAAATTCCAAAGTCATTATAAGGGCACATGGAATTTCTCCGGAACAAGAAAAAAAAATAAAAGAAAGCGGTGCAAAAATTATAAATGCAACTTGCCCGCGTGTTGTTTTAAGTCAAAAAAAAGCTGCCGATTTTTCAAAAGATTCTTTTATAATTTTGGCAGGTGATAAAAATCATGGCGAGCTCATCAGTATTTCTGGTTATGCTTGTATAAAAAAAAAGAATAACTGTATAATTGTACAAAATGCCGGAGAAGCTGCTTCAATATCTTTTCCTGAAAAAATCATTTCGGGTATGGGTAAGGCTGTACTAATCGCTCAAACAACTATTAAGCAAAGCGAATATGAAGCTATAGCTGCAATATTAAAAAAGCGTATTTTAAATTTAACTGTCTTAAATACTATTTGTCCTGCTACATTCGAAAGACAGCAGGCATTAAAAAAACTTTTAAACGAAGTTGAATCTGTTTTGGTAATAGGCGGAAAAAATTCTGCAAATACAAAACGTCTTTTGCAAACAGCTTTAACTTTTAAAAAACCGGCATGGCTGATTGAAGATTCATCGGAAATACCGGAAGAAATATTTAAATATAATTCCGTAGGAATTACTGCAGGAGCTTCTACACCAAACTTTATTATAGAAGATGTAGAAAAAAGTTTACAAAACAAACAATTAACAATCTTGCCATAAAGCATTTGGGTATTAAACCCTACGCACGAATAACCGGAAAACCGTTTGTATCTATTTATAGGTTTTAATTGTTTAGTCTAGTGAAGTTTAGAAATTAAAATGTCTTTAAAATACAAACGTTTTGTAGAGAACAGTACAAACTCGATTTATCAAACCGTTTAGGATAAATTATAGAAAATGAAAAAAAAGTTTTTTACGTTTTTTTTTGTATTATTATCTTTTCTCTTATTTGCAAATCCATTTAGCAGTAAAAAAAAATCACCGTCACCGGTATTTCAAGGAAAACCTCCCGAACATATTTTAAAAACACAAAGAATATTAAACGAAAAACTGGGAAATTATATTACGGATTGGAAAGAAAATAGAAATCTGAATATATTTTTTTCGGTTTTGGCTTTATCGTTTTTATATGGAATAATTCACGCAGCAGGTCCTGGACACAGAAAAACCGTTGTATTTTCTTTTTACTTGACAAAAGAAGCCGAACCTTTGGAACCTCTTATGACGAGTCTTTTTCTTGCAGGAATACACGGAGGAACAGCAGTTGCAATAATGCTTATTTTTAAAGGTATTTCGGGAGCCGTTTCCGCAAATTCCAACAATACCGTAATTTATATGGAAGGAATTTCTTTTATAATTTTAATCATTTTGGCCGTTTATGGAATATTGGATACAGTTTTTGATATTATCAAAAAAAAACATGACGAACATAAAAAAATAAAACTCGGAGCAATTTTGTTAAGCGGTATGTATCCTTGCCCTGCAGCAATGCTCATTTTGGTCCTAGCAGCCAGTTTGGACGTATTTTTTTTAGGATTTTGTGCAGTTATAGTTTTATCTATAGGTATGAGTGTGCCGATAATAATATGTGCATATTCGGCTTGGGCAGGACGCACCGGACTTTTTTACAAATTGAAAAACAACGGAAAAATCCTTATACTCATAAGCGGATCATTGCAAATCATAGGTTATGGTCTTTTACTGTTTATTTCCGTAAAAACGGCTTTACCTTTTATTTTAAGTTTATGGAAAATCGTGTAAATGAAATATTTTCTTCATAAACGGATTTTATATCAAGGAGTTATTATGAATATCAAATTTAAACCAATCGTTTTTATTGTTGCCGTTACATTTATTCTTGCGGCTTGTTCTACCGTAAAGCGGGGCTGGACACCTGACTATGAAACTTTGGCTAAAGACATAAAAAAATCAAAAAAAGATGGGCTTATATTATTTACCGTTTCCGATAATGATGAAAGAAGTCTTAATATCTTAAACAATATATTTACGGAAAAAACTTTATCGGCATTAGATAAAAAATTTCTTTTACACAATGTAAATATTGTAAAAGATGAATCGGCTATATCTTCAAAGCAGTTGGAAAAAAACTATATATTATTTTCGGAATATGATGTTTTGGAAGTACCTCATCTTGCTTTAATGACAAGTGACGGAGATGTATACCACTCCGAATTAATACCTGAAGAAGTTTCAACTCCTGAAGCTTTTTTTGAATATTTAAATTCTATAAAACCCAAAGCCGATTTAGTAATGGAATTAAAAGGAAAAATCGGAAAGGCAGAAGGCACCGAAAAAATAAAAGCTATCAATGCTTTTTTCGAAAAAGTATATCGTGTCAACTCTTTAAAATATGAAAACCTTTTTGACGAAGGTATACAAAGCGATCCTAAAAATGAAACAGGATTTGTAGGCTCTTTTATTTTAGCAAAAAAATATTTGATCATAGACAAACTTTTAGCCCAAAAAAAATATGAAGAAGCGATAAACGAATTTATGTCGGCTATAGAAACAAAAATGCTTACTCCCGAAGAAGAACAAGGTGCTTGGCATAATATTGCATATATTTCTACATATTTTGAAGGCGGAGTAAAAAAAGATAAAATACTTCAATATTTGCAAAAAGCATTACAAGCAGCACCATCAAGCAGTAGAGCAAAAGATATAAAAGCCGACATTGAAAATTTAAAAAATATGAAATAATACAAATATAACGGTACCTGCTAAAGTCTGAAAGTTTTTAACCTGTGCCGTTATAAAAAAGACAAATTATCCTACTTCCCCGGCACAAAATACTTTGTAGCGAAATTAAAAATTGAATTTCGGCTTGCTACCTTTTGAAAACAACATACCGTACCCTTCTTTGCAGTTAGAATTATTACATAGTAATAATTCTGTCGGCTAGAAAAGCAGCTTCCGTTTTATCGTGAGTAACATAAACTGCCGTATAACCCAGATTTTGCTGATTAAAACGTAATTCTTTTTGCAGTTTTAATCTTAGTTCCGTATCCAAAGCAGAAAGCGGCTCATCAAAAAGAATAAGCTCAGGATTTACTGCAAGACTTCTTGCAAGCGATACCCGTTGTTTTTCTCCGCCTGAAAGGAATATCGGATTTCTTTTTTCAAGACCTGAAAGGTTAAAAATTTCTATCCATTTTTTTATTTCATTTCTTGCATATTTTTTTTTCATTCCTTTTGAAACTAAACCGTAAGCAATATTATCTTCAACAGTTAAGTGCGGAAATAAAGCATAATCTTGAAATACCATTCCTATATTTCTTTGACCCGCCTTTCTATGCGTTATATCTTCTCCATTTAAAATTATACTTCCGGAATCCTGTTTAATAAGACCGGCAATCATTTTTAAAACCGTTGTTTTACCGCAGCCGGAATTTCCAAGCAATGCCACAGCCTCTCCTTTTTTTACAAAAAAAGAAGCCGAAATTATTTTCTTGCCAAATTTTTTGCTTAAATTTTCAATCTGTAAAAACTTATTGTTCATACCGGATATTATCCCTATCTTGTAAAAAAAATACAAAACCTGTGGTTATTGCCAATACGGTTGCAACAGCGGACGATTCCGTAAATCGATAAGAACCGGCATAATCAAAAAGCAGTAACGCCAAATTTTGAAAATGCGGAATATTTAAAACAATAGGTAAAGAAGCATCGCCTGCACTTATTGCAAATACAAAAGCAAAAGCAGAAATAAAACCTTTTTTGCAAAGCGGTAAGATTATTCTAAAAAATAAATCCGTTTTATTATAAGATAAAATAATACCTGCATTTAAAATATTTTTCGGTATACTTAAAATACAATTTTGAATTTGCGTCCATGCAAATGGCAAAGCCAAAGAACTTTGTGCAAAAATTAAAACGGTAATTGAACTTGATGGTTTTAAAATGAACCACCCGAAACCTAGCATAACAGAAGAAACTGCAAGCGGAAAATACGGCAGTATAGCGGCAATTCTTTTTAATGGTTTATACAGCGTCAGATATACAAAAAAAATTGAAGCAGATAAAGTTATTACCGCAGTACAAATTCCTAATTTTATAGTTGCAGCAAATGAAGTCCAAAATATTTTAGAATAACAAATATTTTTCCAAGCCTTAAAATAAAAAAACTTATTTAAAAATGAGTTGTAATTTACATTATACGTAGAATGCAAGAATATAGAAATAAGCGGAAATATCAAAAAGAAAAAAATGATGCCGATTATAATCGTAAAAAATAATTTTTCTTTAAACCCTTTTATGGAACTCTTTTCGCGTAATGGTTTTGTGTTGTCAAGTTTTCCTGCAAGTTTTTTTTGGACAGCTGAATATAAAAAGATTACACTTGAAGCAATGCAAAATTCTATAACAGCAATCTTCGAAGCAAAATTAATGTTTAAACTTGCCCTTGCCGTTTTATAAAGCTCTACCTCCAAAGTTGTAAGACCGGTTCCGCCGAATAAAAGAATTATTATAAAGCTGAAAAAACAAAAAAGAAAAATAAGTAAAAACGAAGCCGCTACAGGATTTAGAAGAGCCGGAAATGTAATCGTTTTAAAAATGCGGAATTTACTTGCTCCCAAAAGGAGTGCTGCATTTTCTTCATCGGTTCCTAACTTCTCCCAAACTCGGCTTATGGTTCTCATCGCAATGGGGAAATTATAAAAGGCATGAATTAATATAACACCGGTAATCGAAAACAAAAAGTTTATAACGGGCTCATCTTTTTTTAAAATCGTTTTTAGTACCGAATTTAAAATACCGTTATTTCCAAAAAATATAATAAAAGCCAGAGCAATTATTATTGAAGGTACACAAAGCGGCACACTTGAAAGTGAAAGTAAAAAACGTCTTAATTTAAATTTTCTATTTGCACAAAAAAACGCAGCACATAAACCTACAACCGTTGCAAACAGTGCAGACAAAAATGCTTGAGTTATGGTAAATATAGCTATTTTAAAAATGCGGTATGCTGCATTCACATTTTTATATCCGCTTCCCGTAACTACGGTAAAATCAAACCGTTTTGAAAACAAAGGAACAAAACTTAAAATAAACGGAATTAGAAAGGCAAGACATACAGCAAAAAATATAAAACCTGATGCGGCAAGAATAATATTTCCCGCCGCATTATTTCTGTTATATAAGTTTTTATTAGTTTTGTAAAACATTTATTACTGCATCGATAATTTCAGTTTCATCATCTGCATTGAATTTTAATATTTTTGAAGGTTTAGGTACAGTCTTAAATGACTCGGGAAGATTTATATTTTTAACGGCAGGAAACATAAATTGAGTTTCCGGCAAAGTACTCTGAGCTTCTTCAGTCAGCATAAATTCAATAAATTCTTTTGCAAAATTTATTTTTTTTGAATATGCGGAAATACCCATTCCCTCTACATGTACGATATGGCCTTCATCAAAAATTAAAGGCTGAAACCTCATGGTCTTATCGTATAAAACATGAGAAGCCAAACTGCTTGTATAAGAAAAAGCAAAAGGAGCTTCACCTGAAGTAAAAAGACCATAACCTGTACTCCACTTAGGAGCAAGTGTAAAAACGGATTTTTTAAATTCTTTCCAAAAGTCCAAATAACTATCCCCGAAAACGGCTTTTGTCCAAACCGCAAAACCCAAACCCGGTGTACTTGTTCTGGGATCCAAAACAACTACTTTTCCTTTATATTCCGGATTTGTAAGTTCGCTTAATTTCAGCGGTGTTTTTAATTTTGAATTCGTATCATACATAAAAGCAAAGAATCCGTAATCAAAAGGCGTTAAAAGCCAATCGTCCGAAATAATAATTTCGTTTGATATTTTGTCTTCGATATTTTTCGGTTTGTATGCCTTTAATATCTTTGCTTTTTTTGCTTTTGCGATTTGATGGTTGTCAATTCCAACAAGAACATCGGCTGTAATACTTTTGCCTTCCGCAATAGCTCTGTTTAAAACCCCTTCCTTGCAGACAACATATTCAATCTCTGCATCCGTTTTTGCTTTAAACAGTTCGGCAATTTTGGGCCCGGGACCGTAATCAGCAGCAAATGATTTAGTCGTATAAACCGTAAGTTTTTTTTTGGAAAGATCTTTTGCGCCGAAAGCAAAAAGCTGTGCAAAACCGACACTTAAAAAAGTGAAAATAAAAATAGAGCGTAAATGTTTCATAGCTCCCTCCGCCGGCATTATCCGGATCAGGTATTAGGTTATCCATGCAGACAACCTTGCGGGTATGTTCTCAGCTAAAAAGTTTTTAAAAACTTTACTATAAGCACCCCGGCTTTTTGAATATATCATAAAAATAAAAAAACGGCAAGAAGTTTTCAAAAACTATTATAAACAACAAGAAAAAGAGGAGACGAAATTTTGAAGTTTGACACTATATTTAGAAAAATAGTATAATTTAAATACTATTTGCTGTAAATCTATTCAAAAAAATACACATTTAATATAATAAAGAAACTAAAAGTTATAGAATGGATTTCCACGGCACTAACTAG
>CAUTTN010000043.1:0-12678 GCA_963541225.1 uncultured Treponema sp.
TAGTTGAAGCGAGCGGTGCCATTTGCGCCGTGAGCTTCAACCTGCCTCCTAAAAAAATATATTTGGTTTAAGGGGGTGTGCCCCCCTTAAAAATCCCCCAATCAGGGGAGGGAAGACACTTTTTCGGATAAAAGTTTTCTTCCCTCCCCTATGACCCCTTCCATCTTCAAAAGAACCGCTTAGGGGCTTTGCCCCTAAGAACCCCGCCTTCCCTCCCCTATACATTTGGATTGAATTGTCCCAATCCAAAAGGACGTCCTGTCCGCCTTTGGTTCCAATAGTGCGATTTTTTAAGTGGTTAGGTGTAGGGAATCGGCAGGTAGATGCCGGCTTCCCTGTAAGGCTCCTTATGAGGTATTATTGTATGTGTAATTAAACTATGTTGCGATTTAAGATATTTATGAAAGTGATTATCTAAATAATTATCGATTTGTATACTGTGTGTTGTTTGGTATTTAAAATACGCTTTTTTTAAAATAGGAGAGGCATATATAAGGTTGAGGTAACGAAGCAGATGTCCGCATATTTCATAAAAAATCGGGGGGGGGGGGTAAGATACACCTTTTGTTACTTTTTGTCTAGTGGGTTTTGAGGAAAAGTTTAAATTTTTTAATAAAAAAATACTATCGGACATCACGTTGTGTATTATAGGTTAAAAGGGTTTAGGTGTCAAGGTAAAAAAATTAATTTGTTATGATAAGTTCTTTATCTTCTGGAACTTCTTTAAAATATTGTTCAAGGTTCGAATACATTTGATCGAGGTTTCTACAATTAAGAATTTTAGTCTTGATGTGATGAGAAAAAGTAAAGTTGTTGCAATAAAATCCGAAAAATCTTTGAGCTCTGGTAAGATGAAATTCTTTAGGCTGTTCTTTGTTTAATAAATCAAAAAAAGATTCGGCGGTTTTTAAAAGGTCTACGGAAAAATTGCAAAGTCTTTTTTCTTTTAATTTTATTTCATAAAAGATCCATGGCTTTTGTACTGCGGCTCGTCCCAACATCCAACCTGCACATTTATATTTTAAATCTAAACTTTTAATTTTATCGAAACAGTCAATATCCCCATTTCCGTACACAGGAATTGGTAAATCTCCTGCAAGACGGGCTGTATATTCGTGGCTGCATGCCCTTGAATATTTTTGTTTGTTTGTTCTGGGGTGGAGAGTAATAAGTTCGGTACCTTCATTCAAAAGCATTTTACAAAATTTTAACAAAAAAGAGTAATCTTCTTTTTCGCCTAATCTTAGTTTTACACTTAAACGTATATTTTTTTGAGGAGTGTTCTCTAATTTTTGGTATTCCAAGATAGCTTTTTTTACGGTTCTTACAAATAGAGCCGTTTCTTTCAAAGGCTTTTTCATCCATGCAAAGCCTGCTCCTGTAGAAACTATTTGAGGTGCCGAGCAGCCCATGTTTAAATCGATACCTATTCCTCCGTGTTTTAGTAAAAGAGGACAAACCAAAGCCGCTTCTTCAATTTTAGGACTTGTTATTTGCCAGACGAGTTTTTCGGGAGAAGGATTTGTTCTAAAATACCATTTTTCAAATCCGCCTCCGGAAAGGGCCGAAGGTGCATGTATCATTTCAGTAAAATACTCATCGGGTTCGCCGAAAGTATTTATAAGTTCTCTAAAACCGGAATGTGTAATGGCAGCCATAGGTGCTAAAATTAATTTCATGGATAGTAATTATTTTTCGCCCAAAAGCTGCTTTAATTCCATTATATCCGAAGATATTTTTGACGCCTGAAGACTTCGATAGCGTTTAGGAACCATTTCTTTTCCGGTACATTCCAGTACCGCTACCAAATTTTGTAATTCGATTTCGTGAGGATAAGAAGGCGGAATAAAATCTGCTATGGTATCTTCCAAATCTTGTTGAGTTACCATTGTACGTCCTTCCGTTGCCGCATTCATTTTTGACCTTACAAGAATTGCCTCTATGTCTGCGCCGGAAACATCGAACTTTATTTTTTTTATTATTGATTCAAAACTTACATCGGTTGTTTTTATTTTTGACTTACGCTGAAGTGTATAAAAGAGCTCTAGTTTTTCCGCATCGGTTTCAGGATAGAAAAGAGCAAGATGTTCTTCCGCACGCCCCTGCCGTTTTAAATCTATAGGAATTAAATCGGGGCGGCATGTTATCAAAAACCAAATAACGCGACCTCTGTTATCGGTGTTTCCCATAAAATTTGCAATCTGTGCAAAAACACGTCCCGATGTTCCCGAAATATCGTTTGCAGTTCTATTTCCCAGTACAACGTCTGCTTCATCTATCATTACTGCAACCGGAGCCATAGCATTTAAAATATTCAAAACTTTTTCTAGGTTTGCTTCGGTTGCCCCCTGCCACTGAGAACGGAAATTTCTTAATTTTACCATAGGAATTCCTATCTCGCCTGCAAATGCCGAAACTACAAATGTTTTTCCTGTACCTATAGGTCCTGAAATAAGATATCCCATAGGCAGCACATCCATTCTGCCCCTTTGCAAAGCCTTAGCCGCATTTTTAAAGCGTTTTTTTACAAAATCGTGTCCCGAAACAAACGATAAATCGTAATTCGTATTTATAAATTCCAAAAGCCCCGATGATTCTTTTTCGATTATTTCGCGTTTTTTTTCTGCAAGATATTCAAAAGTGATGGGACTGTCTTCCTGATAGGATTCTCCTACCAAATGATAAATGTTTAGAAGATTTAACCCGGAAGTCAAAATTCCCATCCGTTCAGGTGTTAAAGACCTTTCGGTTAAAAGTATTGTTTCTTCTTTTTGCAAATATTTTAAAAACTGAACACGGGTTTCCTCATCAGGAAAAGGTACTTCAACTTTTATCGTAGCGGAAGAAGCAAAAAGTCTTGTATTCAAATCTGTTAAGTTTTCGGTAAGCATTATAATCGAAATATCTTCGCGCAAAAAAGAAGGTTCGTGTGCCCAACGTTTAAGGGTTACAAAGCAATATCTGTCGGTTTCGTCAAGATCGCCCATTTCGCCGTCGGGAATTATTGTTTCCGCATAATCGATTATAAGGACAATTCTTAGATTTTTTCTGAAATTATGAACAAAATAGCGTTCCAAATACGCAAAAGCTTCTAACGGATCTCTCGATAAAAACTCTTCTAAAGGAACATCAGGATAATAAGAGTGCATTGTTTTAAGATAGTCTTTTTGCATATCATCAGTACAAAAAGAAATACCGCCCGATTTATCGTAATAAACTATTATGTTTTGATTACCGAAAAGCACTTCGGAAATATAATCGCGGATTTTTACAAATAAAAAACTTTTATTGTTGCCTATGTCGGGAAGATGGTGAGGCATATAATCCCTTATATTCCCGTATAGAAAATATAGATTTGCCGTTTTTGAGCAATATTTTTTAGATAATTGTTGAGCCCAAGGAGTTAATGTCCCTATAAACGGCTGATTATCTTTAATTAGCTGTTTTTCGTTTAAATACTTTGCATCATACATTTGAGTCCATCCAAAGTATTAAAATACATCAAAGGGGAAAAAATTGCAACACAAAACGTAAAATATTTTTTTGTTTAAAATCAACAACCGCAAAAATTATCAAAACTTTACGCCCTCGTTTTGCAACATCTATAGCGTTAAGCCGAAACTCGGCATTTAATTTTAGCAACCGAAGTTTTAAGTATAAAACCGTTATATGTTTTGTCGATTAAGCAAGTTATGGTAATTCTAAAAACTTTTCAGATTTGCTTCACATCTTTCGGGACAGATATACCTCATATTTAAAATTGAAACAGAAAACACTTACAGCTTACCTTATTGCTAAGATTAACTTTTTATGATAAGAATCTCTTATAAAGTTTTTGATAGAAAAAAGCCAACTCTCGGACTTGAACCGAGTACCTGCACGTTACGAGGGTGCTGCTCTGCCGGGTGAGCTAAGTTGGCATTATAAGATAATTGTTATATTCAAAACTATATCAAAAAAACAAAAATAAGTCAAGTTCTATATTTTAACATATCTGATTATAAACTTTATATCGGTATAATCCGTTCCGTTGACACTTAACCTAATCTAAAATTTTTAATTTTATTACCGAAATTATATTTAAATGAAAGTTTTAATTTTTGATAGAAAAATATGTACACTTAATCTCTTACATGACAAACTAAAAAAATACGGATTTCAAATTATTAAAGCAAAAAACGGAAGCGAGTTTTTAAATAAATTTTTCTCTTTTGATTTTGAAATATTGATAATATGTAAAAACGAGCTTAGACATTACAATATAGACGAAAAATATTTTTTTAAAACATTTCATGCCGACTTTTCGGTATATTCTTATTCCCATGACGAAAATTACATAAAAAACATAACACAAACAATTTATAAAAAACTTGAATATGATATAAGAGTTAAAATAAAAAAAGCTCTTTTAAATTGTCAAAGACCCGGAACTATAAATCAAGATTTTATATATAAATTACCTAAAAAATCGGGAATTTTACTTAAACAATTAATGATGAAAAAAGAAAAAGGACTTTCAGAAAAAGAAATTGCCAATCTATTTTGGGGACAAGAAAATATAGGAAAAGCACGCAACATTTATAATCATATTTATAATTTACGCAAATCTTTAAAGGAAGAATTCAACGACAAATATATTATTCATAGAAGGAACAATACATACATGCTTCTCAATATGAAAAACTTCAGATCAAAGAGTGATATTTGTTTTTCTTGACTTATCCCCAAATAGAACACAGCATTTTAAAAATAATTGAATCCGGCTGCTATATCTTATGAAAATAACAGCCTCGTTACCCAACAGCGAGGCATTGTTTTGAGAAACTTAAAGTTTATCTATAAGCATGGAACATTTACCGGAAGGAATAGGCAGGGTCTTTTTCTTTTCGTTTAAAATATTTATTGTAAAATAATAAAGTTTTTCGCTTTCCATGTGAATTTCCCAACCGCGTTGACTTTTTGAAGAAAGAATGGTTATAAGATTTCGCTTTAAACTTAAATTTTCAATTCCCATAACTTCCAAATTAGGTACTGTCCAGTTTACCGTTTTTCGCGGCAAACTTATGGTAAGACCAATTACGTTTTCTATCATCAAACTTATGGTAGAAAGCCCCACACTCAAAACATATTGCTTTCTCGGAAAAGCATGTTTCCCTTTCCATTGGGCAGGTCCTTCTTTTGAGGGAAGATAAGCTTCCCATAAAAAGCCTTGTTTTTTAGAGCTGCCTACAGGCGAATGAGCTTCAAGCACATAATAAAGATGACGTATTGCACACTCGCGGGCAATCTCCCAGCGGTTATATTTTTCCAGACCTTTTATTACGACAAAATTCAAAATAGGAAAAACGCTGCCGCAAGAACCGTTTCCGTTTTCATCATATTCAGGCTCATTCGCAGCAAGGCTTGGAAAAGGATGATCCGTCCCGAATACTTCCGGATTTATAAGATGTTCTACCATAAGTGCGGCTTTATCTTCGTTGGGTATCTCTGCAATCATGGGCCAAAAACCTGCAATCGTTTTCTTTTTTATTTGATTACCGCTTGCGTCTAAGTCATAATAAAATCCGTCTTCTTCATTCCACATAAGAGAATTTATACGGGTTTTTATAGTAAAATAGGCTTTTTTATACTTAAAATCTATTTCTTTATCGTTTAGAATATCTCCCAATGCAGACATATAAAGAGCATTGACAGCCATTGCACTGTTAAAATCGGTTAAAAAAGCCGCTCCTTTACGCGGCGAATTTTGCATGTTTACGGCATCGAGCGGACATTTATAAAGCCCATTTTCGGTTTTAAACATTTTTTCAAGCCATGTCATATACTTTACCAAAACCGGAACTACATCCTTAACACGTTTTTTGTTTCCCGTTTTATGATAAATATTATATTCTGCCCATGCAAAAAGAGGTATTCCGAGTCCTTCGGGATTATCGCGTTTTGTAACAGGTTCTTTTGTATCAAAGTTATATTTATATCTTATGGCACCGTTTTCTTCTTGGCGGGCATAAAAAAAATCCAAAGCGGAATTTGCCGTATAATTTTTATTTGAGTAAACAAAGAAAAAAGACGAAAAAATCGTTTCATATTGATTTATATAGTTACCGTCCTGTTCGGGATATATAAAATACCCTTCAACACCTTGTTTGGTATCGCCTATAGAAATCCAAAAATCGTTTACCAAAGCCCATGTTTTGTCATATATATCTACAAAGTCCTGATCGTAAAAATGGACTTTTGGGAAGTCTTTTTTGTTCACTGTAACTCCTTAAAATTCATATTTGAACACCTTTTTATTATAACATATTTTTTATGAAATGAGTAGTTTTTTTTTGATTTTTATAAAAAAATTTGATATTTTAAGGAGTTTCTCCCTCCTGTGTTTTATCGGTCTCATTGGAGGTTTGCGGTTGTTCTCCTGTTTCGGCAGAAGGCGATTCCTTTTCGGTATTGGGATCAGCCGGAACAGCTGCAGGTACGGGGGTAGGAGGTTCGCCGAAAAATAAAGTAATATCTTCGGAATCTTTTTTGTGTTTTAGTTTTAGGAGAAGAGTTTTTGAAGTTCTATCATATACATAGCCTGAAGAATTATATAATTCAAAACGCTGATCTGTTCTAAAATCTATACCGTGAATTTGAATTCTGTAAAAAGGTCTTACCCCGTGTAAAATAATGTGATGTATATCCCCTGTTTTAAAATCAACTTTAAAACTAAAATTTTTTGCCGTATTTTGTGTAACGGTAATTTTTTTTGCCGAAGTCCATGCCCACATTCCGTGTTCTGCCTGAAAAGCCAAACTCTCTGCATGGGGATAGTAATTATTATCCGTTACAGCCATAGGGTATAAATCTTCAGCATGTAAAATAAGAGTATCATCGGCTTTTAATCCCAATTTAGGAGCTTCACCCTGTATATAAAAAAAAGCAGGCAGACCGGAAGAATTTCCTGTGAGCAGAAAAATGGAGGAATAGAGCATTTGCCCTACGAATTTCCATATATTTTTTTCGGGGTTTTCTTTACCGTATCTTATTAAAACGGAGGCAATATATAAAGTTTGTTCGGTTTCTATTTTTTGCATATCGGGAGAAATATACAGTCCGTTATTTACCGAGAGTAAAGAGGATTTTAAAATATTTTCACATTTTTCTTCAAGCATTTTAAATGTATTTTTTCTTTTCGGGAAATAAAGAGAAAAGTCCATGGATGCTTCCAAAATTCCTGCCACTGTTTGCATATCTAAATTTTCATCGCTTACAGAATTAGCAATGGCTTCAAGCGGATGCACAAGATTTTCTTTTGCAGTATTTACCAAAAACGGAATAATAGATTTAAATTTAAAAACATTTGCATTTTTTTGTCCTATGTCCGTATTTATTTCTTTTAAATCTTCCGAATTTTTTAAAGCCAATAATTTACTGTTTTGAACAAGATTATTGTAAAAAGGTGTGGAAAGATAAGTCCTTTTTTCTTTAGGTAAAAGTCCCGCAGGAGCTTCTTTTAAGGCTTTGTTATATAAATTTTTGGAGGCTAGTTCCGAAATATAAGCCGTCAAAGTTTGTTCGTTATAAGTTCTTGCCGATATTGAATTTTTTAAAGCTGTTTCCGCATTTTTTTTAAATAAGGCTTTTGTTTCTTCGTAAGCCGTATCTGAAGCAAGCTGTTGATTGGGGATACTTTCAAAGGCAAGACTTTGAGATTCTATATATGTTTCATATTGTGCAAAAGGTTTTACAGAAGCAAGAATAAGATGGGGAAATTCGTCTGCCATACTTTCATCGGAATTTTCAAATCCGTATCCGCCTTTAAACACATAGCGTTTTTTTCCGTACCGTAAAAATATTTGATTGTCAACTCTTTCAAGTCTTGCAGATTGCGTCAATTTCCACGGAAAATATACGGTTTTTATATTGTCCGGCATTGATACGGAAATTTTTACGCTGCTTATATCGGATTTTGAATCCGAAAAAAAAGTTACGGAAATATTCTCGGAACATTCTATAGTAAACGAATTATCTTGTTTTTTATATGCCGATATTGTTAGATATATATCTTTACCGCTTTGTTCATGGGCTATAATAGGATTTTTTTCGGTTATATAAAACTCAAGCCCGTTAGATACTATGTGTAATGGTAAAAGAGGTGCCGTATTTCCGGCTTTGTCCACATCATGACGACCCGATACGGTCATTGCTCCGATATTATACGAAAAAGTCTTTCCGACAGTAAACTGAATAACAAAAATGCCGAAAATAATAAGTATGTATAAAGCCGTTATTGCAACTATTCTGCTTAATCTATGTTTCATAACTATATAGTTTATATAAACTTAAAAATAATTGCAATACTTCAAGGAGATATAATGAAGATAACAAAAAAAATATTAACCTGTTTTGCTTTTTTGCTATCCGCTTTTTTGTTTTTTTCCTGTGTTTCAGTACCTGAACCTACTACAGGAGAAGAAAAAAAACGATATGAGGAACCTAAAAAAGATCCTAAGGTAGAATTTGCCTTAAATCTTGAAAAAGCCTTAAAAAACGGCGATTATGAAGCGGCATTAAGTTTTTTTGAAAACCTTAGCGAAGAATTAAAAAACGACATTAGAATAAAAAACTTAAAACTTTCTATTTTAATTTCTTCAAAAAAACTTAAAGAAGCCAATATTTATGCTGAAGAACTGGAAAAAGATTATCCTGAAGATATGGACGTTTTATATTCTCAGGTTATACTGGCTCAGGCAGAAAACAATCAAAAAAAGAAAAATATCTATCTTGAAAAGATATTGCGAAAAAATCCTGCCGATGTAAGAGCTTTGACCGAACAAGGTTCGGATTTTTATACAAAAAGAAGATATAATGAAGCCCGCAGAAAATTTCTTGAAGCCTATAAAGCCGATTCAAAGGCTGTTAATGCTTTAATCGGTCTGGCACGCGTAAATTATATGCAGCAAAAACTTGATCAAGCAGAATCTAATTTAAATACAGTTCTTGAATTGGAAGAAGAAAATAGTTTTGCACTTGCAGAATTGGCAAGGGTAAAATCCGAAACAAACCGCATGTATGAGGCTTTAAACGATATAAAAAAAGCTATAGAACTTTCTCCGGATATTGCAAATCACTGGATGGATTTGGCATCTTATAATCTTCAAATCGGACGAAAAGAAGAAGCAAGAACCGCTTTCGGCAAGGTTATAGATTTGGAACCCGATTCGTATGTTGCATATATTTACAGAGCAGGTTTAAACGATGATCTGGGATATAAAGAAGAGGCTTTAAAGGATTATATAAAAGTATGCGAAATATATCCTGCATATTTTTATGCTTTTGAGGGAGCCGGAATTTTATTTTTGGAAAAAAAAGATTGGCAAAATGCAAATACTGCTTTTATAAAAGCTCTTGCAAAAAGTCCCGAATCCTATCACTACGCGATAATTGCTGCATTTTGCTATCACAAAATGAATAAGAAATTTGAAGCAAAGGATTTTATGCAAAAGTATTTAAAAACTATAGACCGTACAAAAAAAGTAAACGAATATACAATGTGCAGGCTTTTTATAGATTTTGCAGGTGATACGGATGCATATAATAAAGCAACAATGGAAAAAGACAATACAAAAAAGGGAAGAATGTTTTTTTATATAGCTCTTTTTTATGAGTTAACCAATAAACCGGCACTTGCGGAAAAATGTTATGCCGAAGTTTTGTCGATTCCAAACCCTGCATTTTTTGAGTATCGCCTTGCAGAAAATGTAATGAATGCAAAACTGGGAAAAGCCGAGTAATATAAAAAACCGAAAAACCGTAACAAGAATTACGAAATAAAACAAATGAATTTTCCCTCCGTGGCTAACTCAAATAGTCAAAATTTATAAACGGGATAACGCATTTAAAAAAAGCTTTGTTCGGGATTAAATACATTGTTTTTTTTATGAGTTTAAACTTTCCGGTTAAGTGCGGAAAGTTATTTAAAAAGTTTTTTTACCCTGCCGGTGTGTAATAACTCGTTCTTTGTGTGTTATAAGGCACACCGGTTCCACACCTCATTTTTTGTCTTCTGATGCACACTCTGTGAGTAATAAAATGAATAGGATTTGTTAATCCGCTTGCTTCAATATATGTATGCCGTCTTCTCCATTTTACCTCATCAATCGCAATACTCGATGCTTTGATTTTTATATGAACTTAAATCCATTAAAGTAAAAACTTATAAAAAACGTCCTCATCTAAATAATTCTTTACGCATCTTATGGGGTGTAAGTCCGTAAATCTCACGAAAAACTTGTTGAAAATGCCCTTCACCTTTATATCCTGAAAGACGAGCAATATCCCCAATCAAAAGATTATTATCCTGTAAAAGCTGCAAGGCATTTTCCATTCTAAGTCTTTTTACATAAGAATATACCGTCATATTGTAACGCTCTTTAAAACCCAACATCAGCTTTTGCTGATTTATACCAAAGCGTTTTGATAATTCTTTTATCGAAGGAGGAGAAATCATTTCAGCCTCTAAAACTTTACGGACCTCGTCTAGAGCTTTAATATCGGAATCGGAAAGATAAACGGTTGAACTTTTTTTATTCGTATAAACATAATCAAATAAAAATGAAAAGACTTCAAGACATTTCGCCCGAATAAACATATTAAGAGCAAAGCCGTTTAATCGGCAATCTTTTACCTGATTACAAATATCAGTAATTTGAGGAATATAAAGTACTCCGTAGTTTAAAATTTTTGCGGCAGTTTCCCAAAAGTCCTTAGGTAGTTTGCAACCGCTTTTAGCATCCAGTTCATCAAAAAAAAGCTGTCTAAATACAAACCCCACATTCACCAAACGTATACCTGCACTAAAACGCCTAAAGCCTGAAAAATATGCATTATTTACAAAAGCATTGAGCCCATGATCGCAAGGTAATACTTTAGGACTATCTTTTTCAAATATATCAATCTCACCTTCATAAAACTGACCGACAGAAACCGCTTTTTCGTTTATATCCTCAAATAATGTTATAGGTTCAAAAAATTCCAAATCGGTAATTGATACCAAGGTCCTATCGAAATCTCCTAAGAGTGTAACAGAACCCTTTCCCAGCTTAGGAGACATCTCATACCTTACAGTTCCATTATCCTCCAAGCGGGAGAAACCTAACCTTTCCAAGTCATTCCAATGCTCTTCAAAACTACGCATATCTTTCCCTAATATAAAAACATTCCATTTACCCTTATAAACATTCCAAAATAAAGAAAATTACAGTAAAAATTAAAAAAAAAATCAAGAAATAATTCCAATATAAACATTTAATACTTGACAAAGGCCGATAAATTCCGCATTATAAATGTCAAATTAAGGAATGACTATGAATAATAAAATTAAAAGAAACCTTTTTATAATAATTTCGGCAGCACATCTTCTAGGTATTTTTGTTCCTACGCTTGTGTTAAGTATTATCGGAGAAAATTTTTCTACCATTGTTATTGTTGACAGTGCGGGTACCCTTTCATGGATATTGTTTTTACCTTTGTTTATATGTAACAGAAAAAAATTATTAATTTTGTTTTTGACGGCTGTATGTGTAATTTCGATTTTTCTTTATATAACGGAACAGTGTACAAATCCGGGACAATGGTTTTTAAATATTGCATTGCCGCAATTTTTTCTAGGAATAACAACAGCCGGAATTATTATGTTCATCTGGGCCGGACTAAAACTAAATAGATGGTATGCCGTATTCGCTACCGTCCTTCTGCTTGGTATTTGTAATTATATTGCTCACAATATATTACCTACAGCAGCACAAAGTTACGGTTTAGGGCAAATAGACAATGTGATTTCATTTCTTATAATACTTTTATCATTACCTTTTTTATTAATAGGCATTCTAAAATATAAACAAGAATAGTTAAAAATTTAAAACAATCATAATCAAGAATTTAAGGATTTTACACTATGGAAAATGAAAAGCAAAAAGAATTTATTTTAAACGGAAACTTGTGGAAGGTTATTTTTGATCTTTCATGGCCTGCCGTTATTGCAATGGTTTTACTGGCGGCAAACAATGTGCTGGACGGAATCTTTGTAGGACACTTTGCCGCAGAAGGAGCTTTTGCAGGTATCTCGGTAGCCATGCCCCCAATCATAACAATAATCGGTTTAGGTATTCTCATCGGTTCGGGAGCCGGAACGCTGTTAAGTATTGCAATCGGTGCGGAAGATAAAAATATTCAAAAGAAGATTTTAGGCAATGTCAATTTTTTGACGCTTGTAATAAGTGTAATCGTAATGATTGTAGGTTTTCTTTTTTCGGAAAAAACGCTGTTTTTAATGGGCGGCAGAGGTAATTCTTTCATACATGGAGGTGAATACTACCGCACCATTTTATGGGGTACTCCGATTTGGATATATGCCATTGCTCTTAACAACCTTATCCGCTCCGAAGGAAAAATGAAAACAGCGGCGGCGATTATGGGGATAAGCCTGATTGTCAATGGGTGCGCAAATTATACCCTCATGGTGATTTTTCATTTCGGTGTAAAAGGCGCTGCCATAGGAACAAATATCGGTATGGCGGTACAAGCGGTCATCAGTACCGTTTATTTTGCAAAAAAGAATCCAGATTCTCCGGCCGCCATATTTACCGTCAGAATGGACGGCGAAATTATATCTAAGATTATTTCGATGGGATT
>CAUTTN010000044.1:0-12524 GCA_963541225.1 uncultured Treponema sp.
ATCTGTATGGGTACACCGACTCCCATTTCTTCTACACCCCATTTGCACATTTTCCGTGTACCTGCACAAAGAACGGAAAAATTCATATCGTTTTTTTCAAATGGAGCAGCACATAAATCGGCGCAAACCCCTTGATTTCCGGCCATTGCAATATTTTGAGGTGTACCGAATTTGTATGAGTAGCCTTGAACTACACGCATAAGCTGGTATGCGTTTGTCATAAAAATAACGACATCGGCTTTTTCCATATTTTCTAAGGGTCCCAGTACAACTCCGAAAGCATGCTGTTTGATACGGCAGATCATTTTGGTAACTGCCTTTGCAACGGCACGCGATTCGTATAGTCCAATACTAAAATAACGCTGTCCGGATTCTACACATTCCATTTCTTCTTCAATACCTAAGGCTTCTATAGCACATTTACAGCCGAAATTATTTGCAGAAGCCTTAAATACATCGCCATCCATAGCCGCTTTTACCATCATACAAAAACTGGTCTTTTTATTATAATCCGGAATATCTAAAGCTTCATACTCCGGCTTAAAATATACAAATTGAACACCAATAACATGCCTTTTAAGACCAAGAGATTTTTCTAATTTACTTACATTTAAGTTTTCCATAAAAATATACTGTCCTTTAAATTTCTACGTTGTTATAAGTATTTACATACTCGTTTTTCTAATTTTTTTTGAAGATTATCAATTACAATAATAATCAACCAATAAACTATGCCTGCTGCAACATAAGATTCGAAAAAATTAAGAGCTGCTGCCCCCATCATTTTTGCCTGTGATAAAAGCTCAACAACGCCTATGGTAAAACCTACAGCCGTACTTTTTATCATTCCGACAAATGCATTTCCCAAAGACGGCAGTGAAGCAACAAAAGCCTGAGGTAAGATAATTTCTTTCATCATATCAAAAGAACTCATTCCAATAGACAAAGCAGCTTCTTTTTGTCCTTTATCTACCGATAAAAGGCCGCCTCGGATTGTTTCTGCGATAAAAGCAGAAGAATTCATCGCTATTGTAATAACCAATGCACTTTCTGCAGAAACTGCCCGCAAGGGAATAATTACTTGAGGCAATCCAAAATAAAAAATAAACAACTGTGTAATATATGGTGTTGACCGAAAAAACGATATATATACCGATGTAAGATATTTTATTATTTTTATTTTTGAGTTGCGTAATATTTCAAGTAATAAACCTAAGACAAAGGCACACAAAAAAGCAATACAACCCAAAAAAAGAGTAAAGGGTATTTTTAAAAATAGCCGAGGGAAACAAAAGAAAAAAAAGTCAAAATCAAACCGCATAATTTATAAAAAATAAAAGCGGTAAGCTATACATTGAATTTTATAGCATAACCGCTTTTAATTAAAAATCGAATCTACTATTCAGCTTTTGTTGCATCACGCTTAAAGTATTTAAGAGATAATGCACTTAATGTGCCGTCCTTATGCATCTCTTTAATTGTTTTGTTAAAAGCTTCAACCATTTTAGGATCTGCCTTTTTTGAAAATGGATATGCTGATGGACTTATAATAATAGGCTCTCCTACCATTTTAAAATTATACTTTCCCCTTTCTTTAATTCTACCAAATGATAAAACAGATAGAGGAAAAGCATCAAAGCGGCCCAATTCCAAATTTTCAAGCAAAGAACCTTCAGTTACAACGGTTTTAATCTTTTTATCATCGGGCAAATTTTTATTGTAGTTATCAAAGAATTCCTGAAGAACACCGCCATATTCAATACAAACTTTTCTGCCCTGTAAGTCGTCGACACTCTTTGCCGGATCATCACTACGTACAACCATACGTATGTCATCATAAATATAAATTTCTGTGAAATCGTATGTTTGCCTTCTTTTTTCAGTTACGGTAACAGAATTTGCTATCGTATCAGCTCTTCCGGAATCGATATAGCCATATAAGCCCTCAGATGCAAGCTGCCACTCTGCTTTATATCCAATCCTTTTTGCTATTTCTTCAATTACATCATGTTCAAATCCTGTTAAATCGCCATTTTTATCCGTGAAGATATGAGGGGGAAAACTTCCGGTAGTAACAATGCGGACAATCTTCTCATTACTTTTGCTTTTCTCCGCACTACCTGCTGCGAAACAGAAAAAAGGAACTGCAAATAGCAGCAACAGTACAACGAATACTCGTCTTTTCATACAATAACTCTCCTTAAATTTAAATCACACAAAAACATGATTTATTATAATATATTTATATATATTATAATTTTTAAAAAATGTCAATACCCTCTATAGAAATGAGTTACAACAAGAGCATAAAGCTTTTCTCTATCCGGTAAAAACGGCATACCTTGCAGCTCTGAAGCGATGTTGTTGATTTGACGCTCAACTACCATTGTATTATCTTTCCACTTGTTTTTTTTCATTAAGTTCCCATACTTAATTTTCATCCATCGCCGTTATCTCCACTGTTTATTCGTGCGGAGGGTATAATATAACGGCAGTTTGTGTGAGTTTGTTCATGTTTAAAATTGTTTTTACCGATAACTGTTTGTTTTAGTTCATTTAAAAACTTCCGTACATTAAAACCTATTGAAAAACGCCTGATTTAATGATATTATTACTTAATAGTTGATAAAGCTAGGAGAGGTTTTATGATTTTATTTATAAGTAACAGTATTTTTTCTTCAGCGGAAGATTGCGATGAAGCTTTTTCGGGATACATTGTTGTAGATAACGGTATTATTCAAAAAGTCGGTAAGGGTGATGTTCCTTCCGAAATTGAAAAACAAGCAGAGAAAATAATAGATGCCCGGGGTAAAACTATAACCGCCGGATTGGTCGATGCTCATACTCATTTGGTGCATGGAGGTTCCAGAGAAAATGAACTTGCAATGAAACTTGCAGGAAAATCTTATCTTGAAATTCATGCGAGCGGAGGAGGAATTTTAAGTACCGTGCGTTCGACCCGTTCTGCTTCAAAAGAGGAACTTACACAAAAAGCTCTTAAAAGTTTGGATAGAATGTTGATTCATGGAACTACAACTGCCGAATCGAAAAGCGGTTACGGATTGGATATGGAAACCGAAATTAAATGTCTTGAAATAAATTCCATATTAAATTCAAAACATCCTATCGATATTGTTTCTACTTATATGGGAGCTCATTCTACACCGCCCGAATTTAAAGATAATAAAGAAGGCTACATAAATCTTATGATAAATGAAGTTATGCCCGAAGTTAAACGCAGAAACCTTGCGGAATTTTCCGATGCTTTTTGTGAAGACAAAATTTTTTCGGTTGAAGAAACTGAAAGAATAATGCGGGCAGCATCGGATCAAGGCTTTAAGTTAAAACTTCATGCAGACGAAATAATTCCTCTTAAAGGTGCCGAACTTGCTGCAAAAATGAATGCCGTTTCTGCGGAACATTTAATGGCAATTTCGGAAGAAGGAATAAAAGCTTTGGCAAAATCGGGTACTGTTGCCGTACTTTTACCTGCAACTTCTTTCTTTTTGATGTCGCCTGTATATGCTCCTGCAAAAAAAATGATTGAAGAAGGAGTCCGTGTGGCTCTTGCTACAGACTATAATCCCGGAAGCAGTCCGACCGAAAATTTGCAAATGGCAATGTCCGCTGCATGTTATAAGATGAAACTTTCTCCGGCACAAATTTTGAGGGGTGTAACATTAAATGCCGCTTATGCAATTTGCCGGGAAAAAACCGTTGGAAGCATTGAAGAGGGTAAACAGGCCGATTTGGTTATCTTCGATTCACCCAATATCGATTATTTGATTTATCATTTCGGAATAAATTCCGTAAGTCAAGTTTGGAAAAAAGGTAAACTTGCAGCAGAAGAAAGACGTGTAATTTATAATTAAATTTTTAGATTTATAAAAATATAGGAGAAATTTTATGGAATTGGTAAAAATGACCGTAACGGATTTTGTTGCGGAAACTGCGAGCGATTCGCCTGCTCCCGGAGGCGGCTCTGTTTCGGCTTTGGCAGGCTCTCTTGCTTCGGCTTTAGGACAAATGGTAATCCGATTAACTACCGGTAAAAAGGCTTTTGCAGCTCTTGATGAAAAAACTCAAAACGAGTTTAAGTCAAAACTTCCGGAATTGGAAAAAGCTCAAAAACGCTTGGTTGAACTGATTGATGAAGATACTCAAGCTTTTAATGCTTTTATGGAGGCTTTAAAACTGCCTAAAGAAACGGAAGACGAAAAAGCAAAAAGAAACAAAGCTATGTCCGATGCAACCGTTGTCGCTATGCAAATCCCTTTAGAAACGGCTCATACTTGTCTTAATGTTTTAAAACTTTTGCCTATTATTGCTATTCACGGCAATAAAAATGCAGCATCGGATATCGGTGTCGCCGCTTTAAATGCAAGATCCGGACTTGAAGGAGCTATTCTAAATGTTAAAATAAACTTAGGCGGTATTGACGATGCACCTCTATGTAACAAAACACGTACAGAGTGTAACAAAATGCTTGAAGAAGGCGAAAATCTTAAAACCGAAATTTTAAAAACTATTTATTCTAAAATAGAATAAAATTAAAAAGGAAAAGGTTTAAAGTTCTGCTTTAAACCTTTTTTCTTTATTCGTGCGGAGGGTTTAATACCTGACGACTTTCGTCTGTACTCTGCGTCGGAGTTTTTGATTATAGACATAATAGGAGATTATGGTGCATTATAAAGTTTTATTTAGAATAGAAAAATTTCATTTGATTGAAAAATTAAAGCATAAAATTACAAATTATAGAAACTATTGTGAAGAGGTTGGCGATACGGCAGAAATTGAAGCCGTGTTTGCCGGTGATGTAGTAAAATATTTTGAAAATCTTGAAAATGACTTTACAGGAGAAAATATAGATATTGCTCTTTGCCATAATGCTTTAACCGGTCAAAACATGGAAGATATAAATTACAAAAATTTTAGAACCGTGCGGGCAGGTATAGGAGAAATTATAAAGCGTAAAGCGGAAGGTTTTATTGAATATACCATAGAATAAATTCTGTTTGTTAATAAGTTTTATATTTTCCATTGATAAAATATTTTATATAGGTTAAAATACATCAGACATGAAACCTGAAATTTTATCCGTAAAAAATATAGGTCCTTTCATAGGCAGTCATACTATAGATTTTACACTTCTTGATTCTATTTTTTTAGTTTGCGGAAAAACCGGTGCCGGTAAAACTACAATATTTGATGCAATATCTTATATTTTTTATTCTAAACCGCAAGGCAGCCGTTCACAAATCGTACGCAGTCTTCGAAGCCATTTTGCAGATGAAAAGGAAACGGCAGAAGCAGAACTAATTTTTACAATAGCTTCCTCTAAGTATAAAATTATGCGTAGACTTCCTTTTTTAAAGCCGGGTAATAAACACGAAAAACCTGAAGAAGTTGAACTTTCCGAATGGATAAATAATGAATGGAAAGATTTGACTTCTACAAATAAAAGTGAAACCGATAAAAAAATATTGGATATAATAAAGTTAAATGAAAAAGAATTCTCCAGAATTATTCTTTTACCGCAAGGCGAATTCGCCGAATTTTTAAAAGAAAATTCAAACCAAAAAAAAGAAACTTTAGCCGAATTATTTCCCATATCTAAATATACCGAAATAATGCAAGTCATAAAAGAAAAGGAAAAAGAAGAAAGGATAAAAATAAAACATATACAAACACAGCTTGAAAATTTAGATAAAGAATTCGATTTTAATTTGTATGAAACTCAAAAAAAAGAATTCGAAGACGAAATCATATTGATTAAAAAAAATTATAATAAAATATTGGAAACGATTAAACTAAAAACAGCTGAGTTTGAACAGGCAAAAATATTAAATAAAAAAAATATCGAATATCTGAATATTATAAAAAAAATAGAAGCTATGGATATTCACTATAAAGAAATAGAAAAATTAAAAGAAAAAATAGAAAAGGCATATAAGGCAGCAAGCCTTTCTGCACAAGCCGATTCCGTTAATAAACTTATGGTTTCTATTAATGAATATAAGATAGATATCGAAAAAAAAATAAAAGATTTAAATTTTGTAGTAAAAGACTTAGAGAACCTGCAAGATGGAAAACACGAAATAGAAGAAGAAAAAATAAAAAGCGAACTACTTAAAAAAAATTTAGATATTCTGGAAAGACTTGCCGTAATAAATAAAGAAATAGATGATAAAAAAAATGAACTGCAAAATATACTTATCCATAAAAAACAAATGGAATCTGTATTAAAAAAAAATGAAGATCAAGAAAATATTATTTTAAAAAAAATAAAAGAATTACAAAATGTTGTTATGGAACTTGATGTCCGTAAAGAAAATATGGATAATGCAGGCAATGCCTTAAATTATTTTAAAAGATTAATAGAGATAGTTCAAAAAAAAGAAAATGCAGTTAAACTTTATAATAAGCATAGCAAAGCTGCGGAGAATAATAAATATGAACTGGAAACATGTATAAAAAATATAAGTATAGAAGAGGAATTATTAAATAATCTTCAAAAAGAAAAAAATATTGCCGAGTTAAATGAAAAATCCGCTGCTATTGCCGTTTGTTTAAAAGAAAATGAGCCTTGTCCCGTATGCGGATCTACACATCATCCTAATCCTGCCGTATTCGGAGAACATAGTATATTTTCTATTTCGGATAAAATACAAAAGTGTGAGCATTCAATTAAGAATTTTTTAAACTCGAAAGAACTTTTAGATAAAAGTTATACCGAGCGTATAAAAGATAAAGAAAGATATTCGGCAGAAATAAAAGAAGCTGATAAAAACTTTGAATTACTGAATAATGAATTTTGCAAATTTGAATTTATTTTAAATTATTTTTCTCAGGAAGAAGAAGTAAAAGAATTGATTTCGGTATATTCGCAAAAAATGGAAACTGCAACTGCTTTATTTAAACAGTCGCAAGTATCTGCCGGTTTAAAGTTAAATGCGGAAAATAATCTAAACGATATACGGCAAGAAAAAAATACTATTCAAACAAAGTTCACGGATTTAAGAATAAAAGAAAATACTATAAAAACGATTTTGGAAGAAAAAGATAGTCAGTATGCAGCAGGTTTTTTACAGCTTCATGAAAGTATCAAAGCCGATGATACAGACGAGATGTTGGAGCATTGCAAAGAATTAATTTTAGCTTCTGTACGGAAAATAAACGGTTATGAGGAAAGACTTTCTGAAAATAAATTAAAGCATAGTCAGCTTGAAACGGCAATAATCCAAAAAAGAGAACAAGTAAACAAATGGGAAAAATCTTTGCAGACAGAAAGTAAAATATTAAATGAAGAATTAAATAAAAAAGGTTTTGCTTCAATATGTGAATTACAAAATTCCATTATTGATGAAGCCATGCTTACCGATTTTCAAAATGAGGTCAGGGAATTTACGGAAGAGAATATTGCTTTAAAACAAACTGCGGCAGGTTTAATAACGGAACTTGAAGGTAAAGAAATAATTAATCCGGATATAATAGAAGACGAAATAAAAACTTTTGAAAAAAAACAAGAAGAAGAAAATGACAGACTTTCAGAACTTACCGGAAAACTGACAAATATAAATTCACTTTACGGCAAAAAGAAGCAGCTTAATGATGAAATTATTTTGACGGCTGCAAATGCAGAGTTAATTCATTCTCTTTCAAATGATTTAAACGGTGAAAATAAATTAAAATTGAAATTCGATATATGGGTGCTTTCAACTTTTTTGCGTGAAATAACGGTTTATGCTAACAGCCGCTTGGAAAGAATGAGTTCCGGCCGTTATGTTTTAAAAGTAGGTAACAGTACATTGGGCAATAATCTTTCGGGATTGGATTTGGAAATTTACGATGCATATACAGGAACGATGCGTCCTACTGCAAGTTTATCAGGCGGAGAAACTTTTATGGTTTCAATAAGTCTTGCTCTCGGCTTGGCTGATTCGATTCAGACCGGGAATGGAGGTATAAAACTCGATTCAATGTTTATCGATGAAGGTTTTGGAAGTTTAGATGAAGCCAGTCTTGAAAATGCAATCAGTATTTTAGACGAAGTAAGAGGTAATAGAATGGTAGGTATTATTTCGCACGTAAGCGAACTTAAAACAAGAATACCTAAAAAAATTGAAGTGGAAAAAACTTCACACGGTTCTCATATAAAACAAAGTTAAGCACTTTTACTTTAATAATTTTTCTATAATTCATAACATTTTCCATTTTAGTAATATTTTATCTTCAGCTGTATGGAAGTATATTTATTACCTAAGGTAAGTATGTTTTTATTTACTCCATCTTCTGCTTTACAACGATTACGGTAATAATCTACATTAAGAGATTAATTTTTGAGTGTTACAATTTGGAAAACAATAGCTAAAATCCAGTTTGAAAATATTTTAGTTATCGAAAAATTAAAAGTTTTAATTATCGATTTTTAGATTTTGTATATTTTAATTTATTTTGTGAATTTATAATTACAAACTTTTTCAGTAAGAATAAGATATCTTATGTTTTATTTGTGCGGAGGGTTTAATACCCCGATGCTCTGCGTCGGGGTTGTTGATTTTTCTCGGTTTTCCATAAAAATAACTTACCAATGCATAAAGAAAAATTATTGTGTGTAAAATACTATGATTTGTAGTAATATATTTTATAGAAGAAATTCTTTCTTGGTTTATAAAATATATCAATAGTTTTTCTTTATTTTTCGAGGTATAAATTTAATTAGCGGTTTTTAAGAAATATTAGCAACCGGAGAATCCCTAGACTTTAATATAAAAAAGACGTATACTTAAATTATGAAGAAGGCAAAATTCGATGTGTTTGGAATGACATGTTCGGCTTGTTCCGCTCATGTTCAAAAAGCCGTAGAAAAACAAGAAGGCATAAAAGTACAAGTTAATTTGCTTACAAATAGTATGACTGCCGAGTATAATGAAGATTCTATAACTCCCGAGTTGATAATACGGCTTGTGCAAAATGCAGGGTATGAGGCATCTTTAAATTCTTTTTTAGATAAATCCGGAAAAAAAATACAAAGTATTCAAACAAAAAATATTTTAAAAGAAAACTCCGCTTCCGTACAAAAAGATGATTTAAAGAAACGGCTTGTCTTGTCGCTTTTATTTATGCTTCCCCTTTTCTATATTTCGATGGGACACATGATTGGCTTACCTGTACCGTTTTTTATACACGGTATTCAAAACGCTCCCGTGTTTGCTCTTACACAACTTTTACTTACAATTCCTGTTTTGATTATAAACAAAAAATTTTTTACCGGAGGATTTAAAGCTCTTTTAAGAAAAGCCCCCAATATGGATTCTCTTGTAGCAGTGGGTTCTGCCGCTGCCGTCATTTATGGTATATATGCTCTTTACAAAATGACTTATGCAATAGGACAAGGGGATATGCAAACGGTAAAACATTTTTCCATGGATTTGTATTTTGAATCTGCGGCGATGATTTTAACTCTTGTAACGCTGGGGAAATTTTTAGAATCAAGAGCTAAAGGAAAAACCTCAGAAGCAATAACTAAACTTATAAATCTCCGTCCTAAGACCGCTGTTATTATAACGGACTTGGGTGAAAAAGAAATTCCTGTTGAAGAAATTAAAAAAGACGATGTAATTTTAATAAAGCCGGGTTCATCTGTTCCCGTTGACGGAATTATAATTGAAGGAAATTCTTCGGTAGACGAGTCCGCCATAACCGGTGAAAGTCTTCCGGTAGAAAAAACGGTAGGTTGTAAAGTTATAAGTGCTTCCGTAAATTTATCCGGAGCTTTTAAATTTAAAGCAGAAAGGGTAGGCGAGGATACAACTCTTTCGCAAATAATAGCATTGGTGGAAGAAGCTTCTGCTTCTAAAGCTCCTGTAGCTAAACTCGCCGATAAAATAAGTAATTACTTTGTGCCATCCGTTATTTTAATATCGCTTTTAAGTTTTATTGTTTGGATTATAAGCGGAGCCGAATTTGAATTTGCTCTTTCAAGAGCTATTGCCGTTCTTGTTATTTCTTGTCCTTGTGCTTTAGGTCTTGCAACACCTACTGCAATTATGGCAGGTACCGGCAAGGGTGCAAGATTGGGTATTTTAATACGATCTGCGGAAGCGTTGGAAACTGCTTGTAAAACTGATACTGTAATTTTAGATAAAACCGGAACAATCACTTTGGGCAAACCTGAAGTTGTTTCTATCTTTAATTTTTCTTCATATTCCGAAAAAGATATTTTGAAAATTGCATATAGTCTTGAAGTGCTTTCCGAACATCCACTTGCAAATGCCGTAATAAAAAAAGCCGAAAAAGAAAATTGCAGCAGGCTAAAAGTAAAAGATTTTAGAGCTGAACATGGGCTTGGGATTTCCGGAATTATTGAAGACGGTAATTTATTTAAAGGTTCAAAAATATTTGCAGGGAATGAAAAGTTTTTATTGCAAAACGGTTTTTCCATAGAACCTGCAATAACTCGAATGGATATTTATGCAGAAAATGGAGCAACGCCTCTTTTAATTGCAGAAGATAATATTTCTTTAAACAAAAAAGAAATATTGGGAATTATAGCCGTAGCGGATACAATAAAAGAAGGCAGTATAGAAGCTATTAAAGAATTTAAAAATATGTGTATACAATCCGTAATGCTTACAGGCGATAATAAAAAAACGGCTTACGCTATAAAAGAAAAAATCGGGATAGATTCATTTGAGGCGGAGCTTTTACCTCAAGATAAAAAAAATGAGATTGAAAAGCTAAATCTTCAAGGCAGAAAAACGGCAATGATAGGTGACGGTATAAATGATGCTCCTGCGCTTATGACTGCACATGTAGGTATTGCTATAGGAGCCGGAACCGATATAGCATTGGAAAGTGCCGATATAATTTTAATGCACGGAAATCTTCAACATGCCGCCGATGCTATTCAATTAAGCCGAGCCGTAATGCTTAATATAAAGGAAAATTTATTTTGGGCATTGTTTTATAATACTCTTTGTATTCCTGTAGCGGCAGGAGCTTTATATCCGTTGTTCGGTATAACTCTTAATCCTATGATTGCAGCAGCGGCAATGAGTTTAAGTTCTGTATCCGTAGTTAGCAATGCACTTCGTTTAAACCGCTTTAAACCAAAAAGACGGAAAAATGTATTAACCGATACTTCGTATATAAAATATGAAAATGTAAATTCAAATGGAGTCGATAAAAATAAAAATATAAGTGAGGAAAAAATTATGACAACAAATCTTACTGTAAACGGAATGGCTTGCGAGCATTGTAAAAAACGTGTAGAAGAAGCACTTTCCAAAATCGCCGGTGTAAAAGCATCTGTCAACCTTAAAGAAAAAAGCGTTAAAGTTGAACACCCTGAAACTGTTGCAGTTTCTCTTTTAAAAGAAACAATAACAAATGCAGGTTACGAGGTAGCCGGTTAATAATTTTTGTTTTAAAAAACTAAGACCAATACAAGTACTATAATTGTCGGTATTGGTCTTTCAATTCTTTTCAGTACCGATGTGTTCTAAAAGCAATCTTTATTACGTAAGTTCGCCGGAATTTACTCATGCGGAGGGCTTAATACCTGATGTTTTAAGTCTAGCTCTGCATCCAACAAAGGATATTAAAACCGACTGCAACCACCTTACTAGAACATACAATGTGAAATATTGAGCATTGTCTATGTGTCGGGGTTGTTGATTTTTTGATAATCGGTTACGTGAATATCCATTTGCGGGAAAGGTATCGTTATATTTTCTTGTTTTAATTTCTCATCTATTTCAACAAATATCGAGTTACGTAAATTTCCAAAATTTTCAATTTTTGTCCATGCCATAAGGGTAAGATTAATGCCCGAATTTGAAAAAGCCGTCCAAAGAATTGACGGAGCAGGATCATCAATAGTAAATTCATTATTTTTTGCAACATCCAAAAGTATTTTTTCAACTTTTTTTAAGTCGGTACCGTAGGCAACACTTAGCTCGGTCTTTACCCGTCTATACGGAAAGTGAGAATAATTTATCAAATTTGCTTTTATTATTGTTTCATTTGGAATTCTTACATATTGACTGTCAAATGTTTTTAATACGACAGACAATAAATTAATAGATTGAACAGTGCCTATTGTTCCGCTTATTTCGATTATATCATTTATTTTAAATGCTCTTTCGGTTATGACGAACAATCCTGAAATAACATTTGATATTGAAGTCTGAGCTGCAAAACCTATTGCAATCCCTGCAATACCGGCCGCTCCCAGTATTGCACTTATATTAATTCCCAAGCGGTGAAAAACCGTAAGCACAATTACACTAAAACCTGTATATCTTATAACTTTATCGATTATGTGTTGTATTTGCAGCGAACATTTTTTTGTGGTGATTCTTTTTATTATAGAATTAAGTATTTTAAAAAAAATATAAATAACTAAAAGAGTTAATATAAATTGAATAATATTCCATATTTTTACGGCTGTAATTTCGTTATTTACTTTTTTAAAAGAGTCCGCAAAATTTTGTATAAAAGTTGTTATGTTATTCATGGCA
>CAUTTN010000045.1:0-12410 GCA_963541225.1 uncultured Treponema sp.
TAAAGTTTTTTATCTCATATCAAATTGGTGAAATTTTCTGCATTTATATTTTGCAGATTTAAATATGCCGATTTGTGCCTTGAGAACAAATATTCGCATTATTATGTGTGTACTTTAACGACACACTTACAAAAAGTTTTTATAGGAGACTGTGATGAAAAAATATGTAATGACATTCGATCAGGGAACAACCAGTTCAAGGGCTGTCTTGTTTGACAAAAACGGAAATCTTATCGATATGACTCAACAAGAATTTAATCAGATATTTCCCCGTTCGGGCTGGGTTGAACATAATGCTATGGGAATTTGGGGAACGCAAAGAGGTGTGGCTCAAGAACTTTTAGAAAAAAATAACGTAAAGCCTGAAGAAATTGCCGCAATCGGTATTACCAATCAGCGTGAAACAACTGTAGTATGGGATCGTTTGACGGGTAAACCGGTTTATAATGCAATAGTTTGGCAATGCAGAAGGACTGCCGAAATTTGCGATCAACTCAAAGCAAAAAGACTTGAAGAAAAAATAAGAGAAAAAACGGGGCTTGTTGTAGATGCATATTTTTCCGGTACAAAAATAAAATGGATTTTAGATAATGTTGAAGGTGCAAGGGCGAGAGCCGAAAATGGAGAGCTTCTTTTTGGAACAATAGACACATGGCTTATTTGGAATCTGACAAAAGGAAAAGTTCATGTAACCGATTACAGCAATGCTTCAAGAACCATGCTTTTTAATATCAACACTTTACAGTGGGACGATGAAATTTTAAAAGAATTGGATATACCTAAGTCCATGCTTCCCGAAGTCAAACCTTCTTCCTGCGTATATGGAGTAACCGATAAACAAATTTTCGGCGGAGTTGAAATTCCTATTGCCGGTGCTGCGGGAGATCAGCAGGCGGCTCTTTTCGGTCAAACCTGCTTTTCTGCGGGCATGGCAAAAAATACATACGGAACAGGCTGCTTTTTATTGATGAACACGGGTAATAAACCCATAAAATCGGAAAACGGGCTTTTGGCTACTATAGCGTGGGGTATAAACGATAAAGTAGAATATGCACTTGAAGGAAGTATTTTTATTGCCGGGGCTGCCGTTCAATGGCTTCGCGATCAAATGAAAATGATATACACCGCTGCAGAATCCGAATATTATGCAGGTCTTGTTAATGATACCCAAGGGGTGTATGTGGTGCCGGCTTTTACCGGTCTTGGTGCTCCGTATTGGGATATGTATGCAAGAGGTATTATAGTCGGCCTAAGCCGCGGTGCAAATAGAGAACATATAATAAGAGCGACTTTGGAATCCATTGCCTACAGGACAAAAGATGTAATCGGCATAATGGAAAAAGATTCCGGCATTAAATTAAAAGAATTAAAAGCAGATGGCGGGGCTTCGGCTAATAATTTTTTAATGCAGTTTCAAGCAGATATTCTGGATGTACCGGTACGATGTCCGAAAATCATTGAAACCACGGCATTAGGTGCTGCTTATTTGGCAGGTTTGGCAGTAGGCTTTTGGAGAGATCAAAGTGAGATTATAAATAATTGGGCTATAGAAAGAGAATTTACCTGCAGAATGACTGACGAAGATCGCAAATTAAAATACGAAGGTTGGCAGAAAGCCGTAAAAAGATCCATGAACTGGGCGAACTAGATGTATGATGTAATTATAATCGGCGGAGGGGTTGTAGGTGCATGTATAGCAAGAGAACTTTCCAAATATGATTTAAAAATCATTGTATTGGAAAAAAATATTGAAATATGTTCCGAAACTTCACGCATAAACAGCGGTATTATACACGGAGGATATGATGCAAAAGAAGGAAGTCTAAAAGCAAAATTGAATGTCAGGGGCAATCGATTGGTAAGAGATTTAGCTCCGGTCTTGAACTTTCATTTTAAACAATGCGGTTCCCTTGTACTGGCTTTTTCGGAGGAAGAAACTCAAACTTTAAAGACCTTATATGAACGCGGTTTAAAGAATGGAGTTGAAGGTCTTGAACTTTGGGATAAAGAAAAAATCTTAAATGAAGAACCCGATATTTCCGGAGAAGTTAAGGAGGCTCTTTATTGCAGTTCTGCCGGAGTTATTTGTCCTTTCGGAATGACTTACGCTTTTATGGAAAATGCTGTAACAAACGGTGTAAAACTAAAGTGCAGTTCGGAAGTCATCGGAATACAAAAAGAAACGGACGGGTTTACCGTAAAAACACATAACGGCGAATTTAAGGCTGCATACATTATAAATGCAGCCGGACTTTACTCCGATAAAATTGCAGGTATGGTAGGCGAAAATGATTATAAAATCTTGCCCCGAAAAGGCGAATACAGAATATTGGATAAAAGTTATAAAGATATAGTAAAGCATATAATATTTCAGTCTCCTACAAAAATGGGTAAAGGAATACTTGTAAGTCCTACCTCTCATGGAAATATTATTTTAGGTCCTTCGGCAGAAGATATAGAAGACGGAGAAGATACTTCCGTTACATCCGACGGCTTAAACAAAATAGATTTGCTTTGCAAAAAATCAGTTCCTAAAATCGAAATAAGAAAAACCATAAGAGTTTTTGCAGGAACTCGTCCAAGACCTTCTACGGAAGAATTTATGATTTATGCTTCAAAACAAAACAAGGGGTTTATTCATGCAGGCGGAATAGAATCTCCCGGACTTTCTTCTGCTCCGGCAATAGGAGAATATGTTGCCTCAATCTTGCAAGGTGAAGGCTGTACTATGAATATGAAAAAAAATTTTAATCCTATCAGAAAAGGTATTCCCTCATTTGCAAATCTTAGTAGGCAAGAACAAAGTGATTTAATCCGTTTAAATCCTCTGTACGGGCATGTTATATGCCGTTGCGAAACAATCACGGAAGCGGAAATTGTAGAAGCACTAAAACGTCCTATCGGCATTTGTACATTGGACGGTATAAAAAGAATGGTGCGTCCCGGATCGGGTAGATGTCAGGGAGGTTTTTGTGCTCCGCGCGTTATGGAAATTATTTCACGCGAATTAAAAATTCCCATGGAAAAAATATTAAAAGACCATGCAGGTTCCGGAATAATTATGGGGAAGTTAAAATGAAATATGAAGTTGTTGTTATAGGAGGAGGACCTGCCGGTTTAGCCGCTGCTCTTGAAGCTTATAAATACGGATCAAAATCGGTTTTAATTATAGAGCGGGACAGAGAACTCGGAGGTATATTAAATCAATGTATACATTCGGGATTCGGACTTCATGAATTTAAAGAAGAATTGACCGGCCCTGAATATGCACAAAAATTTATAGATCAAGTTCTATCTACGGATATAAAAATAATGCTTGACACTATGGTTATAAATATTTCCAATAAAAGAGAAATTACTATAATAAATAAACAAGGATTAAATCTTATTGAGGCAGGAGCTATTGTTCTTGCAATGGGCTGCCGCGAAAGAACAGCCGGTGCAATTTCGTTAAAAGGGTTCCGTCCTGCCGGAGTTTATACGGCAGGTATGGCTCAACGCATGATGAATATGGAAGGCTTTATGGTCGGGAAAGAAGTTGTTATTTACGGTTCCGGCGATATAGGTCTTATTATGGCAAGAAGAATGACATTGGAGGGGGCAAAAGTAAAAGCGGTTGTCGAAATAATGCCTTATTCAAGCGGTCTTTCCAGAAATATTGCCCAGTGCCTTGAAGACTATGGTATACCTCTTTTTTTAAGTCACAACATAAGTTTTGTACACGGCAAGGAAAGAATAGAAGGCGTTACTATTTCTCAAATAGATTCAAACTTCAATGAAGTAAAAGGTTCGGAAAAATATTATCCTTGCGATACGCTTCTCTTATCTGTAGGGCTTATTCCCGAAAATGAGTTGTCCGAAAAAGCCGGTGTAACAATAAATCCCATAACAAACGGACCTTTTGCAGATAGTATGATGCAGACCAATGTCGAAGGAATTTTTGCATGCGGTAATGTGCTTCATGTTCATGACATTGTAGACTTTGTAAGCAAAGAAAGCCGAATTGCAGGCAAAAATGCGGCAAGGTTTGCATTAAAAGAAATCCTTCCATGTACTCAAATTAATTGTACGGCAAAAAAAGGAGTACGCTATATAATGCCGTCAAAGGTTCTAACCGATAATCCGGACGGAGTAAATTTATTTATGCGGTCGGACTCCGTGTACAATAATTCTTCCGTTACAATAAAATCGGGTAATATCGTTCTTGCAAAAAAAAAGATTAAACATATTATCCCGTCTGAAATGATAAGCATTTTTCTTTCTTCTGATAAAATAGAAAATTTAAAAGAAGATATAATTGCAGAAATCGAATAAAATTTAATTAAACTTTTTGCTTTTAAAAAGTTTCAGTATTCAGACCGTTTATTTTATATAAAAGCTATTGTGTTTAATGTTTGACAAAGCTTATATATTTGATGTGCGGGTTTTCTTTCGGAAAACATCGTTTGTCTATTTCCCTTATCAAGCAACCGGTTCATCGTTTCTATCGATTATCAGAAGATACATACGCAGTCCTTGCATCTTTTTTTCCCTCCTCATGTGTATAGCTTCCCATGCTGTTTTGCACTGTTTTATCTTGCACGTACTGCTCAAAATCCGTTTTCAGTGCTGGCTGATTATTCTTTGCATTTAAAAGATAGTCTGACTTTTCATAGATAATTGCTTGTGCTGTATTTATTTGATACTTCATTCTATCGGTTGTTGCCATGCAGCCGGTTATTTTAAACAAGTAAGGCAGGCAATCCTTGTACTGCTTTTATCTATCTGTATAAAAAAACCGAGTTTTATATTAAATATATTTGCAGTATTGACACGTTATAAATAAGAATATATTATTTTATACAATTAAAAAATAAGGAGGATAGTATGCAAATACCCATTAAAGCAATTAAAGTAAAAAAACGAGCAAGGGAAAATCTTACCGGAATAAATGAACTGGCGGACAGCCTTAAAAAATACGGGCTTTTTAATCCTATAATAATAAATTCGGATAAAGTGTTAATTGCAGGTCAAAGAAGACTTGAAGCCGCTAAACTTTTAGGCTGGGACACAATTGAAGCAACTATCATTCCTATAACAGATAAGACTTCCGCAATGGAAATTGAAATAGAAGAAAACTTGCAAAGACAGCAATTTACTGATGAAGAACTTTTAAATGCTTTTACAAAATTAAACCGTTTAAAAAATCCGAATATTTTCCTAAGAATATGGAACAGAATTATAAGATTTTTCAAAAATCTTTTTAAAGCAAAAACTCAAGATAATCTATAAACATATATTTTAATAACCGTATTTTATTGATGTAAATTCGGTTTTGACATCATTTTGACTTTTACGGTGTATATCTGCTATTTTTAAAAACTATATTGAATAACTCTTAAATTTATGCTAGTATGCTCTGCCTGTTAAGACGGAGGATATAATGCCTAAAATAGAAGTAAACGAATCTCTTTTTTTTAAAATGCTTGGAAGAAAGTACGATTATAAAAATCTGGAAGATGTTTTGTCTTCTGCAAAAGCCGAACTTGACGAAGCTCCCGATCCGTCGCAGCCGGAAAATGATCGTACAATAAAGATAGAACTAAACGACACAAACCGTCCCGATCTATGGTCTACGGCAGGTCTTGCAAGACTTTTACGCATACACGCAGGCGGTACTTCAAATATAGAAAAATATAAAACTTTTTTATCATCAAAAGAAAAAACACTTTCATCAGAACATAGACTCGTAAAAGTATCTGAAGAATTAAAGGACATACGTCCTTTTGCCGCAGGCTTCGTTATTTCCGGAAAACCCATAGACAATTCAATGCTTGCGGATATAATTCAAACACAAGAAAAACTTTGCAGGAATTTCGGAAGAAAAAGAAAATCGGTGTCTATGGGCGTGTACCGTTCGGAAATGATAAAATGGCCCGTTTTCTATAAAGCCGTAAATCCCGATAAAACGTCATTTATACCGCTTGACGGAGAAAAATCCTTAAACTGCCGCGATATTTTAAAAGAACACCCTAAAGGCAAAGAATACGGACACATAATCGAAAACGAAAATCTTTTTCCTATTTTGGAAGATTCCACAAGCGAGATTTTATCGATGCCGCCTATTATAAACAGTGCAAAAATAGGAGCCGTCCAAACAGGCGATAAGGACTTGTTTGTCGAATTTACCGGAACAGATTTAATATCCGTAATACTTTCCGCTAACATAGTTGCTTGCGATTTTTATGATTTCGGGTTTGAAATTCTCCCTGTAACTGTCGAATATCCTTACGAAACCGTATTCGGAAAAACTATTACCGTACCATACTACTTTCAAAAACCTGCGGAAACCTCCGTAAAAGCCGTAAACAATCTTTTAGGTTCAAGTCTTTCTGCCGGCGAAATTGCCGAAGCCTTATTAAAAATGGATTGTCAGGCAAAAATTGACGGAGAAAAAATAATGCTTTTACCGGCACCTTATAGAAACGACTTTTTACACGAAGTCGATATAATAGAAGATGTTATGCTGGGTAAAACCGTCAACTTTTTTGAGCCTGAAACCCCGAACGAATTCACGATAGGAAGACTAAGTCCTGTAAGCCTAATAAGCCGTAAAATAAAAGGTTTGATGATAGGCATGGGTTATCAAGAAATGATTTTTAACTATCTCGGATCAAAAAAAGACTATATCGAAAAAATGTGTATAGACGAAAAAAATGTAATCGAAATATCAAACCCCATGTCCGAAAATTATCAGTTTGTACGTCCCTCAATAATTCCGTCGCTTTTAAATGCAGAAGCAAATTCCGCAAATGCCGTTTATCCTCACAAAATATTTGAAACGGGTAAAATTGCATTTTTATGCGAAGAAGAAAATACGGGTACACAAACAATTCAAAGTTTAGGATTTTTGGCTGCCGTTCAAAATGCAAATTTTAACTTAGCTGCAAGCGAAACTGCAAATCTTCTATATTATTTGGATATAGAATACAAGGTTCGCGAAACCGAAGACCCTCGGTTTATTTTAGGCAGACAAGCCGGAATAATTTATAAAGGCGAACAAATAGGTATATTCGGAGAAATAAATCCTCAAGTTTTAGAAAACTGGAATATCGAAATTCCGTGTTATGCAGGTGAGCTGAATATAGAAAAGATTCTTTAAAAAAGATATTTTGCTTTCATATTTTTTTATAAAATTGGGTTTTATCTATTTACATAGAAGCTATAGTTTGTTAATATAGTATTATGGAAGGGAATAATTTTATTTTAAGCCCATCACTTTTAAGTGCGGATTTTTCCAACCTTGCAGGGGCTTTAAAGTTCATCGAGGCTAACGGAGGCAGCTGGATTCACATTGATGTAATGGACGGGCATTTTGTACCTAATCTTACATTTGGAGTTCCGGTAATAAAATCTATTAGGAAACTTTCAAAATTACCTTTTGATGTTCACCTAATGGTAACCCGTCCTGAAGATTTTGTAAAAGATTTCGCTGCTGCAGGTACAGATTATTTTACCTTTCATAGTGAAGCCGTTATCCATGCGGACAGACTGATTGCGGCAATCCATGAGCATGGAATGAAAGCCGGTGTAAGTATAGTCCCTGCAACACCTGTAAATATTTTGGAACATATATTACCGCTCATAGACCTTGTATTGGTTATGAGTGTAAACCCCGGCTTCGGCGGACAAAAATTGCTTCCCTATTGTCTTGAAAAAGTCAAATCTTTAAAGACGATAAGAGAAGAAAAAAAATATAAATATTTAATTTCGATAGACGGCGGCGTGGACTCCAAAAACTTTAAAGAAGTATTAAATTCCGGGGCAGATGTAATTGTATCCGGTTCCGCTTTCTTTTCGGGAGATTTAAAAGTATGAAAAGAAAATTGTTAAAAATATTTATTTTTATATTTGGATTATATATATTTCCGCAAAGCTATACCGAATACCTTTCTTCCGGTCTTGACGCTTATGCAAGATCGGATTGGTCATCTGCCGTATTTTCTTTTCAAAAAGCAATAGAAAATTCTACAGGCTCCTATGAAGAAGCCTCTTACTGGTTAATTATGTCTAACGCTTCCGCAAAAAACTATAAAGCAGCTTTGGACGGAGCGGAAATCTTTTTAAAGCGGTATCCCGCGAGTACAAAATCGGGTGAAGTAATGTATCAGCAAGGAAGAATATTCTGCCTGCGTTCCGAACATGAAAAATCCATCAATATTTTATACGAATTCTTGAGAAAATATCCAAAACATGTTCAAGCTCCATCTGCTTATTATTGGATAGGCGAAAATCTTTATATGGCTGGCAGGTTAAAAGAAGCTCGAAGCCTTTTTTCCAGAGTTATAACCGACTTTCCGGCTTCGGCAAAGGTAGACCCTGCAAAATATAAAATTGCAGTCATCGACCAATCTTCAATATATGAAGAATTGTTAAAACTTCTAAAAATAAGCCACGAAGAGTTATTGAAGCTTTCCGAAGAGTATGAAAAAAGCAAGAGAGTTTACGATCAAACTATTCTGGCTTACCAAAAGCAAATAGGCGAAATTAATAGAAATAGCAGAATGGCTGAACTTGCCGAACAGCTCCAAATAGAAAAAAGAAAAAATGAAGAATTTTACGAAAAATTAACCGTACTTGAATTGAAAAATAAAGAACTTTTGGCAGATTTAGATAAACTGAATGCTGTTTTAGGTACTAAGGAAGAAAAACCACAATCGGATGGCACCGTTAAAAATCAGGAGATCGATAAAAAACAAGCGGCACTTGAAGCCTTAAAAGCAAAAGCAAAACAGCTTGAAAACATGTATGAGCAGATTTCGGAGGAGAATAAAAAATGAAAAAAAAATTAATGGTTTTAACCATAGCAGCTTTTTCGGCATTGTTTCTTTATGCAAAACCTCAAGCCGAATACGAACTTAATTCGGGAAATTTAAAACTAAAAGTATTTGAAAAAACCGGAAATTTCTGTCTTTACAGTTTATCTTCAAAAGGCAAGGTAAATTATATACCATTGTATGATGATCGCTCTTTAGGCAGAAACAATAAATTTTATGTATTTTATAACGGAAAAATTTATGAATTAAAAAAAAGAATAAATAAGCCATTAAAGATTGCAAAAGCGGATAATACAATAATCGTAACTTACGATTATTCGGACAAATTTTTTGTTGTACAAAAATTATCTTTTACCGAACTCAGTTACGGAACGAGCGGTCCGCTTTTAAAAATAGAAACCGTTTTGGAAAATGTCGGTGGTGATATAGCCGAAATGGCTCTAAAAGCAGTTTTTGATACAAATTTGGGAGAAAAAAGACGGATACCTTTATACACGGATCTAAGAACAGGAATTTTTAAAGAAACAATAATAGAGCCTAAATTTGAAAAAGACTCTGCGGTTATATCCGCAGGAAACGAAACCGCGTGTATGTTTCTTATACAGCATTCCGATGCAACTATGCCGGAAAATGTATATGCGGCAAACTGGGAAAGACTTCAAACAATAAAATGGATTCCCAATATAGTTCAGGGGCGTTCTTTCAGTACAAAATATTTTCATAACGACTCGGCTCTTCTTTTTGTTTGGCCGAAAGAAAAAATAGAAAATAAAAATACGATATCTGTTTCTATGCTCATAGGTTATTTCGACTATATTAAAAAGACTGATTCCAAGTCGGAAGAAAAACCTGCGGAAACTGTTTCTGCCTTAAACTCCATGACGGAAAAAGAACTAAAAGATTATACATACATTCAAAAACTACTGGAAAAAATTGCTGATGTAGAGAACTCGCTCGATTCGGTTTCCGAAGATTACATTAAGGATTTAACTAATCAGGCGGATAAAGCTATACACGATATACAGGAATAAATATGGCACTTTCGGTTATAGATCAAGGTAAAAAACTTTTTAACAAAAAAAAATTCGGTGAAGTAATTTCTCTATTGGAACCTCATGTAATTGACTACAAAGATTCGTTTGCTTTTCATTTTTACCTTGGACTTGCATTTTTATACACAGGAGAAATACCCGGTGCAATGGATTACTTTTACAGGGCAAGGCAATTAAAACCTACAGATTCGGCTCTGCTTTCTGCCTATGCAGTAATGGCATTAAGACGTGCAGATACCAAAAGTGCCATCGAATTTTACTTGCAGGCTCAAGAACACAACTCTAATTATAAACTTGCAAAAAAAGGAATCGAATTTATACGAAAAAATAATACTCCCGAAAAAATAGGTAATTTTGTACAATCGGGAAAAATTAAAGTCTTATATCCTTTTCCCGGAAAGGAAGAAAAAAAAGGAAAAATTATTGCTATAGGCTTAATTGCTATGATTTGTACAATATCTTTCGCCGTAATAGTGCCTTATATTATAAAAACAAGGAATTTCGGAAGCGGTAACAGAATTAATTTGAAAGAATTTCAACTTGACAGTAATGAAAAAAAATATGCAGTGGATATGGAAGGTTCATATCTTTATGTCTTAACTCAGAGCCAAATTTTAGATTCCTATGCTAAAGCACAAAAATATTTTAATAATCACCGCGACAATGCCGCACAAGTTGAAATAAACAGAATATTATCTTCAAATGCATCTTTTTCCATAAAACAAAAAGCTCGTCTTTTAATGGAGTATTTTGAACAACCCGGATTTGACAATATAAAAGATGTTTATGATTTTTCTCAAGTTAGACAAGAACCTCTTTTATATCTTGACTGTTGGGTTGTTTGGAAAGGTATGCCTGCCAATGTCGATACCGGAAAATTCAGTACGGCTTTTAATTTGTTGGTAGGGTATGACACAAAACAGCAGTTGGAAGGTGTTGTAACCGTATTGTGCGATTTTGTTGCCAAGATTGATTCGGATAGACCTATAAGTGTGCTGGGTCAAATTCAAATCAAAGACGGACAAGTTTGCTTAAAAGGAAAAGGTCTTTATCAAACACAAAAACCGGCAAATAACGAATGAGGCCTTTTAAAAAACTACATGCGTAACTATTATATATTTATTTTTGTTTGATATTTATATTTAATAGGAGAATTTTTAAATGAAAAATTTCGGCAAAGAAATATTTGTTTTTTTTATATTTTTACTATGCGGATTGGTAGTTTTTGCTTCAGGTGTAAAAGATGAAGATATCAACTCTAAAAACGATATACCGTCTTTTTGCTGTAATGTCAGCATCGATTATCCTGTTTTTGAAACAGAACCTGTACTGAATAGTTTTTTAAAAAATAATGTAGCGGAGATTTACACTAATTTTAATAAGACAGTAATTTTGGACCTTGAGAGAACAGGAAACTGTGAACTTATTATAAAAGCCGGTAACGTACACAAAGAAAATGATTATATAAGCTTTATTTTATCCGCCTATGAATATAATGCAGGTGCTGCCCATGGGCTTACTTCATTGATACCCGTAAATTATAACACTAAAACAAAAAAAATAGTATCGCTTGAAGAAGTTTTAAACCCCAATTCAAAAGATTGGCTGGTAAAACTATCTGAAGAAGCCCGTAAACAACTAATGGAACAAAATAAAAAAGGTCTTTTAAGTTCCGATAACGAATGGATAAAAAAAGGTACAGAACCTATTGTTTCCAATTTTAAAAATTTTGAAATTGAAAAAAATAACATAAAAATAGTTTTTGATTCTTACCAAGTTGCTCCTTATTCTTCAGGAATGCCCGAAATAAAAATACCTTTAGACTTTTTTAATTAATACGTAAACTATCTATTTATATAAATTTAAAAATAGAAAAAGGTGAGTAGGTAGGAACTTCCAAAACGTCATCTTTCTGCATGAGTAAAATTAAAACATTAACTTTTAGTTGAATATATCTTTCTTTTAGATATTTGCAGGTAATAAAAAACTGCGGTATCCTTATCTAAGAATGTATAATTTTTCAAAAATATTGGCAGATAATATTCGTAAACACAGAAAAAAGCAGGATATTTCTCAAATGGAACTGGCTTTAAGAGCCGGTGTTTCTACGGCATTTATAAATGCAATTGAAAACAAGCAAAAATGGGTGTCTGCAACGACCTTAGCGAGTTTAGCTGAAGCATTGAATATCAAACCTTATGAATTATTTTTAACAGGGAATGAAAATGCCGACGATCTTAATATCATAGCCGGCAAGCACCATAATTTGATGTTTGAAATAAAAGATATTATTGCCAGATATGATACTAAATCTTGATGCTATATAATAGAATTGTAAGTATACTTGACTTCTAAATTTTTAATTTATTCATATATAAATGATCCGAAAGTTCTAAAAACCTTTGGTTTTTTAGAACTTTATTAGTATTATTGTAGATCTTGCAATAGGTGTTATTTGAGCATATCTATAAAAATTGCATAAACCATAAAAAATATTCAAAAAAATAAAAAAAAGTATAAAAAGTAGTTGACAAAAAACAAA
>CAUTTN010000046.1:0-12173 GCA_963541225.1 uncultured Treponema sp.
TCGCATTTTAAGGCAACCTGTTCTGAAACTGAAGTTTCCGAACAGGTCTAATATTTTTAACAATCGAAAATTAAATATCCTATTTTACCCATTGGAATCTCTTGTAATATGTTTCCGTAATGCCAAATATAGGCCCCGCCGCCGTAATTTTTTCCGTTTTCAGTTATAAGCGAATTTACAAAAAGCATTGGTTTATCCAATATGGCAGTCCTTTCGGAATAATCTTTTTTTTGTGAGCATTCCCAATCTTCTTTTTTATAACTGCAAAAAACAGGCCATAAAAAAATATCGGGATTAATATCTATGATTTTTTCAAGAAGATAATCTTCCCAAAAATCTCCGCATAATAAAACGGCAAAAGTTTTATCTTTAAATTTAAACTTATGGAAATTTTTGCCTTCACGGTAATCCGCACAAGTGTTCCGTATACGCCAGCCGGTCGAAACTCTTTGGTATTTATCTACGTTTTTTCCATCTTTATCTACAATAAGGTAAGAACTGAAAATTACACCATGATCATTTTCTATAAAACCGAAACCTATTGCAGTTCCGGCTTCACTAGTTAATTTTCTTATTTTTGTAATAAGTTCATCATTTACACTTACGGCAATTTTTATATCTTTTTTATACTCAAAGCAAATTGAATCAAAGCCTTGCAAAAAAGCCTCTCCGAATAAAAGTAAATCCGGTTTTTCCTTTTTTGTCTTTTTTATAAATAATTCTATTTGAGCTAAATTAAAATCTATATCATTGTCTATATTTTCAGCACTGCACAGAGCTATTTTCATATTTTCGATTATAAATTTAAATTTTATGTAAGTCAACATCAAAAAATTTTAACTTTGCCGGTTTGATTTAGTTGAAGTTTGTATCGAGAGCATTCCCTTTACAATCTTAGTCGTCTTTTTTGATTTATAATATTGTTAATGGAATTATTAATTATTTTATACAATTTTTCTGATGATTTATAAATTTCCAAAAAAGAATTTTCCGATGAAGAATTTGCGGTGTAATCAATATCTTCCAAAAGCAAATTAAAACCTATTATTATGTTTGCTTTGTTTGAGCAAAGAGCATTGTCTATTACGGAAAGTCTGTCCCCGCATTTGGACACGACGTTTTCGGATAATTCTGTATTTTTTCCGATTAATTCTCCGCAAAGCTCGGCAGCCTCTTTTGAAAGTTTTTCTGCCTGAAGTAAGTCATCTTCCAATCCGTTTAATACTGTCATAATTTTATTTTTTAAATTTAACCCGTTTTTTTTGCAAGAAAAAATAATGCCTTCAATTTTTTTTGTTTTGTACGGATATGTACAAACTGAAACATTTACTTTTTTTAAAAATTCTTCTTTCAAAAGAGGAGGCATATTCGGAATCTTTAAACCGACAGGCATTAAATTATATGTTTTGATTTTAGGAAATTCTGCAAGTTTACTTTCAAACCACCATGCATACATTTGAAGTCTTTTATCGGTTAAAACTTTACCTTGATAGCCGTCTTTTATTTCGGGATATGCCGAATATAGAACCCTATGCGAAACTGTTTCGGCAGGTATTATTCTTGTAGATGTAATTACAGAATCTTCTTCAAAACGGCTGCCCCAAAAATGCGTTTTAAAGTCCGAAAAAGCTAAATCCAATCCTGCCATAATAATTTGATTTATTCCTAAAAATCGTGCAAAATCCCAAGCTGCCGTTGCTACCGAGCCGCCTGTAACAATTTTACCTTTATTGTCTACCTTGTCTTCTATATAACCTGCAAGAGGAAATACGGAAGTACATAAAAAAACGGCTTTTGCTTTCTTTCTAAAAACGGCAGGATAAACTGAAGACTCGGTTATCAAAACGGAAGATGAAATATCCAAATCCGCAATATGAAGATAATTCCAATATTGAGCATCCATCAAAAGTATAAAGTCCGGAATTATACCGTTTTTTAAACAAGCTCTTACCGAAGTATCCGATGCAATAATTATAAATTTTTCAGTATATTTTTTTATTAAACTCAGTTGCTTATTAAGAGAAGGTCCGGCTGCTATTACAATAGCAGGAAAATCTTTATAAATATTTTTTAACCGAATAATCCCTTCCAGTTTAGAAACCGAATTCAAATTTTTAAAAAAATTTTTTAACCAAAGATCTCCGAATTTTTTTAATGTATTTTTATTTAATTCGTTTTTTTGTTTCCGCCTTTTTTTTAAATCTTCAAATTCCAAAAACCAAAAACTTTCCGCTTCGATTACTGCCTGCTGTTTAAATGCGGGAGCTGTATTTAAATGTTCCGATTCTAAAAAATCCAATACTTGCGAAGGATAGGCTCCCAAAATAAGGTTTAAATTTTTATGCGAAAAAAAAATGTCTAAAGGTCTATTTGATAAAAATATAATAAAAATAAAAATATCCGGTTCTATTATTGTAACGGAAGATACCGGATTATCTTTGATATAAAACTCCGGAATAAACCCAAGCCCCAAACCATAAAATACACATGAATTAAGAATTTGAGTGTTTTTGTTTTGCTTTTCCGAAAAAAATGATAAATATGTTTGCTCCGCTTCTTTTAACGGATTATATTTTGAATGAATAAATTTTCCATTTACAGAAATCGAATACACAGGATTTTCATTTAAAACAGCCTTTGTTTGTTTTATTGTATATGAATCAGGTATTTGTTCCGCAAATTCCAAAACGGCTTTTTCGTTTTTAAAATTCATCATGGAAGCCAAATCGGGAAAGCGGCTTTTAAAAAGTTTTAAATTATATAAAAGATTATTTTTTAAAATACCGTTATTCAAGATTAAGCTCAATTTTCATTCCTTTTTGTAAAACAGTTCCTGCAGGCGGCATTTGAGAAACAACATAGCCGTCTCCATTTATTTTAACCGAATAATCTTTTTGTAAAAGCATATCCAGTAAAAGTTTTTTAGGTACCCCCGTCAAATTGGGCATTACTCCTTTTAAAACTATCGGTCTGGTTTCGGAAACAGGAATACGCCCGGTATGTTCTACAGTAGGAGCATTTTCTCTTGCCAATCCCAAGTAGTCAATTATGTCGCTTGCTGCTTGCGAAATTGCAGGAGCTGCAATTACTGACCCAGATATTTGTCCGACAGGTTTTGCAAAAACCGCATATAAAATTATTTTAGGATCATCGGCAGGAAAAATTCCTATGCAGCTTGAAATAAAATCGGTTTTACTATAGCCTCTTACGTTTTTGTTTGCCATTTGTGCCGTACCGGTTTTTACTGCAATCGGAACACCGTTTATCGCGGCCCTCCATGCAATCCCCTCAATTGAACCCGTCCGCATATAGCTTAAAAGAAGTCTTGCCGTTTTTTCGGAAATAGCCTTTTTTACAAAAGAAGGTTTATGAAGATAAACTATATTTCCGTCTTTGTCTGCAATTTTAGATAATAAAGTCAGCTTTAAAATATTTCCCGCATTAGTAAAAGCCGTAGCTGCTTGAGTTATTTGAAGAGCCGAAACACCTATTTCCTGTCCGATTGCTATTGTATGCTTCGTCCTAAGCGACCAGTGTTTCGGATCGGAAAACAGCCCCGCGGTTTCTCCCGGAAGTTCTATTTTTGTTTTTTCTCCAAACCCGAATTTTTTCAGCTTCTCATAAAATTCGGTATCGTCGGTTACATCGGCAATTTGTGCAGAACCGTCATTACATGAAAATCTTATAATATCCCGAGGGGTAACATTTCCGTGTACTTTTAAACAAGTTATAGGTTTGATATTAGGTCTTGTAAATTCAAAATTTGCATCGCATTTATAAACCGCATTATCTTTTGTCGTACCAAGTTCCAAAAAAGCAGCCATCGAAAAAATTTTAAAAACGGAACCCGGTTCATAAATATAATTTGCAGGACGGTCAAATCTTTCTTCGGCAGTACTTTCGGTAAAATTTGCCAATGAAGCCGACGGCTCATTTGCATAAGCCAAGATTTCGCCGGTTTTGGCATCGGCGGCTATAAACATCGCAAGTTCCGCCTTTGTTTCTTCCATAGTTTTTGCAAGAATTTTTTCCAACATGTATTGAATATTGCCGTCTATGGTTAAATAAACATCGTAACCTTTACCGGTATAACCTGCCGTTTCGGGAGGCGGAGAAAGTATATTTTGTAACCTGTACTCAACTCCGGTTCTGCCTACCCCGTCGTCGCCGAGAAAACCCACCACAGTAGAAGCCAACTTATTCTCGGGATAAGTTCTGTTAAAAACAGGTTCAAACCGAATTCCGCTTAAATTATTTCCGTCTATAATACCTTTTATAATATCTTTTTCGCTTTCGCTTATTCGCTTTTTTAAATACAAAAAATTTGATTTGGAATTTTGGATTTTATCCAATATTGCCGCTTCGGGCTGCTGCAAGACGGAAGAAAGAATTGCCGCACAATCGGGAATATTTTTGATAAGCGTCTTATCGGCATAGAGGTTATAAAATGTTGTTTGAACTGCCAAGATTTTTTTATTGCGGTCATAAATATTTCCCCGTTCGGTTATTATTTTAGGTTTTATAACTTCCGGCTGACGGAAAACCATGTATTTTGCAAACTGAAAAATAAGTAAAATAACAAAGATAAAAATACATATTATAAAAAAAATAAAACGGTATTTTGAAATAAATTTATTTACTTCCATAATATAACCTTGCCGTAAATACTATCGGCAGAAACATAGCCGTAATCTCTCGAATCATAAGAATGATCAAAGTTATCGCCCAAAGCCAAAACCGTATTCTTAGGAATTTTCCGCACAGGACTTTCATAAGACCCTGCCAAAATCCTAAATTGCAACGGTGTCAAATGCAATGTCCTAGCTCCTATCCTCATTCTATAATCCGTATCCCCATTGTATAAAGATTTAAAAGAAAAATCTATAGGGCTGCCCGAAATTCCCGCACATCTTTTTACCGCAAACCGATTATTTTTTTTATATACGATTATATCATTTTCTTTTGGAAAAGACCATCTTATAAGATAATAATTTTTAAAAGGTATTTTTATCCCATACGCAACTTTAAAAACGACTACAATATTTCCGTCTTTAAGAGCTTTTTCCATAGAGATGCCTTTTACTTTTTTTACATCAATAATAAACATTTTAAAAAAGAAAAAAATTAAAATTAAAATTAAACAAAATAAATAAGTCTTTTTCAGTTTAAACATCAGCTTCCAAATCCGAAGTTACTTGAATTTTTGCCGGTTTTTGTTTTACTGACTTTTTACGGCGGGCAGGTTTTGCCGTATGATTTACTTTAATTTGCCGCGATGGGGTTTTATCCATTGGAATTTTTACATTAAGATCGTTTAAACAACTTTTAACCGCAAATTCCAGTTCTCTCCTCTGGGGATTCATCGGTAATATAAAATGACGGCATTCTCTATAAACATAATTATAAACTTCTTGAGGAATTCCATTAACATCGGTTATAAGTTTTATATAGTCAGACAACAGAGGCTTTAAACACTCGCCTTGCTTTACACCGTTTTTTTCGGATATTTTTTCATCAAGCAATTTTAAATTTTCCAAATACGATTTTTTAAATTTATTTGAAGAATAAATAAATGCACAAGCTCCGGGCTGCATATAAACATAAATCTTATAATTTAAAAAACAGCTTACAATCTCGGCAGAATGTCCGCTAAAAATTACCTTATTGATTTCTTCGGTCATTCTTGAAGGAGAAACAAATTCCAATAAATCGGCATTTTTACGTATTTGCAATTGAACAAAAAAAGGTATCTTAGAATTTGTTATTGCAGCGTATTTTATTGCACGCAAAATACGTACCGGATCTTCCGAAAAAATAACAGGAAGAGAAATAATGGGTCTTATCTTTTTTGCTCTAATATCATTTACTCCGCCCACATAATCTATGACAAGCTCATGTATCGGGTCATAATAAAGAGCATTTAGTGTAAAGTCCCTTCTGCGGACATCTTCCGCTATTGTTCCGAATTTATTTCCTATTGTACCGTCTTCAGTAGAACGGAAAGTACTTACCTCGTAAATTTTCTCTCCGAAAAAAATATGTACAAGTTTGAATCTTCTTCCTATAATTCTGGAATTTTTAAAAATACGCCTTATCTTTGAAGGGTCTGCAGAGGTCGCTATATCAAAATCTTTTGGTTCTTTATCGATTAAAAGATCCCTTACAGCACCTCCTACAATATAGGCTTCGTATCCATGAGAATTAAGACGTTGTATAATTTTTACGGCTTCGGAGTCTATTTTTTCCAATTTAATACTATGTTCTGTTTTTGTGTATACCAAAGCCTGCTTTACTTGTTTGCCTTCGGAATTTTGACTGTATCGAACTAACATTTTGAACCTATATTTTGCATGTAAAACATATTTATGTCAATAGCTATTTTAGGGTATATCAAAAAATCTGACCGAGTTTTTAGAAGCTCAATGTAGATATTTAAGGCAGTCGCTAAAAATTTCCAATTTTGTATATAAACCGATAATATTTATAAAAATAACTCAAGACTGAATACAAAGATTTGATTTTAAGGAAGAATGTTTTATAAGGATAAGCGGATGATGGGAGTCGAACCCACGTCTCCAGCTTGGAAGGCTGGGGTAATAGCCGTTATACGACATCCGCAGTAAGAATAAAAAGAGTATAGCTTTTTTTGTAAATTTTGTCAAGCAGAGAATAAAAAATTATTGATTTTTTTTCGTTTTATGGTTATAATTAGAGTTATGGAAGTTGCAGAAAATCCCATTAACCAATAAAATTAATTTTTACTGCAAAATTTAAAAATTGGTATTTCGTAATAAAATGGAGAACTTAAAATGAAAAAAATATACAAAGTGCTTTTTCTTTTAATAATAAGCTTATTTATCTTGAGTTGCCAAACGGCAAAACAAGCACCTCAAAAAAAATCCGGTAGTTCCGAATTTTCAATCAAATCGGTATCGTGGATGGTCGAAAACCTTGAGTCCTCTATTTGGAACGGTTCTTTAAAGGGAAATGCACAAATGTTTGTAAGTTTTTTTGTTTCATTTTCCGGAAATTTTGATGTTCATAAAGCTTCCAAAGTTATAGTCGAATCCCCTGAAGATATGTGGACATTAGGTACAAGCGATTTGGAAAAAATTACAGAAATTGATGAAACCAAAAAAATTGCCTTGATTAAAAGATTACAGTGCGGTATCGGTCATGGTGCAGTACCTTTAGGAAAATGGAAATTTACGCTTATCGATATAAACGGAAATAAATATGAACATCTTATGGATATAAACGGTTTTGAAAGAAAACCGGGAGATGCCCCCCCTGATGAAAACTCAGGAAATGCGACCATAACCTTTATAGTACCGTCGGCATCTTCAAAAAATGAGATTTCTTCTTTATCGCGACCTGTCATAAAGTCTGTAACAAAAGACGATAATTCCATAGAAATATATTTTTCCGTAAATGACAACCGCATTAAAAACGGATATTTTTGGTTCGATGTTCCGGGAGAAAAATATTATAAAGATTCGGGTTCCATGATTGATGCCTCCGGAAATCCTGTAAACGGATGCAGAGCCTTTTCTACAAACGGAAAAGACTGCCGTTACATTCTTCGTAAAGATTCTGAAAATGCAAAATGGTTTGACAAAATAACGGCTTGTTTTTTTGTTGTTTCGGATATAAACCGGGTTGCTTCGCCTTGGGAAGAAAGAAACAGAACCGTCAGTGCGAAAGCAGTAATGCCGTAAAGCAGTTTTTAAAAGCTATCTGTTAAGCAGGAGTATTTATGAAAAAAAGATTATGCAAATCGTCAGGCGAAAAAAAGATATGCGGTGTATGTGCAGGTATTGCAAATTATTTTAATCTCGATCCTGTTCTAATCCGGGTTATTTGGCTTATTTTGGTTTTTGTATACGGCTCGAGTATCTTAGCTTATATTATTTGTGCCGTGGTAATGCCCTATGATATAGATATTGAAGATAAAAATAATAACGGCGATTATGAATATGCACCAAAAGATTAATTTTTAATATTTTGAAATTAGTACTACTACACTTTGTTCTTCAATATTAATAGCATATTGATCTTTTAAACTGACGGTTTCATTCTCCGTTTTTAATGTTTTAAAATTTGATGTATCTATTAGTAAATGCCATTTTGTATTTATTTTAGGTTTGGGAAGTTTTACATTAACAGCCGTTTTTTCATTATTGATAATAATATAAAAATCATTATCATCATATTCGTACCCTGTAAATTCTTTACTTCCATCAATTAAACAAGCCAAGAATAAAGAAGAAGAATTCCAATCAGCTTTATTCCCTGTACAGTTAAACCATGTAATATCTTTATTATTATTTTCCGTGTTTACAGTTCCCGTAAAAAAATGTTTCCTCTTAAATACACTGTGTTTTTTTCTAATATTTATTAATAATTTTGTAAAATTAAAAATATCTTTGTTTTTTTGAAGTAAAGTCCAATTTTGCCATGATATTTCGTTATCTTGACAATAAGCATTATTATTTCCATTTTGTGTTCTAAGAATTTCATCTCCCATATTAAGCATAGGGGTTCCGGCAGAAAATATAAGGGAAGTTAAAATATTCTTTGCTATTTTTTTTCTTAATACTTCTATATTTTCACAAGCAGGACCTTCATGTCCGAAGTTAAAACTAAAGTTATTATCGGAGCCGTCTTTATTAAATTCCCCATTCGCTTCATTATATTTTTTTGAGTAAGTTAAACTGTCATACAATGTAAAGCCGTCGTGAGCTGTTATATAATTTATAGAATGATAAGGCTGCCTTCCGTTTTGTGAATATAAATCGGAAGAACCTGTAAGCCTTGTTGCAAAATCTTTTATTGCCAAACTTTTAAGACACCAAAATTTTTTTATACTGTCCCGATATAAATCATTCCATTCCGCCCAGCCTCCAGGAAATCTTCCTGCCATGTACCCGCCTGAAGCATCCCACGGTTCTGCAATTATTTTTGTATTGACTAAAACAGGATCATTTTGAATAGCGTACAACAAATAAGCATTGTAATCTATTTGTCCTTTATTATTTCTGCTTAAAATAGCTGCTAAATCAAAACGGAATCCGTCAACGTGCATCTCGGTTACCCAATACCGTAAACAGTCTATAATAAACATAATAACAATTTCAGTTCCGGCATTTACCGTATTTCCGCAACCCGAATAATTTTTATAAGTTTTTTTGTCATCTTCAAGGTGATAGTATATAGAATTTGCAAGACCTTTAAACGAAAAAATAATTGCAGGATTATTTCCTTCCGCAGTGTGATTAAAAACTATATCCAATATTATTTCAATCCCTGCTTTATGAAACTCTTTAACCATTGTCTTAAATTCATTTATTGCATTTTCGGGATTAACCGCATAAGAGGCTTTAGGCGCAAAAAAAGCAATGGTACTATATCCCCAATAATTTTTTAATTCTTTTCCGGTAAAAGGATTTTCATTTATATTCTCATTTTCATCAAATTCATTAATCGGCAAAAGTTCAACGGAAGTTACACCAAGTTCTTTTAAATACGGAATCATATCTATAAGTCCTAAATATTTTCCGCGTTTATTTTCTGCAATATATTCATTTACACAGGTTAATCCTTTTAGATGGGCTTCATATATTATACATTCGGTAAACGGTATATTTAAAGGTTTATCGTTTTGCCAATCGAATTCATTATCCGCGGTAATACATTTAGGAAAATCTTCTGCAGATAATTTATTTACGGTTCCGTATTTTTTTTGCAAAATAAGTTGTTTCGATTTAAAAATAGAATGATCCGTAATAGCTTTTGCATAAGGGTCCAATAAATAATTATTTTTATTAAATAATAAACCGTTATCGGAAGAATATTGTCCTGCTGCCGTATACAAATAAAAAGTTCCTTTTTGTAAACCTTCTACAAACACATGCCAAATACTTCCGGTTTTATTTATTTTCGGATCAAGTTCATAACTTAGATAAGGTATTTTATCGTTTTTATTTTTAAAAAGATGTAAAGTTATATTTTCTGCATTTGGAGAAAAAATACTGAAATTGATGCCTTTATAATCCGGCTCCGCTCCCAGCGGAAGAGGCTTTCCCTCACAAAATAATAATTTTTCCATAATACATAAGTATAGTATGTATTTTAAATTTATGCTATAATCACTTAAAGGGTAAACGCATCGGTATTTTTAATATATTCCAGAATTAATATTTGCTTTAATACGTTTTCCCTTTTTTAAAGAGAATGGCTGCGAAATTTTATCTAAAAATTTCGCACCTAAGGAAGCCAACCGCACTGTATGTTCTATAAGGTGGTTGCAGTCGGCTTTAATACCCTTTGTTACGACGCAGATCGTCGGGGTATTAAACCCTCCGCACAAATAAAACTTATGCGGTTGCCATGTAATGCCTTATCTCTAAAATTAATTATAAGTAATTTTTAAAGGAAGTAGATATGCGAAAGATTCCCATAGTAAGTACCGTAAAAACAACTATCGATAAGCTGCAAAATGCGGCAAAAAAAATAGATAATATGAGTGTAATTTCCTTAACAAACTTTAAAAGTGCAGAGGCTTTTTTTAAATACGAAATGCCCGAACTAAAAATTATAGATTTCGGAGATCCCAATATTGATGCAAATGCCTGTTTAAAAGTTATAAAAGATGACCCTTGGCTTTTATTCGGAGGAGTTGTCGCTATAACAAATACAAATGCAGAAAAAAATAAAATAGAACAAGAAAAAGAGCCTAATTTTTTATTCGTTGCGACAAGAAAAGATTTTGAACGGAACTCGGTTCAAATAGTTAAAATACTTCATCAGCATAGCCATTTTTTATTTAACAGGGGGATGCAGCAAGAAGAAGATGAAAATTCAAGCGGTCAATTTATAAGCGATACGGATCCTTTTGAAATAGTTTTTTATGCTAATTTAATAGGTACTTATTTATATAATACAAACAGAGTCAATAATGAAGAGAGAGCTTCCCTTCAAGGAGCGATGAAAGAACTTCTTTTAAATGCAGTAGAACACGGTAATTGTAATATTTCTTTTGAAGAAAAAAGTACATGGTTAAAAACCGGAAAAAATATGTTGGATTTAATTGCCGAAAAACAAAAAAATCCCGAAATACGGAAAAAGAAGATTCATATTTTTTATAATATTATGTCCGAAAAAACGGAAATTTCTATACGCGATGAAGGCAAAGGATTCGATTGGAAAAGCAGAATGAAAGCCGATTTTGCTGCCGGGCTTCATGGTATGGGTATAAAGCTATCTCAAGGTATGGTAAGAAATATGCGATATAATGATAAGGGAAATGAGGTTTACTTTGAAGTACCTAATCAAAGAAATATTACCAATCTTACACCTGCGATTCTTAAATCGCAGGAACGTCTAAAATTCAAACACATGCAACCTGTGTGCCGCGAAGATGAAGACTCAAACGATTTATTTTATATTAGCTCAGGACGCTATGCCGTATATGTAGATAACAAATTACTTCAAGTACTTACACCCGCCGATATTTTCATAGGAGAAATGGCTTTTCTTTTAAACGATAAAAGGTCTGCCACAATAATATCTATAGGCGAAAGCACTCTTATAAAAATTCCTAAAACTAATTTTATGAGTTTAATAGAAGCACATCCTCATTATGGTATTTTTTTATCCCGATTACTTGCAAACCGTCTTGCACGACAGTCCAAAGCAACTGCAAAATTAAAATCGTAAAATCAGCAGGTAAGCGATAAATCAACACCCCCAACGCAAAGCATCCGGGTACAGTGTCCAATGTTTCGCACTGGATGTACAATCCGGCACGGATGCCATCGTTAAGAAATGTACGTTCATGTACATTTCTTAACTTCGAGTTTTTCCTGAGAAAAACTCGATTCTGTTGGAACCACTGACATCCTGTCAGCAGAAACAAGTTTTTTGCTTTGTAAAAAACTCGCAGTCAAAAATATACATCCGTGTATATTTTTGATGAGGTGGTTGCGGTCGTCTTTAATACCCTCATGTTACGACGCAGAGCGTAGACGAAAGTCGTCAGGTATTAAAGCCTCCGTACGAATAAAATCTAAAGTTTCAGGACGGCATTTCTATCGATTTAATAATAACGGAATATATTAAAATGAAATATCTTGAATAAAATTATTTTTTTTGTATAATAAATAGTTATGAAG
>CAUTTN010000047.1:0-12075 GCA_963541225.1 uncultured Treponema sp.
CGCATAAATAAAATTTAGTTTTCGTTTTTTTATACACTGATGATAAAAATAATTTACAATACAGTCTTTTAAAAACAGACCCTATTCCACTTATTTACTTTTTTTGTTATAGTAATATTCTCTACAAGAAACACTACAAAAATCGTATAGTTATTTATGATTTTTTAGTATAGGCAGACTAAGTTTATTTTTGGTATAGACTTGGCAATTTCTTGAAATATTTGGTAAACTTTCTTAAAAAGTTGAAGTTTTAAAGGACACTTTACAAGCAGGGTTAAAACCAAACCTTTTATAAATGCCGTAAAATCTAATGGAGGAAAAGATGCCGGATAATAAATTATTGGATAAAGCTGCCGCTATAGAAATGATAGGCGGCGATGAAGATGTTTACGATTCAATTTTGGAAACATTTGCCGAAGTTTATTGCAAAGATATATCGCAAACTCACCCGGTTAAAACAGTATTGACAATAGAACCGCAAAATATTTTTAAAAATGAAACAGTACGGCAAGAAGCTCATAAAATAAAAGGAGCAGCCTATACCATCGGGGCTTATGCTTTAGGCGATGCCGCTTTAAAAATAGAACAATTTGTCAGCAACAGCCAAGACGGAAAAATAGAAGTCTCTTCCGATACGGAACAAACAGCAGCTTCTATCTTAGACGAATTTAGAGAAGTCTATAAAAAAACAATAAACCTCATAAAACAATAGATAATTTTTAAAAATCTATTCCGGACTTTTTACAGATACCGATAAATTTGCAGACACTAAAAATTATTTGCAATAATTATAGAAAGAGCTGCACAGACTGCCGTTTCCGTGCGTAAAATCCTTTTTCCTAAAGAGTAAGGTTTAAAACCTGCTTCGTAAAAAATTTTACGTTCACAGTCAGACCATCCTCTTTCACTTCCGATAGCGGCGGTTACTGTTTCATCTCTATTTAACTTTAAACCGGCTAATGGTTCTGCATTTTCCGATATATCTAATAATATTTTTTTTTGCTTCATACAAAAAAAATTGGAATTTACACATTCTTTTATGGAATTAAAAAAAGAAAAAGCAGGAAGAAGATTTTGCCCTGCCTGCGATATACCTTCCAAAAGATATTTTTGTATTCCTTCATAGGAAGCTAAATTTGAGTTTAAATATGATTTTTCGCCGAGTTCTGTCCCCGAAAGAAAAAGATGCAAAAAACCTAAACTTGCAGCGTCCCGCAAAATACGTCTAAGCTGAATAGGACGCGGAAAACCTAAAATTAAATTTATGGGCGGAAGACAAAAAGGATTCGCCGTTTCCGAAAATGAAAAAACAAGTCTTTCAGAATCAAAAAAAATTATCAATGCCGACCCTATTTTTCCGTTAATTATACCGGCTTTAAATTTACCGCCTACGGAAAGTTTTAATATTTTTTTTATGTGTAAATACCTTTCATCATATTTATAAAAAACAAAGGTATCGTCTTCTAACAAATCCCTATCCGAAATCAAAATTATATTCATAAAACCAGTTTCCGATAAAAATCAGTATAGCATTTTTAATAATGATTTACAACGCATATAAAAAAATTACAGTTTTCACAATGAACAAATCTAAAATCAACACCCCCGACGCAAGCGTCGGGGTATTAAACCCTCCGCACGAATAAAATTAAGTTGAAGGATTTACAATTAAGGTAACTATAGACAACTTTATTAATTTATTGTATAAAATTTATATGAAATATAACATTTCTGCTATAGGTTTTGATATCGATGGCACGCTTTATCCGGCGTGGAGGTTTAATATCAAAATAATGCCTTTTATATTAAATAATTTTAAGTTTATGACGGCTTTTAATAAAGCCAGAAAAGATATCCGCATATATCAAGAAAAAAATCCAAATAAAAGAATCGATGATTTTTTTAATTTTCAGGCAGAACTGATTGCGGGTTATCTCAAAAAAGAATCTCAAAAAGTGAAAACCTTTTTGGAAGAAGAAATTTACGGAAGTTGGAAATATAAATTTAAACATGTAAAGCCTTATAAATTTGCCAAAGAAGCGATTATCGAATTTAAAAATAAAGGTTTAAAAATAGGGCTTCTTTCCGATTTTTTACCGGAACAAAAAAATGATGTTTGGGGGATTTTGCCTTATTGCGATGCCGCTATAGGTTCGGAGCAAACAGGTGCTTTAAAACCGTCTGTTATTCCTTTTCAAGCACTCGCAAAAGCCTTAAACGAACCTTGCAGGAACATACTATATGTAGGCAATAATTTAAAATATGATGTGGTTGGTGCTAAAAATGCGGGAATGTATACCGCATGTATACACCATCCGGTTTTAAACCTTTTTACAAAAAAAAATGTTAATCCGGATATTTATTTTTCAAACTATCGTCAATTATTGAAATTTGTGTTATAATCTGATATAAATAAAAAAACGAATAAATTATTCGGCTCTTATTTTTAAAGGTGGGAATATTTAATGATTAATATAATTTTTAATATCATAACATTGGTAATTTGTGTCGGCATTATTATCAGTTTTAGACAAAACGATAAAAACAACCGTTCTATCGAAAAAGCAAGACGGTACGGTGAAAAAATAAAAGAAGACCTTGAATCTTTTATAAACGAAAAACAAAGCAATTTAAGCGAAGTTTCTACCGAACTTGAAGTTCAGCAGACTAGAGCTATCGCTGCCGTAAAAAAATTGGACGACATTTATAACGAATTTATGAGCAAATCCGGCACTTTGGAAAGCCGGTCGGAAGCAATAAAAGAAATAGACAGATATATCATAAAATCCGACCAGACCGTACAAAAGCTAATGGATATGACGGCTCTTGCAGAAAAAAACCTTTCCGCAATAACAAAAGAGTCCGATTTTATAGACTCGTTGGCAAGATCGATTCAAAATGCAAAATCCGAATTGAATCGCATTGCTTCAAGCATTCCCGAAATGCAAAGCCGCTTTTCCAAAGAAGCCAACAATAAACTGGAAGTATTCAAAGCCGACATTCTAAAAGAAATGGGTGCCGTAATAGAAGATATAGAAAACCGACTTGAAGCTGCTCAAAAAAACACAAGCGATTTTCTCGATGTAAACTCTATAAGGTTACAGGATCTATATCAGCAAGCCTATACATCCGCTGCGGAAAAAGCAGAATCTTTACAAAATGCAGCTTTTTCAAAATTAAAAGAACAGACAGCCGAAAAAGTTCAAACCTACCGAAAAGAATTTGAAGATATGTCTGCTCAAATTGCAGAGGAAATGAATAAAAATTTAGCCGAAACAAAAAAACTGGCAGATAATTTTAAAAACGAATGGCAAACACAGGCAAAAGATTATCTTGCAGAAATGAATTCTAATTTTTCGAAAGCCGAAGATAATATTTCCCAAAAAATCAATTACATAACGGATAAACTAAGCGAAGCAGAATCATCGCAGGAGGTAACTTTTGCAAAATTAAAGGAACAAACTGCCGAAAGAGTTCAAACTTACCGAAAAGAGTTTGAAAAGATGTCTGCTCAAATTGCAGAGGAAATAAATAAAAATTTAGCCGAAACAAGAAAACTTGCAGAAGATTTTAAAACGGAATGGCAAACACAGGCAAAAGATTACATCGCAGGAATTCAATCCGATTTTGCAGGAACGAAAAATAATATTACACAACAAATAAGTTATATAATGGACAAATTAAATGAAACGGAGGCTTTACAAAATACAACTTTTGCGGATTTAAAAAAACAAACCGACGAAAAAATTCAATCAAACCGAAAAGAGTTTGAAAAGATGTCTGCTCAAATTGCAGAAGAAATAAATAAAAATTTAGCCGAAACAAGAAAACTTGCAGAAGATTTTAAAACGGAATGGCAAACACAGGCAAAAGATTACATCGCGGAAATTCAATCCGATTTTTCGGAAACGGAAAATAATATTACGCAAAAAATCGACTATATAATGGATAAATTAGGCGAAACGGAAAATTCTATTTCCATGCGATCCGATTCCCTTTCGGCAGACTTAAACCAAACGGAAGCCACAATGAGGTCTCAGTTTAACTCCATTGCTTCGAGCTTCCAAGAAAATATAAACAACTTTGCCAGATTTACGGATAAAAAAATAAACGATTTTAAAGCACAAACCGAAGCTCGTTTTACTAAATTTGAACAATCCATAGCAAATATTGACTCTCTAAAAAACGAAATAGAAAAATCCCAAAATTTGGTCAAAGAAGAATTGATAAAAAACATGTCGGAATACGCATCTTCAGTAAAACAAGAACAGCAAGACTTTTTAACCGACTTTAACGATAAATCCGAACAAATAAAACGAAGAATGAAAGATCTTGATGAGGGGCTGGAAGAACTTAAATCCAAGTCTTACACAAACGTATCCGAACAGCTTAAAGTATTTGAGGATGAATTTTTTGAAGATATTGCAAAACGCACTGAAACCATTAACCTCAACTTTAAGCAATGGAAAGAAGATATTTCTGCAAATATGACATTACTTGCATCCGAAAACGAGTCTGCCCGAAAAGATATAGAATTACAATATAAACAAGAACTTAAAACCAGAATCTCTCGTACGGCTGAAGAATACAAAGCTCATTTTTCAAAACTAGACGAAAAAGTACGAGAAATTGAAACCGGCTTAAATAATCGCATAACCGGTACAAATGACAGTATACAACAGCATAGCGAAAAATTCCGTGAATATGTAAACAGTCTACAAGAAAAAACAACCCAAAATATTGAAACCGAATTTAACTTGTATAAAACACAGCTTAAAGATACAATCGACATTCAAAACGAAAATTTAGAGAAAGGCTCCAAAGAACTTGAAGATAAAATATCCTTAATACGTGAAGATGCAAACACAAGGATTGAAACGATAAAAAAAGATTTTGAAAATTGGAAAAACAGAACCGATCAGCAGTTCACGGATGCCCGTTCTCTTTTTGACGACAAAATTAATAGTTTTGCAGGACTAACGGAAAGTGCAATAAAAAACTTAAATGCAAAATATAATGCACAATACAAAGATTTTATAACCGACACCGATGAAGCTTTTAAAAATTTACATGATAGAATCTCATCAATAGATTCCAAAATTACGGAAGCCGATGAAGAAATTAAAGTTCAAGCAGAAAAAGCCTTACTTCAGTTTAACATTGAAATAGATAGAGTAGAAGAAGACTTAGACAAAAAAATAAAAGCAGCAGATTCAAAAGCAGAGCATTCGATACAAAAAATAAGTGAAATGCTTCTTTCCGTTAGAACCGATATAGGCGATACTCAGGAAAAAATCAGAGAAAAAATCCAAGCCGAGGCGGATAGGCTTAATGGTGTTTTGGAAGAAATAGATAAAAAACAAAATGATTTTATAAATCAAACAAAGATTTTCGAAAGAGCCGATGAACTAAAAGCAAATTTGGAAAACGATATTGAAAGAATAAAGAACGAAGTAACCCGACTTGAAATTTATAAAAATGCAATAGATAACCTTGCTTTGCAGTATGATAAGGTTACACATCTTGAAGATGAAGCAAACAAAAAGATAGCACGGTTTATGAACGAAAGGAAAAATATCGAATTCCTTGAATCCGAATTCGTAAAACTTTCAGCTCTTTCCGATTCAATGGATAAAAAAATAATAGAACTTACCGATGTAAATGACGATTTACAGCAATATCAAGTTCAAATTAGAAGAATTGAAGAAAGTATAAGCGACGTCAATACCCGTTATGACAGGCTTGAAAAAAAAGGTGCCGTACTCGATCAAACTTTGGAAAGTATAGACTCTGCATTTGAAAATTTAAAAGTTTTAGAAACAGATATAAAAACCTTTAAAGAAGACATAAATTCATTACCACCCGAAATAGAAAAATTAAAACTTACCGTAGACGTACTTTTAGAGAACAAAGATAAAGCAGAAGATGTTTGCGAAAAAATGGAAACCATAGACTCTACTATTGACGAATTAAATTCAAAAATAGATGATTTAAAAAAGGCAAGAAGCTGGCTTGCTTCTACCGAAACCAGATTAAAAGAAATTTCTAAGGATTCCGAAGCTCAATTAAAATTGATGGCAGATTTGTTTAAGTCGGAAAAACCTGAGCGGAAAGAAAGCGGAGGACCGTCTATAAGTGTACAAGAAAATGTCTTAAAACTTTCAAGACAAGGATGGAAAAATACGGAAATTGCAAAAGCCTTAAACTTGGCACTTGGAGAGGTTGACCTTATTCTTGAGTATTCCGACAAAATATAAGAGAAGAAGCTAAAGCCGCAACAGCTTTTCCTTTTCCTATAATACCAAGCCCTTCCCCTGTTTTTGCTTTTACAAAAACTTGAGAAGGGTTTATATTTAATATTTCGGCTATAGACGAGCATATTTGGCTTCGATACGGCAGAATTTTAGGTTCTTCAATAATTATAACACAATCTATATTTTCGATTTGCCAGCCTGCGGCTGAAATTTTTTTCCAAACAATCTTTAACAGTTCGGAAGAATTTGCATTTTTCCATTTATTATCTTCGGACGGGAAAAATTCGCCTATGTCTCCCATGCCGCAAGCTCCCAAAAGAGAATCGGTTATTGCATGCAGCAAAACATCGCCGTCGGAATGAGCTTCTTCTCCTTTTATAAACGGGATAAAAACACCGCCTAACATCAGTTTTTTCCCCTTTTTTAATTTATGCAAATCATAGCCCAATCCGGTTCGCAATTTAAATCCACCTTATCAAAACCTTTAATCCAGATGATCCAATCTGACAAAGGTTCCTTTTTTGCAAGTCAATATATCTCCGCAAGCACATTCTCCGCAAATGCCTATACCGCACATAGTGTTCATTTCTAAAGAAAAATATATTTGTTCTTTTTTAATTCCTAATTCGAGTAAAAAATTTGCGGCAGTCCTCATAAAGACCATCGGTCCTACAATATAGCATAGAAGTTCATCGGGCGAATTTATTTTATCCGTTTTTAAAGATAAGCCAGCCTTATTATCTTTCATATCCTGTTTTAAAACATTTAAAACTCTTGCTATGACACCATTATCCGCTATTTTTTTATATGCACCCAAGCCCGTTAAAATTTTTTCTATCGAGTTAGGTTCTTTTTTGGAAATGTCTTCCGATGTACCTACATAAGTAGAAATAGAAGTTCCTTGGCTGCTGAGTTTTTTTGCTAAAGCCGGAAGAACGGCTATTCCGGTACCTCCGGCAGCTAAAAGGGCGTATTTTGTTTTCGGCGTTTCAACTCCGCGTCCATAAAGACCGCGCATATAAACGGTATCGCCTTCTTTTAGGTCAAAAAGAGCTTTTGTAAAATCTCCGCGTTTTTTTATTATTAAGCGTAAAGGCTTTGCTTCCGCAAGCGAAAAAGGTTTTTCGCCGATACCCGGGATCCATAAAAATACAAATTGCCCGGCTTCAAATTCGCATTCACCTTCCAACGTCAGTATTATAACATCTTTCGAATCCTCGACTTTTTCGATTATTTTTTTAGGTGTATAAGTCAGAGTCTTTTCTTTACGTAAAAAAACTGATGTAGAATCTTTGTCTAAACCTTTAACCGCACTTAAAGTATCGGAAGCAAGATGTGCAAAAAACGGCTTTAAATCTTCCTGTTCCAGCATTCCGCATGCGGAACCTATCCCGATAACATCGGCTCCGGCTTTTAGCATAGCCGCAGCCTGAATACCGCTTGCAACTCCGCCCATTCCTATAATCGGAATATTTTTGCCTATGGATTTTCTTATCTCAGAAATACATTCTAAAGCTCTTTCAAAAATCCACGCTCCGCTCATTCCGCCTTTACCGCCGAGTTTGTTTTGCAAAATAGGCTTTCCCGAATTAGGTTCAATATGCACCGCAGGTCCTGCCGTATTTATTGCACTTATACCCTCGGCTCCGGCACTTATAACGGCTGCCGCTATTTCACCTATATTGTTTACGTTAGGTGTCAGCTTTATAAAAATCGGAACCTGACAATTCGGAACCGCCTCTTTTATTTTTTTTACATACTCAACCGCTATATTTTTATCGCAGCCTATCGAAGACCCAAAACCTGCAGAGGCATGAGGACATGAAAAATTAAGCTCCATACAGTCGGCAACGTTTTCAAATTTTTTAATTAAAATTATAAAATCTTCAGGCGAAGAAGCCGAAAGGGAAACATTCAAAATAGCTTTTAGATCTATACTTTCCCTTAAAGCCGCAAGTTCGGTATAAGCCGTTTCCATGCCGTCGTTTCTTAAACCGACCGAATTACCGAAACAGCCTAATTCAGGTTCGCAAATAACAGGCTCTCTGTTTCCCGGATTCGGATTTACCTGAAAACTTTTTGTCGTAACAAGACCGAATTCCAAATCTTCGGAAGCATATTTTATCAAAGGTGTTTTTGTAGAAAGAACTCCCGACACGGTTGCCAGCATAGGTTTATACAACCCGTTTCGGGCATTATTACCGGCGAATTTTATTTTTTTTAAAACTTCATCTTTATTGTATTTATGATATTTCATCTAAAATCCTAAAAAACCGATTAATAGTTTGGATATAAGCGGAAAATAATCTATTTTTACTTAACTTCTGAACCTGCAATTAGGACAACCTAAAATATGAACTCTATCTTTCGTATTTCGTCTTTCAAAATAACGAGCTATAAGATGAGATTCCTGACCTATACTTTTTTTACATACAGGACATATTCTTTTTACGTTATCAATACAGGTAGGGTAACAGTGCGAACATCCGTAAATATAACAAAGTTTGTCATCTTTCCCCGGATAAACTGCCGACTTTAAACTCTCTCCTTTTTTTAATACCGAACCGCAAACAGGACAAATGCCAGGTGCTCCTTTTTTTCCTGTTTCGTGGAATTTGCTCTCTCCCGGTTTTTTTGACACCATATTGAACAGCCAATATCCTGCAGCAAGTAGAGAAATACCGACAAACACCAAAATCATCCATGAAAACAGTTGTAAATTTGCCATATCTCTATAATACAATATTTTTTCTCTTGATTCAATACCAAAAGTGTGATATAATGCGAATGTGGGAGTTTTATTTATTGTTGCAACCCCCATAGGCAATTTAAGCGATATAACGTTTAGAGCCTTGGAGGTTTTTAAAGAAGCAGACTATATAGCTTGTGAAGATACACGGCGGACACGTTGCCTTCTTACTCATTACCAAATAAGTAAACCGCTTATTTCGTGCAGAGCCGTAAACGAAGCCTCTTCGGCAGATAAAATAATAAAACTTTTGGATGAAGGTTCTAAAATTGCTTATGCAAGCGATGCCGGAACTCCCGCCATAAGCGATCCCGGTTCTGTCTTGGTAAAAAAAGCAGAGGATGCAGGGCATAAAGTTATTCCCATTCCGGGAGCTTCGGCTTTTGGTACGATTATGAGCGTTGCAGGCTCTTACGATAAAACTGTTGTATTTGAAGGTTTTTTATCTCCAAAAGCAGGAAAACGAAAAAAACGCCTGCAAGAACTATTCGATTTTGGGGCTGCCTTTGTCTTATATGAATCGCCTTACAGAATTGTAAAGCTTTTAACCGATATTGCCGAAATTGATTGTAGGCGGGAGGTTATTGTAGGCAGAGAGCTTACAAAGATTCATGAAGAAATAATTAAAGGTTCTGCGGAAGAATTAAAACAGAACTTTGGACAAAGAGCTTCAATAAAAGGGGAATTTTCTGTTTTTGTTACAGGAAAACCTTAACTTTTAAGCATATTTAGCCGATAATAAGGCTAAGAAGGCAGGAAAAAATGATGGTAGAAAAATTGGGCGGAATAGAGTCCCTCAAAAATTTACAAAACACTCAAAAAATCCAAAAATCGGCAAGGTCAGATTCGTCGGATTATATAAATCTATCAACCGAAGCACAAAAAATGTCTGAGGTATATCTTGCTATGGAAGCCGTAAAAGCAGCTCCGGATGTCCGTCGGGAGAAAGTTGACGAGGTTACGAAAAAACTTCAAGATCCTGCATACATTGACGGTATTTTGGATCAAACTGCCGATAAAATTTTGGATGCTTTTGGATTTTAATTTATTATATAAACAATATTTTCTCGTAAAAACTAAATACGGTTTTATAGGTTATTTTTAGAAAATATATATTTTTTTAGATTTAGGTTTTACAAATAAGCATAATGTGATAGAATTAATTGTAGAGGCAGCGGTGAGTATCCGCTGAGGGCGGTTCAAAGTACAACTCCTAAAAGGGACATGACTCCATGTCCCTTTTTTTATGGAAATTTTATTTTAAGTTTTTAAGATAGGCAAGTAGAAATTTCCATGTTCTTTCTACTGAAGGAATGTTCATGTGTTCGTTGGGGGTGTGAACATCGTAAAGATTAGGGCCGAAACTTATGGCATCGGCTTCGGGTAAGATTTTTTTCAAAAGACCGCATTCAAGTCCTGCATGAATTGCGGTTATTTGGGGTTCTTTTCCGTAAAGGTCTTTGTAAGTTTTTACGGCAATTTCTCTTACTTTGGAGCCGGCACTGTATTCCCAAGCAGGGTATTCCGAGCGTTTTTCATACTTTGCCCCTGTTCTTTCGGCTTGGATTCTTATAATGTCGGCAATTTCATCAAGCGAATTTTTTACACTGCTTCTTACCGAAGTCGTAAACTTAATTTTTCCGTCTATTTCTTCCAAAACTCCGTTGTTTAAACTTGTTTGAACAAGCCCCGGAATGTCCATATTCATGTATTGAACGCCGTCGGGTACTATCATCATAAAATCAATGAGGTTTTCGGTTAAACATGATGTAAACATTTCGGATTTAGCGGCGGCGGTTTTTTCTGCTATAATACAAATATCCTTGTCAACGGTTTTATATTCGGCTTTTAAACCTTCGGCGGCTTCTTGAGCAAGTTGTAAAACTTTATCGGCATTTTCGGCAGTAAGAATTGCAAACGATTCTTTTGGTATAGCGTTGTGTTTTGAGCCTCCTGCAATTTCTACAATATTTATTTTTTCGTGTTTTTTGATATGCGATAAAATTCTTCCTAAAAGTTTAATAGCGTTTGCTCTTTGATTTTTAATTTCTATACCGGAATGACCGCCCAGAAGTCCGCTGATTGTAATTTTGACGGCAGTGTTTTTTAAAGGTTCTCTTTTTATATCGAAAAATATATTTATATTGGCTCCGCCTGCACAGCTAACCAAAAAAATGCCTTCTTCTTCCGAATCGATGTTTAAAAGACGCTTTCCCTGCAAGTGTTCAGCCGTAAGAGCCATTGCTCCGCCCATGCCGGTTTCTTCTTCGGTTGTAATTAAAACTTCAAGAGGCGGATGAGGGATATCATTCGAATCCAGAAGAGCCAGGCAGTAAGCAACTGCAATTCCGTCATCGCCGCCGAGAGTTGTTTTGTCGGCATAAAGCATATCGTCTTTTACCACAAATTTGATAGGGTCTTTTAAAAAGTTATGAGCGGAAGAAGATTCTTTTTCGCAAACCATATCCATGTGTCCTTGAAGAATGACTACCGGAGAATTTTCATATCCGGCAGTACCCGCTTTTTTGATGATAACATTCATAGCTTTATCTTGATGGACTTCCAAATTTCTGTCTTTTGCAAAGTTTACAAGAAAACCGCTTATAGCTTTTTCATTACCGGAGCCGCGAGGAATTTGCGATATTTCGTAAAACCATTTAAAAACAGTCTTCGGTTCCGTGTTTTCTAAAGGATTCATTTTTACCTCCAAAATTTAATTGTATATTTTATAATTTAAAATCTTAAATTACTTAAAAAGTATAGTATAAAATATAAAAAGTAACAAGACAAAAACTTTGTTTATGGGTGTATAAGATTGAAAGTCTGCCGAATATAAGAATGTTATATAATAAACCGTGAATGTATTATGTAAATTGAAATTTGGGAGAATAAATATCGAGAAAAGATGTTGTTAGCTCTATTTGAATGAAAATGTTATTTTCTGTTACCCGATTAAAATATAAAATTATTAAAAATTCGTTTTTAATAATTTTATTAAGGGAATGTTTAAAAATTTATGGGAATTACTTTAATCTATAATAACAAATGTTTTTTCCGGAGCCTTCTTTTTTC
>CAUTTN010000048.1:0-12038 GCA_963541225.1 uncultured Treponema sp.
TCCTCCAAATTTTGTGGTAAGTAAATCTAAAATCTGTTTTTTACTACATATTTACTATTTTAACCGATTTTTTATAAATTGTCTAGTGTAAAAAATCGGATTATTTATTGTTCTAAAGAAGAGATACGATATTCCCTCTGCCTAAACGGAACCGATTAGGCAAAACAGATTAACCAAAACTCCGGTAAGGAAATACCATCGTAATTACATAAGAGACTTAAAAAAATAGTCAATATAAAATGTGGACACAAGATGTTTTTTTTATTATAATCGCCCTTATGTTTAATCCTAAAAATATAAGAAACTTTTGCATTGTCGCTCATATTGATCATGGAAAATCTACTCTTGCCGACAGGCTGATTGAAAAAACAAAGGTCATAGATGTCCGCTATCAGAGAAATCAGATGACGGATGATATGGATATTGAAAGAGAGCGGGGTATTACCATAAAAAGTCATGCAGTCCGTATTCCCTATACCGCACAAGACGGACAGGAATATATTCTTAATTTTGTAGACACACCGGGACATGTGGATTTTTCTTATGAGGTTTCAAGGGCAATAGCCTCCTGCGAAGGTGCTATTTTAATTGTAGACGCAACTCAAGGTGTCGAATCCCAAACACTTTCAAATATGTACCTTGCTTTGGAACACGATTTGGAAATACTTCCGGTCATAAATAAAATCGACTTACCTGCCGCCGATATTCCGGCTGCAAAAAAGCAAATAGATCATGATTTGGGACTCGATCCGGATATAGCCGTTGCCGTGTCTGCAAAGACAGGGGAGAATGTGGACGTGCTTTTTGAAGCAATCGTAAAACATTTCCCGCCTCCGGCAGGGCTTGATACAAATCCTCTGCAAGCCCTTATATTCGATTGCCATTATGACCCTTACCGGGGTGTTATAGTTCATGTACGTATCTTTGAGGGAACAATAAAACCCGGCATGACAATAAGGTTTATGAATAACAAAGCAGAATATAAGGTAGAAGAAACAGGCTGCTTTGTACTGGATCTTATAAAAAAGGATTCTCTTCAGGCTGGGGAAGTCGGTTATATAATTGCCGGAATTAAAACCGTTTCCGATGTAGGTGTAGGCGATACAATTACAAATGCGGCTGCCCCTTGCGAAAAACCGCTTTCCGGATTTAAAGAAGTTAAACCGGTAGTTTTTTCTTCTGTATATCCTACGGACACAAACGATTATGAAGAACTTAGGGAGTCATTCGAAAAGTTAAAATTAAATGATGCAAGTTTAACATGGGAAAAAGATTCTTCTTTGGCATTGGGACACGGATTCAGGTGCGGCTTTTTAGGGTTGTTGCACTTGGAAATTGTGCAGGAAAGACTTGAAAGGGAATTCGATCAAGCCGTCATTTTTACGGCTCCGTCGGTTCAATATAAGTTGATAATGAGAACAGGCGAAACTATTATTTGCGATAATCCTGCCGATTATCCCGATGAGGGACTTATACAGGATGCCGAAGAACCATTTATAAGGGCAACCGTAATTACCCCTTCTACATATCTTGGAAATATAATGTCGCTTTGTATGGAAAAACGCGGAATCCAAACCAATATGACCTATCTTGACGAAAAAAGGGTTGAAATGGTTTACGAAATGCCCCTTGCCGAAGTTTTATTCGACTTTTATGATAGACTGAAAAGCATAAGCCGCGGATATGCTTCTTTTGATTATGAGGTTATAGGAACCCGTCAGACCAATTTGGCAAAAATCGATATTTTAATTAACGGAAAGCCTGTAGATGCCTTAGCTCAGCTTGCTTACCGTCCCGGTGCTTACGATAAGGCAAGACATGTTTGTGAGCAGTTAAAAGAGGAAATACCCCGTCAGCAATTTAAAATTCCCATTCAGGGAGCTATAGGAAGCCAGATTATTGCAAGGGAAACTATTTCCGCTTTACGCAAAGATGTGCTTGCAAAGTGCTACGGAGGAGATATTACCCGAAAACGAAAACTTCTTGAAAAACAAAAAGAGGGTAAAAAACGCATGAAGATGATAGGCGATGTCGAGTTACCTCAGTCCGCATTTTTGGCTGTCCTTAAAACCAAAGAAGACTAAAACCGGCAACATTGAGGCTCTTCGGCGAAGTATTTAATCATCCTGATAAACCAGTTTTGCTTTATCCGTGCGGAGGGTTTAATACCTGCCGTTTCTCGGCAACGCTCTGCATAGGGGTATGTCGATTCTTAAATTTAAAGAAATAAATATGAATAATAAAAAATATCATTTATTTATGCTGTGTGCAGGAGGGGTATCAATTCTCAGTTCTTTTATACATAGACTGATGTCGACATACTGTACAACCTTGTATACAAAAGAGCCTTTCGTATCATTGGTGATTATACCTTTTTTTATTTTTCTTCTTTTAGTAATGATTTATATTCCATTATCAATTATTTTCAGCATTAAAGACAAACAATTCAAATCTTTTATTTATAATATTTTATTATTAATCTTTTACATTATAATTTTAGTTTTATCTATGCTTATTGACGCTCCAACATTGATTTATATGACATAAAATTACTAAGATACTTTGGGCTGCCGGACTTAATCAACAATCTAATTTTAATTTTATAAAACATAATACACAACATTATAGGTAATCCCGCAAATAGGAGTATGTTTTTATTCAATACATTAAATAATATGCCGATAATAACCGATTATTTATGATAGAAGACTTCTTAAAGGCTATATAAACTTTTAAAAGTTCTTATATAATTTTTCATAATTAAATTTTTAAGGAAAACAGGTAAGCAAAACTTACCTCTAAAAATCAACATTTTTAGGAATTTCCGAAAATTCTAATTTGGGGGTAATTTACATTATGAAAACACGTTTTTCTATCCGCAATAAACTAATTATCATCTTCGGACTATTAGTAACAGCTGCACTTTTTATATTCGGAATCCTAGCGGTGAGCATTGCCGAAAAAGCTGTAACGGAAAAAGCGGAAACACATCTAATAGATAAAGCAAAAGATACGGCAGAAATTATAGACGGAAGAATAACCGCTTTTTTTCAATTTGCAGAAGGACTTGCAAGAACACCTATTTTGCATGATGAAAATGCGTCTTATTCCGAAAAAATTCGCTTTTTAAACAAAGAAAGAACTTTTTATAGCGACATAACCGAATTAAATATATCCGATACTAAAGGCTTTTGCTACCTTGAAGAAGGAGCCCCTATCCATGTAGAAGATAGAATATGGTTTAAAAATGCCGTTACAGGTAAAAACTTTATTGCGGAACCTTATCTCTCGCGTACTACAGGCAGCTTAATAACAACATTTGCCGTACCTATTTATAATGACAGACATGTCGTAACCGGAGTACTATCTATAGATGTAAACGGTTTTTGGCTTACCGATCAAATTACAGATATAACCGTAGGAAACACAGGAGGCTGCTACATAGTTGGTTTAAGCGGAATAACCATTGCCGATAAAGACAAAAACATTGTCGAAAAACTTGAATCCAGCGTAGAAAAAGCCGAAAGGAATTCTGTATTTAAAAGTATTGCCGCATTTGAACAAAAAGCTTTAAAAGAAACAGAACCGGATGTAGGCTTCTTCGATTGGGACGGAGAAGAAGAAATCGCTTCTTTTGCACATATCAAATCCAGCGGCTGGACAGTCATCATATCCGCACCTATAGAAGAATTTATGGGAACTATTTCCACATTAAAAAAATCTCTTTATATAATAGGATTTCTTATTTTGTTTACATCTTTCATAGTAGTTTTTCTTGTTGCATTAAGAATTGTAAAACCCATCAACGGTGTTGTTATTGCACTTAAAAACATCGCTCAAGGAGAAGGCGATTTAACGGTACGGCTTCCGCTTAAAGGCAATGACGAAATCACCGATCTATCCGATTACTTCAACCAAACAATAAAAAAAATAGCGGCATCAATTCGAGCCGTAGGATCGAATGCCGTTTCAATGGAAGAAATCGCCGGACAACTTTCGGGCAATATGAACGAAACAGCAGGCTCCGTACAGCAAATAGGAGCAAACATTCAAGATGTAAAACAACAGTCTTTAACGCAAAGTGCCAGCGTTACCGAAACAGCAGCTACCGTAGAACAAATAATCCGTACAATAAAGCAGCTAAACAACAGTATAGAAAATCAGGCAGCAAGCGTTGCCGAATCATCTTCTGCTATTGAACAAATGGTAGCAAACATCGGATCAATTACACAAACACTAGGCAAGACAGATGAAGTAATAAAAACTCTTGCCGATGCTACAGCTGATGGAAAACAAACCATTATAAACTCAAACAGTGTAACACAAAAAATAGCCGAAGAATCGGGCGGATTACTGGAAGCGTCCACAGTTATACAGCACATCGCCAGCCAGACAAACCTGCTTGCGATGAATGCCGCCATTGAAGCAGCACACGCAGGCGAAGCCGGAAAAGGCTTTGCAGTTGTTGCAGACGAAATACGGAAACTTGCCGAAGAGTCCAGCACACAAGGTAAAAACATCACATCGACATTAAAAAACTTATCCGGAGAAATTGAAACCCTATCCGGCTCTGCAAAAACGGCAGAAGAAAAATTCAACATAATTTTTAACCTATCGGATCAAGTAAAACAAATGAGTACCACCTTGATGAGTGCTATGCAAGAACAACAGCACGGAAGCGAAGAAGTACTCTCGGCTATTAAAGACATCAACACCGTAACAGCCGAAGTACAAGCCGGTTCCGAAGAAATGCTCCGAGGCGGTAAAAATGTTGCCGACGAAATGCAAAAATTGGATAAACTTACCCGCATTATAACAAACAGTATGAATGAAATGGCTAAAGGTGCCGTTCAAATCAGTAATGCTATGGAAGAAGTCGCAGTCATAACACAAAAGAATAAACATAGCATCGATAACCTCGTAAAGGAAGTCGGTAAATTTAAAATAAACGATGACGATAATCAACGCTCAACAAATAAAAAAGAAACCACGACAATAAACTTAAATAATGCAATTAAAACCCATGTTGAATGGAAAGTAAAACTGCGTACTGCTATTTCGACAAAAGAAAAACTGGACTCCGGTTCAATATCAAAAGACAGTGAATGCGAATTCGGCAAATGGTTATACGGAGAAGCAAAAACAAAATACGGACACTTAGCCACATACAAAGATTGTGTAGCCAAACATACCCAATTTCATAAAGAAGCCGGAAAAGTTGCTTCGGCAATTAACGAAGGCAAATTTACCGAAGCCGAAAAAATGCTTCGATCCGGCAGTATATTTACCTCCGCTTCAACTGAAGTTGCGGCAGCCGTTACAACATTGAAAAACGAAATAGGCTTATAAAACTTATCACCGGCCTCTAAAAAGCTGTTTTTAGAGGCTGTTCTATAATTAATGCGGCATGGTTTGATCAATACCGTATATACAAAATCTCTGTCTAAAATTAAAACAACATCTTTAATGTACCTATATACAATAACCAATATTATTGCTATAATATTTATAAATTTTATGGTATAATACCGGTTAGGAGTAATAAATGTATACAATTATAGCTTTTTGTTTAAGCGGCATTGTACTGATTATATTCGGAATTTTAATCAGAGAATTTAAATGCTACAATCTGATAGCCGGATATAATACAATGCCTGCCGAAAAGAAAAAATCGTATAATCCACAGCCTTTGGCTAACAAAGAAGGTATACTTCTCTATTGTATTGGTGCTTTTACCGCCGTATTAGGAATCATCTTGCATTTTGCGGAATATTCAAAATTATTGGTTACGGTTATCACCCTCGGTTATTCTGTTATTCTTATTGTTGCAGTTATTATTTTTATCTCAAAAGAAGCAAAAGGATTAAATGATATATAAGAGGTTTCTAAATCAACAACCCCGACGCAGAGCGTAGACGTAAAACGTCGGGGTATTAAACCCTCTGCACGAATAAAATACATGAAATTGAACGGTCTATTGGTAACATATAAGAACTTTCAGTTTTTACAGATACCCTATTATTCTGAAAATACAACAAAAAAATTCCGATGTATTTGCACTTCGCACACATTACATATACTATACCAAATCGAGCGTTTTCGGTATACTAAAATCTTATGAAAATAAATATCTTAAACACATTATATATAATTATTTGTATTTGCTTTTTTTCGGGCTGTGCAAGTATGTATGTACGCGGATCAAACCCTGTACAAAGAGCCGTATCATCTGCAAATCTAATCTTGGACGGAAACATATCCGACAACTATATAAAAGTTTACAAATCGGAAAATGCCAAAGCAGAAGTTTACATAAACGATATGATTGCAAAAGCAGAGCGGAATAATATCTACTATGCCGACATTGCAGATAATATATCGGACTGGATATTGCTTTACAATAAAAACCTTGCATTAAAAACAATTTATCCGGCAGGTCTTACCGGAAAAAAAGAAACGGCCATTTTTGAGCCTGTCGATTATACGGCTCTAAAAGAAAAAGCTTTTACCAAAGCCCCGGAAGCTCTTTATGAACAAGCTCTTTTTCTCTCAAACAATTCCGGAGATGAAACAAGAAAAGCCGTAAAAGCATTATCCTATTTAAGACGTGCAAAAAAATACTCTCACCACATAGACGATAAAATAAATTTGCTAGGTGCCGAAATTTCTTATAACACGGCAGAAATTCTTGCAACTTCATACAAACCCGACAAACTTGTCAAGGCTTCGGAGTATTACACACAAGCAGACGCATGGGTACCGGAGTATAAAGATTCACTTCAAAAAGCACAAACCATAAAACGGAAAGCGGCAGCCTTATATATAGAGGAAGGCAATTCCGGTATAAGATTACGGGATTACACTGCATTCCGTTATGCAAAAAGAGCATATCTAAATGCCGAAAAAATAATACCGGGTATAGCCGTAAATGAACTTTATAACGTAAATCGGCTGCTTAACATACGTCTAACAATTTTTCTTCCCGAATATAATTACTACTACAGCGAAGAAGAAATAATAAGAAGAGCAATACAAGAAAAAATAACTTATTCGTCTTACGGACCCGATTCGATACAGGTAAACTTTGCACATTTTAGCGGAAGGTTCGGATTTATAGACACTGCAGCTTCGGATCTCGTTTTAATTCCTGCGGAGAACTTCGGTACGGTTAGAGAAATTTACGGTCCCGTAAATACTTCATATATAAATGTCTCTCGCGAAATTGACGGAACCGTATATAAAGGCGTTATAACGGAACAAAGTCAAAGTGTAATGGTATTTTTTCAAAACGATTTTATTCTCTACGATGTACGACCTTGGATAAAAAAAGAACTTAAATACTTCCGAAACGAAAGCGAGAAAATATCAAAAGTTTTTACAATAAGACATTATTCCGGAGATATAAAAGCAAAACCGGATAATTTTGATTCGGGGTATTTATATCGAAAAGGACAATATAAACGTTTTTTTCCGGAATTAAGAAATCAAAGCGATTCCGGTATTTTACTGCAAAATTACGGTTGTCTTGGCGATATGGGAAGAGAATTATGCAGAGTAATTTCCAACCTACAATATGAGGAAAGACGATGAAGAAAAAAATTTATGCCTAATAAAAATTTAGGTTTTTGTAGATTTTAAGCAAAACAGACATTGACAAAAATTTTTATTTGTTATATTATATAGTTGTTGGCTATGAATAAGTTTTTTTATAAAGGATATTATTTTGAAACGCAGTCTTCTAGTTATATGGTATACCCCCCCCCCCCCATAAGTATGCCTTAAATTTATATTTTCCGTTCCTCTTAAATAACCATACAAAAAATTGCTTTTTTAATGTTTTTAAATATTTAAAAATTTATTCCGTTTATTCGTGCGGAGGCTTTATACCCCGATCTCAAATTTTATGCACACTAACTTTTATTTTGGGTATTAAAAAGAAACCTAAGCCGGAGCAGGTTATCCGCTCATGGAACCGGCTAAAAGGTATTCTTTTTAAAAATAAAAAAGCGGGAACAATTTCCTGCAAGGAGAGTTTAACATGAAAAATCGAAAAAAAATTATTTCGGTATTGGCTGTATTAACCTTAATGGTTAGTACAATGGTTTTGTTTACAGGCTGTAATCAATTTTACAAAAAGAAGCTGGTAGGAGTTTGGGAAGTCAAAAAGGAGGTCGATAAAGATGGAAAGAACCTTTTGGCTTTCTTAGCTCTAATGGGAACAGATATAAAACCGTATGCATATTTTACCGATGACGGAAAATACGGTATAGTTGTAAAAGGTAAAGTAGGAATAGTAAGCGGTATTTTTAAAGCAAACGAAACAAACTATGAGTTCAATAATCCTAAACTAACTATTAAAAGCGGCAGTACATCATATACCGTAGATTGCGAGTTCTCCGGCAACAAATTAATCTTAAAAGGTAAAATAGATGGAAATACGGAAGGAACTATTGAATTAGAAAAAGCTTCATCACCTTCGCTTGATGAATGTAAAAATGCAAGAAAATTACCATTACCAAACATTGGCGGCTAATTAGTTTTATATTTTTTTCCGCCCGAATATCTTGGAATGTTCCTTCCGAGATATTCGGGCGTTTTTTTATGCCGATTAACCACAAACAATTACTATTGACTTTTTGCGGGAAGTATACTAATCTTTATATATTCTACAATTCCGTTCAATTTAAAAACGTTTCCTTTACTTTAATTATAATACCTGCTGTCATTCCTTCAAGCCGGTATATACGTTTAAGGCGATAAATGTCGTATTAATTGTATTAAAAAAGCCGAAAGAAATTCTTTTTAATTTTACGAATTTCAATCGGCTTGTAGGTTGAAACAACAAAATCTTTTCTAAATTGAAATGTTTAGTTGTTTTTTTTCTGTGTAAGTTTCATTATAACGTAGAAAACGGCTCCAACTACAAGACCGCCTAAACCGAATAAAATCTTGTCCCAGCTTGAATTATATAAAAGCCAAAGGCTTATTCCTACAGCTAAAAGGGAAACAACATAAACGCCGGGAATTCTAAAAGAGCCTTTCATACCGCGCTTTCTGAATACTAAGATTGCAAGACAGGTCGGGATATATTGGGCAAAACGGGAAACAACCGAAATTGCGGCAAGCTTTGAAAAACTGCCCGTTAAGCAAACCAAGGCTGTCAAGGCGGTTGTTAAAATAACCGAAATGTAGGGGACATCTTTTTTATTTCTTTTAGTTACAAACTTGGGTAAAAAACCGTCGTCGGCAAGAGCTACGGCACTTCGAGGAGCTAAGAAAGAAGAAGCAACATTTATTCCGCCTATTGAAACCAAGGTTCCGGTTGTAACAATAGCTTTTGCAACGGGGCCTAAAAACTTTGCGGCAGCATCTGCAACGGGAGCCTCGCTTGTTGTAAGCCCATCACCCAAAATACCTATGGCAACGACTTGAATAAGTATATAAAAAACGGAAACACCTGTAATTACCAAAACAATAGCAAGAGGAACATTTTTTTCAGGCTTATCCATATCTTCAGCGGCAACGGCAATAGATTCAAACCCCGTAAAGGCATAAAAGATTAAAAGAGCAGCTGCTCCGAAAGACGTTGTAGTTAAGGCACCTACCGACTGCATAGGTTGAAAATTATCGCCTTTGATAAAAAAGATACCTAAAAGAATAAAGAAGATAAGAGGCACCAATTTTCCGATTGTAATAACATTGTTTACGATTTTTGAAATTCGTACTCCAGCAATGTTCATCAATCCTAAAAACAAAAGAATAGCTACGGCTATAACGCTTCGCCAAAAAGGTGTTGCTGCTAAAGGAAATACACTTCCTAAAGCCGTGGGAAAACCTACAGCCATTGCAGCCCAAGCAATAACCATTATTGCCCATTTCATAAAACCTACTTCAAAACCGACAAATTCGCCGAAGGCTTCTTTTGCATAAACATAAGGGCCGCCGTTCTTTTTAAACAAGCCTCCTGCTTCAGCAAAACAAAGTGCAATCAAAATAACCAAAACGGCATCGAATAAAATAACTCCGATACTCGATACACCGACCAATTTGGCGGCCTTTCCCGGAAGCAAAAATATTCCGGTACCGACAATGGCATTTACTCCAAGAAGGCAAATACTTAAAAGCCCTAATTTACCTTTATTTTCCATTTTCAACTCCTTATATTGAAATATGATAGATAGATTAAACGGCCGGAATCAGTTAACAATGACTTATAAATTCTTTAAACAGATCCAATGACGCCTTATGTACGGCTGCCGTCATTTCGGGATGAAACTGAACACCCATCATAAAATTATCTCCCGTATACTCGATAGCTTCAACTACGCCGTCAGGAGCATAGGCCGTAATTTTAAAATCCTTTGCGAGGTCTTTTACAGCCATGTGATGATAAGAATTAACCATATCTTCCTTGCCGAAAACTTTTTGCATAATTGAAGCAGCTTCGGTCTTGATAGAATGAGTGCGTTCCTGCGGGCGGGCTTTTTGAACATGCTGTATTTGAATATCTCTTTTTATGAGTGAAAGATCTTGATAAAGTGAGCCGCCGAATGCAACATTTAAAATCTGCATTCCCCTGCATATCCCCAAAATCGGCTTTTTTAAAGCCTTAGCAGCTTTGATAAGTCTCAGTTCATAAACATCTCTCTTAGGAAGAATTTCTCCAAGACAGGAAAGGGGTTCCTCATTAAAAAAGTGAGGCTCTACATCATGCCCGCCCATAATGATAATCCCTGAAAGATTTTCAAGCTGTTGCTTTACTGCATCTTCATCATCAATTATAGGAAGCATAAGGGGTACTCCGCCCGCCGCAAGTACCGAATTCACATAATCGGCATTTGTATACATTCTTTCATAACCGGCAAAAAGGCTTTGCGAGGTCTCATAAAGACAGCTGCCCGTTATTCCAATAATAGGTTTTTTCATACGGTTCTCTCCTTTTTGGTTAAATTTAAACCTATTTATAATACAATTTATTTTTATGTTTTGTCAATATGACGAAAAAAAGCTCCGCCATAAATTATGATGAATCCTATTATATTTTATTTGTTTAACTTTTTTTTATTTTCGGTAAAAATAATTACGGAACCTGAAACAATCAGCACAAGTCCAAACCAAAAATTTACCTGAGGCTTTTCCGAAAGGAAAATAATTGCAAGAATCGGAACAAGCACAGGTTTTATAAAAAATATTAGCGAAGCAAAGGTAATACTCAACTGTTCTATCGCATAAAAATAACAAATATATGCTATCCCTGTTATAAATATCGAAATAAACAATAAGAGGGCAAGGTTTGAAAGGGCTATTCCCTTAAAAAACGGAACATAGGCAAAACTTGTAAAGCCTGAATTCAGCATAAAATTTGCAACTGAGGGAATATGGGTCAAAGTCATAAGGATAGCCAATTCCAAGGTACCTAACAAAAAAGTAAAAGTTGTAATTACAACTCCGCCTATAGGCTTATCCTTTGCATATAACTTGCTAAGCACCCCGTAAAGAGCAAATGTGATTCCGCAAATAAGCCCCAATATAACGCCCGAGGCGGAAACCCTTATATGACTTTCAGCAAGGTTAAAGGGGTTTATTATCGTAACAAGCATTCCGATAAAACAAAGCACAAGAGCAATGTACACATTCCGCGAATTTTTTTCTCTCAAAAGAAGACGGGCAAAAAGAATTCCAAAAAAGGCATTGCAACTTATAAAAAGCGAGGCAAGCGAAGCATTCAATTTCACAACCGAAAGCAAAAAACAAGTCATACTCACCACCACGCAGATAAAACCGGAGAAGGCTGTCTTTGCTAAATCTGCAAGTGTCAACTTATAACCCGTTTTTTTTAGCTTTTTAATTGTAAATGGTAAAAGCATAACCCCGCCTATTAAAAATCTCAAAAAGTTTAACTGATTTGCATTAAAAGCTCCGTTTGCTGCCTTTATAGAAACTTCCATGCTTGAAAACAAAACAGTTGAGACAATAACACAGCTTATGCCTTTTTTCATTTAAATACCCTTTATATTTTGTGTTTCGATGAGCTGCTT
>CAUTTN010000049.1:0-11989 GCA_963541225.1 uncultured Treponema sp.
TATTAAAGCCGACTGCAACCACCTTATGAGAACAACATACCCCGATGCTCTGCGTAGGGGGGGTGTTGATTATCGTGTTTATAAATCTTAGCAATGTCCAAAGCGAGTTTGTCTGTTTATATCAAAGACGTTAAAACGTCTTTGATATGCGAGTTTTCTTTCAGAAAACATCGTTTGCATATTCCTATTATAAAGCACCGATGTATCGTTTCTACCTGCTATTCCATACGGGTATGATGCAACAATTCCTCTTGCCGGTATTAGTTATGCCAAGTTCACATATTTATACACTGATAATTTGTAATTATAATTACCCATTATTTAATCGCCGTGCAAAATATGTAGATATTCGCTTCTGGGAATTTTAATTCCTCCGAAGCGTTTTATATTTTCGGAAGGAATTTGAGCATCGATTAGCTTTCCTCCTTTACTAAAAAAACGGGCTGCAAACAGTGCAAAAGCTATTTTTGCAGCTCCCGTTTTAAATGTAAACATGGACTCGCCTACAAAAACACCGTCGAATAAAAGCCCGTAAAAACCGCCTGCCAATTCTTTTCCGTCCCATGCTTCAACCGATATAGCTGTATTCAATTTATTTAAAAGTTTATATGCAGCAATCATATCTTTTGTAATCCAAGTATTTGTTTGGAATTTTCTTTTTACTTCTGAACAATTTTGAATGACTTTTTCAAAAGTATTGTTATAAGTGATATTAAAAGATGTATTTTTCATTTCCCGTTTAAGACGTGATGGAATATGAAAAGAATCGGGCGTAATTACAAAACGTATGCAAGGCGAAAACCAAATTATGGGATCATCTTCGTTAAACCATGGAAAAAAAGAATATTTATATGCGGATAAAATCATTCCGGGAGAAAGATTCCCTCCGGAAATTATTTCGTCTTCTTGAGATTTTTCTATATATCCGTCTTCACCGAAAGCTGCGTTAAAATCAGCTTCCTGATTAAGTTCAAGCCAAGGAAAATTTTTATCCGCACGGGCAATTAAAATTTTTTGCTCTTCATAAGGCATTAAATTTAAAGAACTTTCTTTTTTCATTTTATATTTACGGATAAGTAAGGCGGTTTCGTTTTATCGGCTAAACTGCAAAATATTGTTTTCCCTTTTTGGGGCGAACCGAAAAGAATTAAATCGGTAAGGGGCGTAATAAATTCGTCTTCAATAAAGCGTGCTGCATTTCTTGCACCAAAGCTCGGAGAGTAAGTTTTTTCTGCAAAGAAAGGAATAACTTCTTGTGCAACTTCAAGATTTAATTCTTTTTCGGAAAGTATTAATCTTATTTTTTCTATCTCTTTTGTTACGATTTTAGTCATTACTTCGGACGAAAGAGGTTTGAATTTTATTACGGCATCGAGTCTGTTTCTGAATTCGGCAGAAAAAGTTTTTTCTACGGCTTCGTCCACAGCTTCTTCAGAAATTTTTTCGCCTGCAAAACCTATAACCGGCTTTCCGATATGTGCAGTACCGGCATTGCTTGTCATAATTAATATTATGTTATTGAAATTAGCTTTACGACCTTGATTATCGGTTAATGTTGCATAGTCCATTATCTGTAAGAGAATGTTGTAAATATCGGAATGGGCTTTTTCTATTTCGTCTAACAGAAGGACTGCATTGGGGTGTTTTCTTACAGCTTCGGTTAAAAGTCCGCCTTCTTCAAATCCGACATAGCCGGGCGGAGATCCTATAAGGCGGCTTACGGTGTGTTTTTCTTGATATTCGCTCATATCAAAGCGTAAAAGAGGAATTCCAAGTTCTTCGGAAAGGGTTTTGGCAAGTTCGGTTTTGCCTACACCTGTAGGACCTACAAACAAAAAATCGGCTTCGGGTTTTTCTTTGGCTCTAAACCCTGCTCTTGAGCGTTTAACTGCCTTTGTAATATCTTTAACGGCTTGACTTTGCCCGAATATTTTTTGCGATAAGATTTCTTCAAGGGATTTTAGTTTTTCCGTTTCGTTTTGAGATATTTTTTGTTCGGGTATTTTTGCGGTTTTAGCCGTTATTTTGTCTATATCTTCGATAGAAACTTCGTTGGAAATTTGGTTAAAGTCAGGGGTATCGGAAATTCCGTTTTGTGTTTTTATTCTGTCCAATCTTATTTTAAGATTGGCTCCGGCTTCGTCAATTAAATCGATTGCTTTGTCCGGCAAAAACCTTTCCCTTATATACATTTTTGAAAGCCTGACAGCAGTTTTTAAAACCTCATCTGAATACTTTACACCGTGAAAAGTTTCGTAATTAGAACGCAGACCTTTAAGTATTTTTAATGTTTCGTCTTCGGAAGGCTCTTCTATGTCGATTTTTTGAAACCGTCTTGCAAGAGCTTTGTCTTTTATAAAATATTTACTGTATTCTTCATAAGTAGTAGCTCCTATAAAGCGTAGATTGCCATTCGTCAAAATAGGTTTTAGTAAATCCGATATTTCGATTCCTCCGCCTGCATTGGAATCCATTATCATGTGGATTTCGTCTATAAAAATTATTGCGGATTTTTCTTGATTAAGTTCAAGACATATTTTTTTAAAACGGGTTTCAAAATCGCCGCGGAATTTGGCTCCCGCAATTAAATCGGAAATATTAAGACTATATATACCGGTGTCTTTTAAAAAAACAGGAACTTCATTTTTTGCTATTTTTTGAGCCAAGCCTTCCGTTATTGCGGTTTTTCCTACTCCGGCTTCGCCTACATGAATGGGATTATTTTTTTGTTTTCTGCATAGAATTTCTATGGTACGCTCTATTTCTTTTTCGCGTCCTATTACCGGATTTAATTTTGAATTTCTTGCAAGTTCTGTAAGGTTTACCGTGTAGCGTTCCAAAAAACGTCTTTTCTTTTCATGAGTATCTTCGTTTTTTTTAAATTCTTCAGGATTTACTGAATTGTTATGCCGGAGCCCCGAAGCTGCCTCTTCAAATTTAAGTTCTATCTGACTATTTTTGATATCTTCAATGTATTCGTGGTTTTCTCCGTTATCATAAAAGTCGGGGTTACTTACAAGCTGTAAAAGCCTAAGACGGTTTATTCCGCTTTTTTTCATAAAAAAAGAACAGTGGTTTTTTTCTTCGTCCATAAGACTGACTATTATATCGTTTAAACCGATAACTTTTTTTTCGGCAGCACTGCAATTAAAAACCGCTCTTTCAAAAACACTTTGTAATCCCATAGTCTGAATTGGCTCTTCACTGCTTCCATGCTGGATATGAGGTATTTTGGTTTTAAGGTATTCATTCAGACTATCATACATGTAATTTAGGTCCGAACCGCATAGGGTAAACAGTTCTAAGACTTTAGGGTAAACCAGACTTGCCCAAAGTAAATGTTCGGGAGTTACGAATTCGTGGCTTCGTTTTTTTGCATCGGAAACGGCCTCTTCAAATACCTTTTGTACTGCCGTACTTACGGATAAATTCATATTTTTTCTACCTTGCACTGTAAAGGAAAATCGTTATTTTTTGCAGCCGTCAAAACTTGTAAACATTTTGTTGCGGCAATATCGTATACATAAACACCTACAACAGAACGTCCCGTTTTGTGAATCTTCAGCGTTAGGGCTTCTGCTTCTTTTTGCGGCTTGTCGAATATAGTCATTATTATAAAAACGACAAAATCCATCGGAGTAAAATCATCGTTAATAAGAACAACTTTGTAATTGTCCGGTTCTTTAAATTTTTCCGATACAATAGTTCCTTTTTGTCTTTCTTTTTTTACTTCCATAACGTATAAATTACTGCAAAAACAAAGTTTTTACAAGTAAAAATAGATTTTTTTATAAAGATTATCGGCGGATTGTAAAAGATAGGGACTTTTTACTTTTTAAAACCGGTTTTGGTATAAAATCCAAAAAACTTCTTCGTCTTCCTATTGATTAAAAAAGAAATATAGTGTACAGTATCACTGATATTTGTGAGAAAGGGTTTACATGATTCCTTTAATTATTTTGAAGCCGGGAGAAAAAGCCTCCGTGCTTAAATTTGACGGAACAGGTGCGGAATTTGCAAGATTACGCAGTTTAGGTATTGATATAAATACCGAGCTTACCGTAGTTACTTCGCAAGCCGATAAACAGGGACCTGTTTTGCTTTTAGTAAATAGTGCAAAATATGCAATAGATTATAATTTGGCATCTAAAATTTTGGTACGTCCATAATTTTTTTGCTGTTAGTAGATATGATAAACAGTTCGGCAGAAATTCGCTCTAACCGTTTATCTAACGAGTTTTGTACTTTGAGTACAAAACATCGAATTATTGTATGCGGTTTATAAACAAACTGCTTAAAAAAACTTTTTTCAGGATTCGATTTATGCGGAGGGTTTACTACCTGACGTTTTTCGTCTATGTTCTGCGTCGGGACCGGTAATTCGTTATCCGCTTTAGCGGTACGATAAAGGATTTACTTACGGAACAAAGCTGTAAAACTCCGAGAATCCTTACAAAAAGTTTTTATGGGAGATTTACATGACTCTTGATGAGCTTGAGCAAGGAAAAAAAGCCGTTATTGAAGAACTTGGGCTAAGCGGAATGACATTGCAGAGGCTTATAAGCCTTGGATTTACACCGGGTGCGGAACTTTCTGTTGTAAGAAAAGCACCTCTTTTGGATCCTTTCGATATTTCTATTTGCGGTTCTCTTGTTGCAGTACGCAAAGATGAGGCTAAAAATATAATTATAAAAGAAGTTTAGACTATGAAAAAACAAAAAATAAATATTGCATTTGCAGGGCAGCCTAATTCGGGAAAATCGACTCTATTTAATATGATGACCGGAGCACATCAGCATGTTGCAAACTATCCGGGAATTACGGTAGAAAAAAAGACCGGTAGTTATTATGCTTTGGAGCAATCCGTGTTTATAACGGATTTACCCGGAACGTACAGTCTTACATCTTATTCGCCTGAAGAAAGAGTAAGCCGTAATTTTATATTGCTTGAAAAACCTGAACTTTTGGTAAATATTGCAGACGGTTCAAATCTGGAAAGACATCTTTATTTGACTTTTCAGCTTTTGGAAATGCAGTGTCCTGTTGTAATGTATTTGAACAAAATGGATTCTGCAAAACATGCAGGATTGCAAATCGATACGGAAAAACTTTCTTCTCTTTTGGGAATTCCTGTAATCGCAGGTTCTGCAAAGAAAAAAGAAAAAATAAGCGAGTTAAAAGAGCTTATTTCTTTAACAGCCGAAAACGGAACTGTTCAAAAAAGGTTTGAACTTAGCTACGGCGATGATATGGAGTCTTGTTTGCAAAAAATTATAGAAAAGTTGCAAGCCGCTTCAAAAACAGACGGGTTTTCCATACCTTTAAGATGGCTTGCCATTAAACTTTGTGAAAAAGATTCCGCAGTTATAGAAGAACAGGGTAAAAACTTTAACGATTTTGCTTCGGTTTTAAATTTTATAAAAGAATTGGAGGCGGATCATAAGGAAAAACACAAGCATAGTTTTGAAATAGAGATTGCTCTTGCCCGTTCTTCGGCGGCAAAAAAGATAGTAGATACTTGTGTTTCTAAAAAAGAACTTGAAGAAGAGACTATTGAAGCTTTGAATGTTAAAAAGAAGATAACCGAAATAATAGCGGCTTCTATTCTCTTTTTTATAACGTATAATATTGTAAACGCACTTTTTTTAATGCTTCCTATAGACTTGTTGTCGAATAACATGTTTAGGCTTATTTTAAGTCTTGTTTGTTCGGGAGTTTTTACGGGCGGAGCCGCTTTGATTTATTCAAAAGGAGGAGCCGCAAGTACGGATTCTACGGATCGTGTAGATAAAGTTTTATGTCACAGGGTTTACGGGCTTTTGATTCTTGTAGAGCTTGTATTGGTTTTTTATTGGATAACCGTAGTTTTGGGCTATAAAATGACGGATAAAGTTTTTCCGTTGTTTAAATTTGTTAGAGCTATAGTTTCGCAAATGATTCCTGCCGAAGGCTTGATTAGTGAAGGTCCTTTAAGAGGTTTATTTTTAAGCGGAATTATAGACGGTGCAATAATGATTTTAAACTATGTGCCTATTTTTTTCTGTCTTTTTGCTTTAATTGCATTTTTGGAAGATGTCGGCTACATGGCTCGCCTTGCTTTTATAATGGATAGGATTTTACGGAAATTCGGGCTTCACGGGCAGTCTACATTGCCTATGATTTTATCGGGCGTAATAATGGGCGGTTGTGTTGTTCCGGGAGTTATGTCCACAAGAACAATCCGCGATGATAAATCCCGTCTGGTAACAATTTTGATTTTGCCTTTGCTTAATTGTATGGCTAAAATCCCTTTTTATGTTTTGATTACGGGAATATTTTTTACAAATTATCAATGGGTGGTTTTGGGCGGTATTTCGTTTATCACTTTAATAATCGCTTTGCTTGTTGCAAAGTATTTTAGCCTTTACGTTGTACATGGAAAGCCCGAGCCTTTCGTTTTGGAACTCCCGTCTTACAATATGCCGACGTTACGCGGTGTTTTGATACGTACTTTTGAGCGTTTATGGAGTTTTATTAAAAAAGTTGCGACAACTGTTGTTGCCGTTTCCGTTGTAATTTGGGCGGGTGTAAATTTTCCGTCATTAAGCCAAGAAAAAACAGCCTATCACGAAGCGAAAAAAAATGAATATATACAAAATTTTGCAAGTAAACTCAATAATTCTTATTCGCAATATTTTGCTTCCGAAAAAGGTTTTTTGGATTTTCAACGGCTTACGGAAAAAATGTATTTGTATGAAGCTATTAATTGGTTCGGCGGAGACGATTTTACAGCCGCAGCAGCAAATAGAATGTTTCTTCAAAATCCGGAGCTTACAAAAATTGCTTTACGCGGAAAAATTGAACTTGGAAATAATGCAGGAGCATTTAAAGAATATTTTAAACTTTATTCCGCTTCCAAAAAAGATTTTTTAAAGGCTTACGAAACTGCTCCGGATTTTCAAAAACTTATGCTAAAGTCGTCCTTTTATTCTTATTGGCAAAAAGTAAATCCGTATTTCTTTGCTATAGTTAGAACGGGAAATATAAAAATAAGCGGTACTTCTGTTACCGATACCGAGGCTGCCGCTGTTGCAAAAGCTTTAAGACCTGCGGCTGCGGATTTAAAATTGATAAGTGTTCAATTTAAAAAAGAAACTTTGGGAAATTCCGTTTTAGGTTATATAGGAAAGGCTATGGAGCCTGTTACAAAATATGCAGGTTTTGATTGGAAAGTAAATATAGCAATATTGGGTTCTTTTGCTGCCAAAGAAGCATTGGTTTCTACATTAGGAACAATTTATAGTGTAGAATCTGCAAGCGAAGATTCCGGCAAGGTTCTTGAAGCCCGTATTCAGGACAAGGAAACGGGACTTACTCCCCTTGACGGGCTTACTATTATGATTTTAATTGCTTTGTTTCCGCCGTGTATTGCTACTATGATGGCTACAAAAACGGAAACTCAGAGCATAGGTTGGACCGCATTCAGTATTTTGTATCCTGTAGTGCTTAGTTCGCTTGTTGCCGTTTTTGTCTTCCAACTCGGAAGATTATTCGGGTTTTAATTATAGAAAATAACCGGAGAAAAGCCGGTTTTATTGATAGGAGTTTTTAGATGAAAAAAATAAGTATTGTATTTGTTTTAATGATGTGTTCGGTTTTGCTTTTTGCACATTCGCCTTTACTTACCGTTGAAGATAACGGAGACGGAACTATTTATGTTCAAGGCGGTTTTTCTAACGGAGCTTCTGCGGCAGGAGTAAAACTTTACCTTACCGATAAAGCCTCAGGCAAAAAAATATGGGAAGGCGAATTTCCCGATGTAAGCGAAATTAATCTTCCCATTCCGAACGTACCTTATACCGTTACCTTTGATGCCGGTCCCGGTCATCAAATTGTAAAAGACGGTCCCGCTCCTTCAGGCGGTTTCGGCAGCACACCTCCTGCCGCTTCCGAAGATTCAAATGCCGGTGCAGAAAATATTGCTGCACAATCGGCTTCCGTTCCTACGGGCGGTTCCGGCTGGATACCTATGGACACGGTTTCTGCAATTCCGAATGTAGGACCTTCATTTACTGCAATTGCGGCACTTTGTCTTGGAATAATCAATTTGATTTTGATTGTTTTATTGTTTAAAAAGGTAAAAAGATAGGAGTTAAAAAGTGAAAAAGGTTTTACTTTCCGCATTATTTTTATGCTTTGTGCTAATAGGGCTTTTTGCTCATTTTCAACTAATTTATACCCCTGAATCCGTAATTGATTCGAGTAAAAATTCGGTTGACTTTATTCTTTCTTTTACACATCCTTTTGAGTCGGGTCTTACAATGGACATCGGTAAAAATGAAGCGGGAGAAATAAAAGGCTTAAAAGAATTTTATTCCATTCATAAAGAAAAAAAACAAGACCTCCTTCCGGCTCTTAAAAAATCCGAATTTGAATCTTCGGAAAGTAAAGGTTTTGCTTATGACTTTACTTTGGATAAAGATACCGGTTTTAGAGGCGGCGGAGATTGGGTCTTGGTTGCCGTGCCTCATCCTTATTACGAGGCTTCCGAAGAAGGATATATTCAGCAAATTACAAAAGTTTTTATAAATAAGGCAGGTCTTGACACCGATTGGAAAAACCGGGTTGCCGAAGGTTATCCCGAAATAATGCCTTTAGTAAAGCCTTATGAAGTTTGGGAAGGCGGTGTTTTCCGCGGTGTAGTTTTGGATTCGGACGGAAATCCGGTTCCTTATGCCGAAATAGAATTTGAAAATATGAATTACGATGTCGATATGCAAAATAAAAAGTTTACAGGCGAAGGAAAATTAAAAAAATCCGGTGCCGGTATTTTTTTAGCCGATGCGGAAGGGTATTTTGAATTTATTCCGCCTTGTGCAGGATATTGGGGCTTTGCCGCATTGGGTGCAGGTAAACAAAAAGAGTACGAAGGAAAAGAGCTTTCTCAAGATGCCGTAATTTGGATAGAAGTTCTTGCTTTAAACGATGCAAAAGAACAAGAGGAAGAACAGCCTATAGTTGAAAAAACGGGAGAAAAACAAGATAAGCAAATCGAAAGAAAATCCGATTTTTCGCCTGCGGCTTTAATAATCGTTATTTTACTTTTTGTAGTTATGTTTGCATGGCCGCCGATATTTAAAAAGATATCGGATAAGGCTGATAATAAACAATAATTTGGCAATTTTAAGCAATAGCCTTAAATTGGGTAAAGCCGATCCGTGTACTTTAAGTACGGTGTTATCCGTAAAGGTTATTGCTTATTATATAATATTTTAATAGGAGTTTTTATATGAAAAAAATTACAGGGATAGTTTTATTTTTGTGTTTGGTAACAATGGCTTCATTTGCTCACTTTCAAATGATTTATACACCTTCTTCAATAGTTGAAGGAGATACTGTAGAATTTAAGGTGGTCTTTACTCACCCTGCCGAATCGGGTCATACAATGGACATCGGTAAAAATGAAGCAGGCGAAATTAAAGGTTTTGAAAAATTTTATTCTGTTCATAAAGAAAAAATCCAAGACCTTATGCCCTCATTAAAGAAAACCACTTTTACAACATCTGAAAATACTGCTTCTGCTTATGACCTTGTATTAAGCAAAGAAAACGGTTACAGAGGAGGTGGAGATTGGGTTTTGGTTGCAGTACCCCATCCTTATTTTGAACCTGCCGAAGATGCTTACATTCAGCAGATCACTAAAGTAATGATTAATAAAGGCGACCTTGCGACAGATTGGCAAAACCGCTGTGCAGAAGGTTATCCCGAAATTATGCCTTTGGTAAAACCTTATGATGTTTGGGTTGGCGGTATTTTCCGCGGTGTAGTTCTAGATTCAAAAGGAAAACCTGTTCCCAATGCAGAAATTGAAATTGAATACATTAACTACGATGTAGACATGAAAGAAAACAAATTCGGTACTGCTCCTAAAACCGAAGCTGCTGCAACTATCATTATTGCCGATAAAAACGGAAATTTCTCCTTTGTTCCTCATAAAGCAGGATATTGGGGTTTTGCGGCTCTTGGTGCAGGACGCGTAAAGAAATTTGCAGGTAAAGAACTTTCACAAGATGCAGTTCTTTGGATTGAGGCTATGCCAGTAAAATAAAGGGTTTTCTTATGATTGGGAAAGTTTTAACTGTCGTTATAGTTTCAGGTGTAATTGTCTTTCTTATACGTAAATATTACAGAATATTTACGGGAAAAGGTTCGGCTTGTAACTGTGGCGAAAAAAACATTAACCCCAAAAGCGGCTGCGGTTGCGGATGCTGCAGTGCTTCTACGGAGAACCGTAAAAAGGATTAACAGTCTTGACTTCGGTAAAGTATTAAAATTTTATCGCAGTGTTTTGTGATTGTTTATAGCAAATCTAAATGTACAATGTAAATTAATTGTATATTTAATAGTATTATTAACAAATTTTGGAGATTATTATGTTAAACAAAAAAGCAAATGCAAAACTTGCATTTATACTAATGATTCTTGCAGTTATGTTTACTGCATGTAAATCCATACCGCCCATAAAAACCGGTATGGAATTTATGCCTTGGAAAGGAGAATGGGTTTCTTCGGACGTAGTAAAAGATGAAAAAGTGTTAGACATGACGTATAAAATGATAGCCGAAAATATGAGCTATTATACGGCAGACGGTCTTAAAGCTGCTACAGAAGATATGTATAAAACTCCCATTATTAAGGCGAAATTTGATGGTACAAATACCGTAATTTTTACCATCAAAAATAAAGAAGGTAAGGAAATAGAAAAAGCTTGTGAATATAAGTATCTGGGACAGAAAGAAGACGGTGAGTACAAAGGTTTATTCTGGGAAACTTTTGAAGCCGTTACGGAAGACCGTGCTTTAGCCGATGTAAAATATTTTATTGCACTTAGACCGGAAAAACATGGAGATGATGGACTTCAGCATTGGCATACAAGATTCGGCAGAAGAGGTATTGAAAATCTTCTGGGAAAAGCATCATACTGGCCTACCTATTATCCTGCATCTACACCTAGAGAAGAATTACTTAAAGCTTTTGAAGGAAGTATAAAAGCTATGCCTAATTATACTCCTAAAGAACCCTTTGCTTCTTATGCCGCTCACGGAAAATGGATGAATTCTCCTATTGTGTACGAAAATACAAGTAAAGAAGTTGAAGCCGTTTATGCAAAACTGATAAAAGAATACGCCGGTAAAAATCCTAAAGGCGGAGATTTTACAAAGGAAGAGATTATTTCCCTAATGCAAAAAGGTAATGAAACTCTTAACGATTTTACACATCTTGAATTTGTTACAAAAGACGGAAAAAATGAACTTATAGTATATAAGAACGATAAAGAAATTTTTCGATCGAATTATGTACGCATTGCAACCAATAAAGAAAAACCATATATGACAATGATGGCAGAGAAAAAAGACGCAGGAAAATTCGGTCTTATTTCTTTTGTTGTAGTACATGGTGCTCCTAACTACCATTTCCATTTGTGGTATGGTGCAAATGATAAAGAACTTGAAGCTCTAAAGGGAACGCCTACTTGTTTTAAGGTTGATATACCGAATGGAATTCGTGCAGAAAGTATAGAAAAATCATGCCGAGACAGGTTAAATTCCGTTATTGAAGGAAAATAATTATATTTATTAATAAAAAGTTTTATGTAAATATGGTAAACAGCCGGGCAGAAATTCGGTCTTGCTGTTTATCTATCGAGTTTTGTGCTTTGCACAAAACATCGTTTATTGTATGTAGTTTTGCAAAAACAAAACTACTTGAAAAAACTTTTTTCTGAAGCTGAAGTTTCCTGCAAAAAGTTTTTATAGGAGCGTGATAAACAGTTCGGCAGAAATTCAGCCTCACTGTTTATCTATCGAGTTTTGTGCTTTGCACAAAACATCGTTTATTGTATGTAGTTTTGCAAAAACAAAACTACTTGAAAAAACTTTTTTCTGAAGCTGAAGTTTCCTGCAAAAAGTTTTTATAGGAGTGTAAAAATGAAAAAAAGAACAGCACTTAT